>NZ_CP007501.1:675430-1013146 GCF_000973625.1 Polynucleobacter duraquae
TAAGGCATTACCTCGATTAGAGTAACAAGCAGGATGATTATTATTAATAAGTAATGCTTTAGAAAAAAAATCGATTGCTTTTGTAAATTGCTTAGTTTGAGCAAATAATGCGCCTAGTAGATGTAGGGCATCAAAATTATTCGCTTGGATTGCTAATATCTGCTCATAAATGGCTTGCGCCTCTTGAAATTTTCCCTGTTGATGTAGAGCTAAACCATTCGCAATCAAATATGTCACTTGATTATGTTGGGGTGCTGATTTCACTAGCTTTGAAAACTTACGTTGAGGAATATTGTGAGGGCGAGGCATTTATAAATCTTAATTCAATTCGATAGTAATTTCTATATCTACTAAACTAACTCCACAGCCTGTTATTTCAAATCCTTAATAACATCAATTTGAGCTTATGTTAAACCAATTCTTCTATACTTATCCAAACAATCTAATAAGCTTAGGCCAACAGTTTTTATTGGGTAAGTAATAAAAGTTCTGTGATTACTTTGGCTTCAAGCACCAAAAACACTAGCGCTTTTTGTACAGTCTGGAGAAAAACTGTTTAAGCTTATTGCTGTATTTTTTCTCTAACTTGGCTCGATGTTAAATTTTTAACTTTAGCAGTAACTTATTATAAAGTAAAACGACTAAGAAACAGTTGATGGATTATTAGATAACCGTATTTTAGCGATCATTAAAAAAAGTTAAGATGAATTTAAATCGTTTGACATCGAATAAAATATTTGATGGCTTTTAGACAATCCTACCCGTAGCACAAAACGTATCATTACTATCTTAATATTCTTTTCAACCAATATCTATAAGCTTTCTAGCGTGCTGGTTCATTTAAAATCTTCCGACTCAAAAATGTCGTGCCACTTCGATTCCGGCCTCGGCTATCAATCGATTGATTTCAGATATCTTTGAAATATCTCTACTTTCTCTCCTTGCTTATATGTGCCGCCCCCAGTTTGGCTGCCGATACCCTGGTTTTTACTTGTGAGCGTTCGGAAAATAATTACACCGAAACCTATCAACTCAAAGTGATGACCGCCTCAAAAAATCAGAAGGCCAAGGTTTTCGTCGATTACCGAGATTTAGACCGGGTTAGCGAGTTGGGTCAGCAAGCTGTCATGAGTGTCCTCATTGATGAATATACAGTTCTCATTTCAATGGAAGCACAATTTCCCCCAGAAAATTTTGATGGCATCCAGTACGGTGCTGGTTCTGTAAGCACGATAATCGCAATTAATCGACCAACGGGTCAATTAAGAAAGTTGCAGACGGTTAAAGGTGGAATTCTCTCCGCAACCTTAGGCGAGGGTACAAAGATTTATCAAGAACAATGTACTGCTTTTACAAAGCCTTAATTGGGCTCGGTCACAAATCCCAGCTTGGTTAACCCAGCGCGTCGGGATGCAGCCAATACCTGAGCAACATATTCATATTTCACAGACTTGTCAGCGCGTAAATTAATTTCTGGTTGCGGTTCTTTCTGAGCAGCTTTTTCTGCATAGCCATCAAAAGTCTTTAAATCTATCGGCGTACTATTCCAGAATATCTTGCCCTGAGCATCAATCGAGAGCTGTACTGACTCTGGTTTGACTTCATTGCGCACGCTATTCGCTTTCGGCAGCTCGACCTTCACTGCCTGCTGAATGACTGGTAGGGTAATGATGAAGATAATCAGGAGCACCAACATGACATCCACCATCGGAGTCATATTTATTTCGGCCATGATGCCGCTTTCTTCTTGATCGTTTTGAAGATTAAAGGACATATTTATTCCCCGGACTTTACGCGGGCACCGGTTACAAAATAAGCGAGGAGATCATTGCCAAAGCGATTGAGATCGGCAACTAATAATTTATTGGCGCGATTAATTGCATTAAAGCCTAATACTGCTGGAATCGCTACAGCCAAACCTAAAGCAGTCATGATGAGTGCTTCGCCAATTGGGCCAGCAACTTGATCAATCTGCGCGCTACCCGAGCTGCTAATTGCGATCAAAGCGTGGTAGATGCCCCATACTGTTCCAAATAAGCCAATAAACGGTGCCGTTGCGCCGGTCGAGCCAAGGAAGGTGATTCCTTTTTGGAGTTGGGCGGCAACACCATCAATACTGTTCTTAAGACTTCTCGCCATCCACTCGGAGTAGTTAAGTGTTTGCAACAGTTCGCGATGATTAGTAGATTGACTTTGGTGGTGGGTAGAAGCTCCACTAGCGGCTTTAGCAATCTGATAGTAAGGATTGCTTGCATGGTTGGTAAATGCATTGAGACCTTGGTCATAGGAAGTGGCGCGCCAAAACAGATCAAGCTCAGGTTTGAGTTTGCGTAGATTGCGCAAATCCCAAAAGCGGGAGAGCAAAATTACCCAAGTCACAATGGAGCAGATGAGAAGTGCAATGGCCACAAAGCGGGTGACTGCATCGCCCTCGAGCCATAAATTTGCTAAGCCAAATGGTGTGTTCATAATATTAATTCTTTAAATTAAATTTAATTAAAAGGTTAGTAGAAATTCTTTGGGGCGAACCATTCACTAAAAATGGTTTAAAGCGATAACGACGGCCAATTTCCGTTGCTGCTCTGTCTAATCTTGGAAATGAGCTGGAACGTAATAAGGCAACATCCTCAACACTACCTGATTCATCAATAATCAGTCTCACCACCACTTCTCCTTGCTCTCCAGATCTTTTGGAAAAAGAAGGGTAGTAAGCATCTGCATCTGGTTGATATACAACGACTAGTTTACCAATGTCAGTCTGAATGGGTGTGCCACTTGATCCAGAGGTAGTGGCTGGTGCAACCGTAGCATTCGGGGCTTGTGATTCACTTTTGGATTGCTGAGGTGTTGGCGGGGTTGGAACCTGTTGTTGGCTTTGGGGCGGTGTTGGTGCTTGCGTGGATTTTTCATCCACAGTTTTCTTCTGCTCTTGCTTGGGTTTTGGTGGAGGCGCAGCTGGGGCGGCCTGAGGCTGTTTAGCGGCCTCTGGACTTACTAAATTGGCCATCACTCGCGCATCATCTTGATTGTTGTCGTTGTCCGGCTTCATACCGCTTTGAAAGCCAATCAGAAACAAAAAATGCAAGGCAACAACAATGCCAATGATGATGCGTTCAGTCTTGTCGAATGGTAGACGCATATTCATTTGACTTAAAAAGGCGCTCATGTAAATGAGCTCACTACCTGAGATTGAATGCTATGTTCATCCAGATCTGATTGCATGAGCTCGCGCGCCATGTGATGTAATTTCTGCGCATCTTTACTGCTGATGAATTTGATGGAGCCAGATTCCTCGTGATCTAAGTGCTTTTCCTGCGATTCTAGTTTTCGTTTGAGTTGGCGCACTACTGCCTCGCTGGTATCAATGAGGTTAATGGAATCGCCTAATAATTTACGTATGGCTTTTCGTAAGAAAGGGTAGTGTGTGCATCCCAGAACCAGAGTATCTGCCCCCGCTTCCTGAATGGGTTCTAGATGTTGAGCAAGTAGCTCTAAAGTTTCTTCAGAATTAGCCTGGCCCGCCTCAATCAGGGGAACCAAGCCAGCACCCGCTTGTTTGACAAACTGACAATTGGGTAGGGTGGCCAGCAGATCACTAAATTTATCACTCTTGAGCGTAGCTTCAGTTGCAAGCACGCCAACAATGCCATTACTTGACTGCATTGCTGCAGGCTTGATGCCTGGCTCTACACCGATGATTGGAATATTACTCAGCTCATGACGAATATTTGCAATGGCCTCGGCGGTGGCAGTATTACAGGCAACCATAATGGCATCACAACCTTGCGCTGCTAAGTATTGGCACAGCTCCATACTGCGGTTAGCAATCCATTCGCTAGATCTCTCTCCATAAGGGGCATTAATGGAGTCGGCCAGATATATATAGTTATGTTCAGGAAGTTGGCGTAAAGCCTCATCCAAAATGGATAAGCCTCCAACGCCAGAATCAAAAACTCCGATGAGTGCCAAGTAAGGTCGCTTAACTAGAAGTGGCTGAGTTAATAGCCAACTTAGGCAATCGTGACTGGAATGCCGGCAATCTTTGCTTGCCATTCTTTAGGGCCTGTCTCATGCATAGAGATACCGGCAGAACTGACCGCTACCGTCACTGGCATGTCTTTGACATCGAATTCATAAATCGCTTCCATGCCAAGGTCAGCAAAGCCTACTACCTTCGCCGTCTGAATGGCTTTGGAAACCAAGTAAGCAGCGCCACCAACAGCCATCAAGTAAGCAGACTTATGTTTTTTGATCGCTTCAATTGCAGCAGGGCCACGTTCTGCTTTACCAATCATAGATATCAATCCAGTTTGAGCCAGCATCATCTCAGTGAACTTATCCATGCGGGTTGAAGTAGTTGGGCCTGCTGGGCCAACTGCTTCGCTACCCACTGGATCTACTGGGCCAACGTAATAGATCACGCGGTTTTTAAAGCTTACCGGCAATTCTTCACCTTTGGCGAGCATATCGGCAATACGCTTATGTGCCGCATCGCGACCAGTCAAAATTTTGCCGTTGAGGAGCAGTGTTTCGCCTTCTTTCCAGCCAGCCACTTCTTGGGCAGTCAAGGTATCTAAATTCACACGCTTCGATTTTTTGGTGTCTGGAGTCCAAGTCACATCTGGCCAATCAGATAAGGATGGTTTTTCTAATATCGCTGGGCCATCGCCATGCAAGTGGAAATGTACGTGGCGGGTTGCGGCACAGTTTGGAATCATCGCTACTGGCAGTGAAGCCGCATGCGTTGGATACTCCATGATTTTGATATCGAGCACAGTGGCTAGGCCACCGAGACCTTGTGCCCCAATACCGAGCTTATTGACCTTCTCGTAGATCTCTAAGCGCAGCTCTTCGGCACGAGTCTTCGCACCGCGTGCGATTAATTCTTGAATATCTACCGGACCCATTAAAGACTCTTTAGCCATCAACATGGCCTTCTCTGGGGTGCCACCAATACCGATACCTAAGATGCCGGGAGGGCACCAGCCCGCACCCATCGTCGGGACGGTTTTGACTACCCAGTCTACGATTGAATCAGAAGGGTTGAGCATGACCATCTTGGCTTTATTCTCAGAGCCGCCACCTTTGGCCGCACAAATGACTTCGACATCATCGCCTGGGACGATTTCGTAATGAATAACGGCTGGAGTGTTGTCACCCGTGTTTTTGCGCTTGCCCGCTGGATCAGTCAAAACAGATGCTCTTAGTGGGTTATCAGGATTCATATAAGCCCGACGAACCCCTTCGTTCACCATCTCGGTGACGCTCATGGTGGCATCGCCCCACTGAACATTCATACCAATTTTGAGGAAAACGACTGCGATACCAGTGTCCTGGCACATGGGGCGGTGACCTTCTGCACACATCCGGCTATTGGTCAAAATCTGTGCAATTGCATCCTTCGCTGCGACACCTTGCTCAAGCTCATAAGCCTTGCCCATAGCGGAGATAAAGTCCTTGGGGTGGTAGTAAGAGATGAATTGGAATGCATCTGCCACGCTTTGAATGAGGTCGTTTTGTTTGATATATGTCATGGTTTTAAGCTTAATTATGTAAGGTTTAATCTATTTTAAGGGTTTGCCATAGAGCAAATCTAGCGTGTTTTCACTTATCTTATTAGCTCTTGGGGATGCGTTTCCTTAACTCTGCGCTATTTTTGCAGAAAAAAACGACTAATTATTGAATAGAAGGGCTGTGAAGCATGGAACCATTGATGCAAGAAAACCGCGTATTTAACCCACCAGCAGACTTCATTAAGTCCGCCGCTATTCCTGGAATGGATGCTTACAACAAGCTCTGTGCTGAAGCTAACAGCGATTATGACGGTTTCTGGAGTCGCCTTGCTAAAGAGAATCTCTTTTGGAAAAAGCCCTTTACTAAAGTTCTTGATGAGTCCAAAGCACCTTTCTACAAGTGGTTTGAAGATGGCACAACCAATGCCTCTTATAACTGTTTAGATCGCCAGGTTGAAAATGGCCTTGGTAACAAGACCGCGATTATTTTTGAAGCAGATGATGGATCCGTTACCAACATAAGTTATCAAGAGTTGCTTGAGCGTGTTTGCAAAATGGCAAATGCACTTCGAAAAATGGGCATTAAGTCTGGTGACCGCGTCATCATTTACATGGCAATGACTATCGAAGGCGTTATTGCGATGCAGGCTTGTGCGCGTATCGGCGCAATTCACTCTGTTGTGTTTGGTGGATTTTCTGCTCAAGCACTTCGCGATCGAATTATTGACGTTGGTGCCGTGGCAGTGATTACGGCAGACGGACAGTTCCGCGGCGGCAAATCATTGCCTTTAAAGGCCATTTGTGACGAGGCGCTGTCTACTGGCGAATGCCCTAATGTAAAACATGTGATCGTAAACAAGCGTACCGGCAGTGATGTCACCATGACAACTGGCCGAGATGTTTGGATGCAAGAAATCGTAGCGAATGAATCCACAACTTGCGAGCCAGAGTGGGTCAGCGCTGAACATCCATTATTTATTCTTTATACATCGGGTTCAACCGGCAAACCTAAGGGTGTGCAGCACTCTACAGGTGGCTACCTCTTGTGGGCGATTCTCACAATGAAGTGGACCTTTGACATTAAGCCGACTGACGTCTTCTGGTGCACAGCAGATATCGGCTGGGTAACAGGTCACTCCTATATTACCTACGGCCCACTCGCAGTGGGCGCGACGGAGATTGTGTTTGAGGGTGTTCCAACTTACCCCAATGCGGGCCGTTTCTGGGACATGATTCAAAAACACAAGGCAACGATTTTCTACACTGCTCCAACAGCGATTCGCTCATTGATCAAGGCATCTAGTAATGATCAAGCAGTGCATCCAAAGAGCTATAACTTATCTTCCTTGCGTCTCTTGGGTTCAGTCGGTGAGCCGATTAATCCAGAAGCGTGGATCTGGTACTACGAAAATGTGGGAGGCTCACGTTGCCCAATCGCAGATACCTTCTGGCAAACCGAAACTGGTGGTCATATGATTTCACCATTGCCGGGTGCAACTCCGATGATTCCAGGTTCATGCACATTGCCATTGCCAGGTATTCAGGCAGCGATTGTGGATGAGGCAGGCGTAGACGTTCCAAATGGTCACGGTGGTATTTTGGTTGTGAAGCGTCCATGGCCTTCCATGATTCGTACGATCTGGGGCGATCCCGATCGCTTCGTGAAGTCTTACTTCCCAGAAGAGTTGGGTGGTACTTTGTATCTGGCAGGTGATGGTGCAATCCGCAATAAAGATACTGGCTATTTCACGATTACGGGTCGTATTGATGACGTCTTG
Source organism: Polynucleobacter duraquae (assembly GCF_000973625.1). NCBI lineage: Bacteria > Pseudomonadati > Pseudomonadota > Betaproteobacteria > Burkholderiales > Burkholderiaceae > Polynucleobacter > Polynucleobacter duraquae. The sequence continues at coordinate 682,722 of NZ_CP007501.1, forward strand.
AATGTTTCTGGTCATCGTATGGGCACGATGGAAATTGAATCTTGCTTGGTTGCTAATCCCTTGGTTGCTGAAGCGGCAGTTGTGGGTCGTCCCGATGAATTGACTGGTGAAGCAATTTGCGTATTCGTAGTCCTGAAGGGCGGACGCCCAACAGGTGACGAAGCGAAGAGGATTGCTACTGAGTTGCGGAACTGGGTGGGCAAAGAGATCGGTCCGATTGCTAAACCAAAGGATGTCCGCTTTGGTGATAACTTGCCTAAGACTCGTTCTGGCAAGATCATGCGTCGCTTGCTGCGCGTGATTGCAAAAGGCGAGGAAGTAACTCAAGATACCTCAACACTGGAAAATCCAGCGATCTTGGATCAGCTCAAAGAGTCTGTTTAAGTAGCTATTCACGCTTTTAGAGGTAAGCCCTTCCGGCAAACGTATAATCAACGGCTGTACGGAAGGGTGGATGAGCGGTTTAAGTCACACGCCTGGAAAGCGTGCGTAGGTTAATAGCCTACCGCGGGTTCGAATCCCGCCTCTTCCGCCAAGTTGTCAAGTAAAAAGGGGCTTAATTGCCCCTTTTTCTATTTATTCCCACAGATGTTCCCTCATAAAGCTTTGTTTTTAATGGCATTAATGACATTTTTCTCCCTAAGGAGAGTGTTTTCTTTAATTAGTCAATGGTTAGACTTTATTTGAATGAGTTGCATATCTAAGGATTGGAGTTGTTTGTTATTAGGCCGCTGCTTTTTAGGTATTTGCAATAGCGTGTGGCAGTTTAGATGGTTATCCGCCAAAGGCTTTCATTTTCTCTATAAGATTAGCTTCATCACCTCTTACTGCAAGATAGTTGGAGCCGTGAAAATTTTCCATATTGAAGTGATACTCAAAAAACTTTACTTGATTAGGAAATATTTTTCCGATAACAAATCCATGCTGCTTTAAAAGAGAGCAAAAATCTATTAGTAAATCATGAGAGATGATATTCCATATCCCATATTCAAACTGTAAAGCTCGTACGCATTTTAACTTTTCGCCAAATCCTTGAATAACCTTGAGGTCCATGCCTTCAACATCTATCTTTACAAAATCTACTGCTTTAATTTTTGCATCTGTCATGTAATCAAAGGCTCTAATAGTTTTACACTCAATACTATTTGTGTAATAGCCTTCTATTGCTGGATTACCTTCAAAGTTACATGATGTAGACATGGAGGAGGCATCGCCAATGTGTATTTTAATTGGACCAGCTATATTTGAGAGGCCAACATTATTGGGCATGATATTTTTCAGCCGATTTAAATTGTTCAAAAGCTCTTTATGAGTGCTGGGAACAATTTCAAAAGTGTGAATCATAGCTTGTGGGTTTAAATTAGATGCAATTTCAGCCCACTCCCCCACATTTGACCCCACATCGAATATGCAATGCATATTTAAACCCGACATAATCCTCAAGACTCTACTCTCTCCGTTGCGATTCATATCAAAATCTAGATTATTCATAAATCTATGAAAACTATCGACATTTAATTCAATCGCATCAATAAAACTTTTGCCTCTATATTTACAAAGAAAGCGAGCAAACGAAAGACCTATACGCCTAATCATATTTTTAAACATTTAGTACTCATTATTGATATTAATTAACATGACTTTACTCTGGCTGGATGGGGTTAGCGACCAATGTAGGGTTTTAGAGATGGATATGCACTTGCAACACATAAGTGATGACAGTTTTTTTTAGTTAATAAGTTGTTTCGAGCATCCATCAGCTCATATTTCCATCCATATCCGTCTAAATCTTGCACAGCAGTGGTTTGACGCTTCTTCCGCCAGTAGTTTGAAACCACCTTCAGGTGGTTTTTTCTTTACTTTTTCTTGATTTCTACCCTAAGTCACCACTTCAGCCTGAATATTTTAGATACTCAACCCTCTGTTTTTAATCGAAAAAAGGGGTTTTTAGTGTTTTTGTTGCATTGCCGCAAATAAATCTTGCACTGCAATAAAAAACTTTTTAGAATGGTGCATAGCAACACATTTATCAATTTTATAAAAGTTAGGAAAACACCATGTTCCAGAATCAATTAAACGACCAAATGACACAAGCTCAAACTAAAGCTGTTGAAAATGCCAAGTTCTTGGCTCAAGTAGCTGTTGAAAGCGCAAAAGAATTAGCTGAAATCAACCAAGCTGCCGCTAAAGATGCTTTAGTAGTTGCTCAAGATGCAAGCGCTCAGTTGTTGGCAATTAAAGATGCACAACAGTTGGCAAAATTGGCTCAGCCAGAAACTGCACAAGAAGCTGCTAAGTACGCTGCTGCTTACCAAGCTAAAGTAAGCAAGGTTGTGCGTAACAGCAACAAAGAAGTTGCTCAAGTAGTTGACGCATCTATTGATGACGCACGTGCTGATATGGTGAAGTTTGTTAAAGAAGCTACTAAGACAGCTCCTGCTGGTTCTGAGGCATTTGTATCTGCATTCAAAACTGCATTTGAAACTTCACTCCAACAGTTTGACCAAGTTCGCGCTTCAGCAACTGATGCTTTCGCAAACTTCGAGAAGAGTGTTGACGCTGCAATGTCTAACTTTCAAGGCCAATACGCAGTAGCTAAGCCAGCTGCAAAAAGCCGTAAAGCTGCTTAATTAGTTTTTTAAAAACTTTGCACGTGAAACCGCCTTCGGGCGGTTTTCTTTTTTCGCTTGTCGTAAGATGGATGCTTTAGAGCTAATGAGGAGTACACATGATCTTTGCAATCCTTTTAATGGATCGTCCCGGCACCGCAGAATTACGTATTCAGGTACGACCAGAGCATCGTGCTTACTTGGGTAAGCTCGCAGACAAGATGGCTTTTGCCGGCCCACTGACCTCAGAAGATGGCAAGACGACAGTAGGTAGTTTGTTGGTCATGGATTTTCCTAGCAAGGTGGATGTTGAGGTTTGGTTAGCAGATGAGCCGTTTACCAAAGCGGGGGTTTATGAAAAGCCGGTGATTCACGTGTTTAACAATAGCTGGCAACAACAGGTTGGGTTTCCACCAGTTAAGTAATCAAGTAGACTTGAGGTATGAATTCAACTACATTGCGCCCTTTAGCTATCCTTGTTTCTATTGCCGTCATTGCTCTAACGGGATGCGGCTCTATTGAGTCAGCGGCCCAAGATGATTGCACTTCTATTGGCTGGCAAATCGGCAGCAAAGGTTACAACGATTGCTTTAAGGCTCGTGTTTACGAACGCAAGCTAGATTACGCTCCGCCACCCGGCAGCAAACCATCCCCGTCAGTTATTTAATTTAGGGTTTACCCTAGTTAAATTCACTTGAGCGCCGTCAAGGACTTGAGTGCAGAAATAACCCAAAATCATCCTTGATCTTGGGAATTTCCTATATAGAGCGAGCTCAGTTATTTCTTGCTAATTCGGACCTTCTTAAGCCCGGTTTTAGATATAAAAAATAGCATCATTATTGCGACTAGAAATTAGAGATTAAAACTATGAATCACCCAAAACCCTCAGATGAAGTCAAGGCTGTTGCCGTAGCAACAGCAGATGATTTAAGGGAAACCATTCGTCGCAAGAGCAAGCTCAAAGGGCGTCAAGCAGACGATGTGTCCTTGGCAGAGGTTCGCCAGTTAATTGGTGTTGCAGCTGATCGTCGTGATTTGCTGATTGAAAATTTACATAAGCTCAATGATGAATACCGTGCTTTGCATGATCGTCATTTGGTTGCTCTCGCAAAAGAAATGAATTTGCCGATGGCGGAAGTTTATGAGGTTGCCACTTTTTATCACCACTTTGAAGTGGTGCGTGGCAATGATCCCGTTGCTGATATTACTCTGCGTGTTTGTGATGGTATCGCCTGTGAGTTGGCTGGCGCACAAAATCTATTAGCAAAGTTACCAGCAATTTTAGGTAATCCAAAAATTAAGGTGGAGGCCGCTCCCTGTGTGGGCCGTTGTGAACAGGCTCCAGTAGCAGTTGTGCATCAGTACCCAGTATTGTTCGCAACTACAGATAAGGTTGCCGCCGCCGTCAAAAATAATTTGACGACTCATCCGATGGCTAAGGACAGTGCGAATTTTGATCCTGCGGCTTTAGCTGAAAAGGGCATATCCCCACAAGGTGACAATCAAGCAGTTTCACCAGACTATGTAGGCTATGAGTCCTATCGCGCGCAGGGTGGTTACGCTTTAGCAAAAGAAATTGTTGAAGGTAAAAAAGACAGCGAGAGCATTGTCAAGATCATGGAAAGCTCGGGACTTCGCGGTCTAGGTGGTGCGGGCTTCCCAGCAGGACGCAAGTGGCGCATTGTGAGAGATCAAGTCGCTCCAAAATTGATGGCAGTGAACATTGACGAAGGTGAGCCAGGTACATTTAAGGATCGCACCTATTTGGAGCGTGACCCACATCGTTTTTTAGAGGGTTTGTTAATTGCCGCTAATGTAGTCGGTATAGATGCTTGCTATATTTATTTGCGCGACGAGTATCACGGTTGCCGTGAACTGCTCGAATTGGAGCTAGCAAAGCTCATAGCAAATCCGCCATTTAAATTACCATTGATTGAGTTACGACGTGGCGCGGGCGCGTACATTTGCGGTGAAGAATCCGCCATGATTGAAAGTATCGAGGGTAAACGGGGCGAACCTCGTATGCGTCCCCCTTACATAGCTCAAGTTGGTTTGTTTGGTCGTCCAACACTAGAGCACAACTTTGAAACTCTCTACTGGGTGCGCGATATTGTTCAGCGTGGCCCTGAGTGGTTTAGCTCTTTCGGTCGTCATGATCGCAAAGGCTTACGCAGTTATAGCGTTAGTGGCCGAGTTAAAAACCCGGGTGTGAAACTGGCTCCAGCCGGTATTACGATTCAGGAGTTGATTGATGAGTATTGTGGCGGCATGCAAGATGGCCACAAGTTCTACGGTTATTTACCGGGTGGCGCGTCTGGCGGCATCTTGCCAGCAACCATGAATGACATTCCATTGGACTTTGATACCTTGCAGCCTTATGGTTGTTTCATTGGTTCGGCTGCGGTGATGGTGTTTGGCGATAAAGACAAGGCGCGCGATATGGCGCTCAACGTAATGCACTTCTTTGAACATGAGAGCTGCGGTCAATGTACGCCATGTCGTGTAGGCACCAGCAAAGCTGCCAAGTTAATGCAGTCACCATCTTGGGATCAGAATACTTTAGAAGACTTAGCCACTGTGATGGTTGACGCTTCTATCTGCGGCCTCGGTCAAGCTGCACCAAATCCAATTCGCTGTATTGCAAAATATTTCCCAGAAGAAATTGCTTAATCAGCAATCAAAAAAACTAAGGGAAAAACGAGATAAATATGAACGCACCAGTAAATCCTAAAGAGCTTGAATTGCAAACCGTTGAGTTCAAGCTTGACGGCAAAACCATCGTTTCTTACGAAGGTGAGACTATTCTCAAGGCTGCTAAGCGCCACGGGATCGATATTCCTCATTTGTGTTTTAAAGATGGTTACCGCGCTGATGGTAATTGCCGTGCTTGCGTAGTAGAAATTAATGGTGAGCGTACTTTGGCGCCCAGTTGCTGCCGTAGCGCAACTCCAGGCATGGATGTTAAAGCCAATAGCGAGCGTGCACTAAAGAGTCAAAAGCTAGTGCTCGAGATGTTGTTATCAGACATGCCTGATGAGGGATTTAAGTGGGTTGGTGATAGTAAAGAAGAAGAGCAAAAAAATCAACACGGTGAATTGAGCACTTGGGCAGCACGCTTAGATGTTACGGTTCGCCCAGAGCTCAAAGCATTACGTCGTGAAAAAGTCAGTCATGATGTATCTCACCCAGCCATGGCAGTGAATCTAGATGCCTGCATTCAATGTAATCGTTGTGTGCGCGCTTGTCGTGAAGAGCAGGTCAATGATGTGATCGGCTATGCAATGCGCGGTTCTCATAGCGAGATTGTGTTCGATCTAAATGACCCCATGGGTGATAGCACATGCGTTGCTTGTGGTGAGTGCGTACAAGCATGCCCAACAGGTGCATTAATGCCTAAAGGTTTAATTGGCTCGCAAACGGTTGACCGTAAGGTAGATTCAGTTTGTCCTTTCTGCGGTGTAGGTTGCCAAATTACTTACAACGTGAAAGATGAAAAGATTGTTAGCGTAGAAGGTCGTGATGGCCCGGCCAATCACAATCGTCTTTGCGTGAAGGGTCGCTTTGGTATGGATTACATCCATAATCCACAGCGCTTAACTAAGCCGCTAATTCGTAAAGCGGGCGTTGCTAAAGATGAAACTTTATTAGAAGGTAAGCAAGACTGGTCCGATATCTTCCGTGAAGCTACTTGGGAAGAGGCTTTGGAACTTGCTGGTGGTGGCCTCAAAAAGCTAAAAGATCAATACGGTAACAAGGTGCTTGCAGGCTTTGGCTCTGCAAAAGGCAGCAATGAAGAGGCTTACTTATTCCAAAAACTGGTACGCACCGGTTTTGGTAGTAATAACGTTGACCATTGCACACGCCTTTGCCATGCATCTTCTGTAGCTGCGTTGCTCGAGGGTGTTGGTTCTGGTGCCGTTAGTAACCAAGTCAACGATGTTGAGCACTCAAGTCTTATTTTCTTAATTGGTTCAAATCCAACAGCAAATCATCCCGTTGCTGCTACCTGGTTTAAGAATGCCGCTAAACGAGGCGCCAAAATTGTCTTGTGTGATCCACGTGCAACTGAAATCAGTAAGCATGCCTGGCGTACGATGCAGTTCAAGCCAGATACGGATGTGGCGATGCTCAATGCCATGATCTACACAGTCATTGAAGAGGGCTTAGTTGATAAAGACTTTGTTGAGAACCGCTCCAATAATTTTGAAGCTCTTAAGGAAAATATTAAGGGTTATAGCCCAGAAGCAATGGCACCCATCTGCGGTATTCCAGCAGAAACCTTGCGTGAAGTAGCTAGAGAATTTGCTACTACTAAATCTGCCATGATTTTGTGGGGAATGGGTATTAGTCAGCACGTTCATGGTACTGATAACGCCCGTTGCTTAATTGCTTTAGTTAGTATTACTGGCCAAATTGGTAAGCCTGGTTCTGGTTTGCATCCACTGCGCGGACAAAATAACGTGCAGGGTGCAAGTGATGCTGGATTAATCCCGATGATGTTCCCGAACTACCAACGCGTAGACAATCCCGAAGCGCATGCCTGGTTTGAGAAATTTTGGGATACCCCATTAGATAAGAAGCCCGGTTACACCGTAGTGGAGATCATGCACAAGATCACTGCGCCCGATAGTGATCCAGACAAGATTCGTGGCATGTATGTTGAGGGTGAAAATCCTGCGATGAGTGATCCCGACTTGAATCATGCCCGCCATGCTTTAGCTTCTTTGGATCTATTGGTCGTGCAAGATATTTTTATGACCGAGACTGCACTCCTAGCGGATGTGGTGTTACCAGCAAGTGCATGGCCTGAGAAGGTTGGTACTGCTAGCAATACTGATCGTATGGTGCAGATGGGCAAGAAAGCCATTAACCCTCCGGGGGACGCAAAGCCTGATTTATGGATTATTCAGCAAATTGCTAAACGCATGGGTCTGAACTGGAACTACCAAGGTGCTGACGACGGTGTTGCAGAAGTGTATGACGAGATGCGTCAAGCAATGCATGCAGCCATTAACGGTATCACTTGGGAGCGTTTAGAAAAAGAGTCTAGCGTGACTTACCCATGCTTATCCGCTGAAGATCCGGGTCGCCCCATTGTGTTTGATGACAAGTTTGATACTAAAGATGGCAGAGTGAAGTTAGTGCCAGCCGATATCATTCCCGCGAATGAGCGCCCAGATGCGGAGTATCCATTTGTATTGATTACAGGTCGTCAGCTAGAGCATTGGCATACCGGTAGCATGACGCGCCGTGCAACTGTCTTAGATGCGATTGAGCCAATGGCTACCGTATCAATGCACGGTGAAGATATGACCCAGTTAGGTGTATCTGCTGGTGATGTCATTACGGTTCAGTCTCGTCGTGGGGAGGTCGCTATCCACGTTCGACGAGATGACGGAACTCCCCGTGGCGTGATCTTTATTCCGTTTGCATACTATGAGGCTGCAGCCAACCTCATTACCAACTCAGCCTTAGATCCATTTGGCAAGATTCCTGAGTTTAAGTACTGCGCGGTCAAACTTGCTAGAGGTGGTCAGGCTGCCCCAGTGATGGGTTATGGAACGAATGACCCTAGTAGGAAGCAAGCTGTAGTTACCTGCTAAGCTATTTTGAAAACAACAAAGCCCCTTTTATCAGGGGCTTTGTTGTTTTCAGTCTCTTAAAATATATCTTTAGTGATTGCCCTTTAGAATCAATCATGGCTAGTTCAAAATCCCAAACCCCGCCAACCGACTCCAAAGCAGAATTGCCTGTCCTGATCATTGGAGCGGGTTTAGCAGGCCTGACTGTAGCTCTGCATATGGCAGAGACGCAACCAGTCATTGTGATGGCCAAGCGCGGTCTGGGTGAGGCTGCAACCGCCTGGGCTCAAGGCGGCATCGTTGGAGTGGTTGATAAAGTACATGACAGTGTTGATTCTCATGTTGCCGATACTTTAGATGCTGGCGCAGGACTCGTAGTGGAGTCCACTGCTCGATACATCGCTGAAGAAAGTGCTGAAGCGATTCGTTGGCTTGTTGAGCAGGGCGTTCCGTTTACCGCCGATGAGACTGGCCCTATGGGCTTGCATCTGACTCGTGAAGGTGGTCACAGTCAGCGTCGTATCGCACACGTTGCGGACGCTACTGGTAAGGCCATTCATGAGGTGTTGTTAGATAAAGCGCGAGCTCATAAAAATATTCAATTACTAGAGCACTGGATTGCTTTAGATCTGATTACCAATCGTCACTTAGATGCGAAGACACAACGCACTAAGCCGAATCGCTGTTATGGGGTATATGCCCTTGATATTAACAATAATCGTGTCGAAACGATTGAAGCTAAGTCAGTTGTATTAGCTACCGGTGGTGTTGGCAAGGTATATAAATACACCAGTAACCCCGATACCGCCACAGGAGATGGTATTGCCATGGCTTGGCGTGCAGGCTGCCGCGTCGGTAATATGGAATTTATTCAGTTCCACCCAACGTGTCTGTATCACCCCAGTGATAGAACTTTTTTAATTACTGAGGCGATGCGTGGTGAAGGTGGTCTACTCAAGCTACCCAATGGCACTCGCTTTATGCCCGAGCATGACGAGCGTCATGAGCTAGCGCCACGTGATATTGTGGCTAGAGCAATCGACTTTGAAATGAAAAAGCATGGTCTCGATTACGTGCATCTCGATGCCACTCATTTAGGTGCAGCTTTTATTCAAGAGCATTTCCCAATGATCTATGCGCGCTGCATGAGTTTGGGACTAGATATTACTAAAGAGTCAATACCTGTAGTACCAGCAGCGCACTATACCTGCGGTGGTGTTGTTACTGATCTTAAAGGGCGCACTGATTTGCCTGGTCTATATGCGGTAGGCGAAGCTACTTATACAGGCTTGCATGGCGCCAATCGTTTGGCAAGCAATTCATTATTGGAGTGCATCGTTATTGGTAAATCTGCTGCTGCAGATATCTCCGCTATGAAAACACCAGCAATGCCCAATTTACCTTTATGGGACGAGAGTCAGGTTGAGGATGCAGATGAACAAGTGGTGATTGCTCATAACTGGGATGAGTTACGCTCATTGATGTGGAATTACGTCGGTATTGTGAGAACCAATCGAAGACTAGAGCGTGCATTACACCGCATCAAACTCCTCAGATATGAAGTGCAAGAGTATTACGCAAACTTTAAAGTGACGCGAGATCTAATTGAGCTGCGTAACTTACTTGAGTGTGCTGAGTTGATTGTGAGATCAGCGCTCATGCGCCGAGAGAGTAGGGGGCTACATTACAGCCGCGACTACCCAGGCACTTGGGCAGTTTCTTATCCAACAATCTTAACCCCGCAGGCTGAGGGTAATTCTGAAGGCTCTGAAACCTAGAAATTACTAGCTATGTAGATATTCTCAACGAGAAATCCACCGCCTTAATATCTTTAGTCAGCTTACCAAGGGAGATGCGATCAACACCTGTAGCAGCAATGGCACGCATCTGATCTAAGTCGATACCACCAGAGGCCTCCAATAAGGCGCGACCATTGGTAAAGGTAACCGCTTCTTTCATTTGCTCGGTAGTAAAGTTATCAATCAAGATGCTTTGTGCCCCAGCATCCAATGCCTCTTTCAATTCAGTAAAGTTTTCCACTTCAATCTGAATGTCCACCCCAGAATTTAAAGCCTGTGCAGCTTTTACTGCAGCAGCAACGCCTCCTGCTGCAGCAATATGATTTTCTTTAATTAAGATGCCATGCCAAAGTGCAAGACGTTGATTTTGACCACCGCCAACACGTACTGCATACTTCTGTGCCTGACGTAAGCCCGGAATGGTTTTGCGTGTATCGAGGACAGCGCAACCCTTTGGATTTGGGCTGACGCCTGCGATGGCATCAACGTATTGACGAGCAATACTAGCCGTCCACGATAGTGTTTGTAAGAAGTTAATACAGGGACGCTCAGCAGAGAGTAGGGCTCGAGAGTTTGCTTCAATATCGCAAACTTTGGTATCGGGCTTCATCAAGTCGCCCTCTAGGTAGTACCACGTCACCTTTGCTGCAGGATCTAATTTCTTGAGAGTACCCTCAAACCAATCTACCCCACACAGAACAGCTTCTTGACGAACGATCAGTTGTGCATGCACGGGTTTGCTGGGAACTAGTTGCGCTGTCCAATCGCACTTGCCAATATCCTCCATCAGCGCATCAGCGATATTACGTTGGCGTGCCTGCTCTAAGGTTTCGTTGTAATCAAACATAGGTATGCAGTCAAAAATTTGAATTAAGCGACGCCAATATTTTTCACAAAGCCATGTTGAGCCTTGGCCAGAAGATCGGGATGATTTTGTGTGAAATCTAACATTCGCTCGATGCAGCCCAATGCTTTGATTCGAACATCTTCTTTGATAAAAATTTCACCAGAGGCGTTCTCAAGGCAATTCAGAATACCTTGCAAGCCATTCATGGCCATCCAAGGGCAATGAGCGCAACTCTTGCAGGTGGCACTATCACCAGCAGTAGGGGCCTCGATCAACACTTTATTTGGGGCCAATTGGCGCATACGATGCAAGATACCATTATCAGTGGCCACGATATATTCAGTAGCAGAGCCTTCAACGACGGCTTTAATCATGGCAGATGTGGAACCAACGACATCTGCTAAATCTACAACTGCTTGTGGAGACTCGGGGTGAACTAGAACCATGGCGTTAGGATGTGCTGCCATTAACATTTCTAATTCAACCGCTTTAAATTCATCATGAACAATGCACGCACCATTCCATAACAACATATCTGCGCCAGTCTGCTCTTGAATATAGCGACCTAAGTGACGATCAGGTGCCCACAAGATTTTTTTACCCTCAACTTTGATTTGATGAATAATGGCTAAAGCGCAAGAGCTAGTTACCATCCAATCGGCTTGTGCTTTTACGGCAGCACTTGTATTGGCATAGACAACCACTGTGCGATCCGGATGCAGGGCTCTAAATGCAGCAAAGTCAGCAGCATCACAGCCCAAGTCTAGAGAGCAACTTGCTTCTAGGTCTGGCATGAAGACGCGCTTTTCTGGGCTCAAAATTTTGGCAGATTCACCCATAAAGCGCACGCCAGCAACAATCAAATTCTTGGCAGAGTGATTCTTACCAAAGCGGGCCATCTCTAGAGAGTCGGCTACGTAACCACTAGTCTCCATCGCTAAATCCTGAATATCTCCATCTACATAGTAGTGGGCCACCAAGGCAGCATCTTTCTCAATTAGTAGTTGCTTAATGCGAGCAATAACAGCCGCCTTCTCAGTGCCATGAAGTTGGGGAGGTGTTTTGGCCCAAGCTTGAGCGGTGCAGGTACCTCCGGCAGCATTCTGCTGAGGGTAATCGTAGGCTATAGGAGTGCTAACAATTGAAGTCATGAGTAATTTTATCTCTATTACGCTAGCTGGTGACAGCCGACCTCAATTACTTAAAACGGTAACTTTGCTTCCGGCTTTACAGCCAACAGCACCGCCTTAAACTCCGCCTGTATACGCTGGATAGCCTCTTTACTATCAGCCTCGAAGCGCATCACCACAACTGGTGTTGTATTAGAGGGTCGGGCCAGACCAAAGCCATCGGCGTATTCCACTCGCACGCCATCAATCGTATTGATTGATTCTGAGCTTGGGAACTTCGCATTGGCTTTAATGGTTTCAAGCAGTGCGAATGGCTCACCTTCAGCGCAAGCGAGTTGCAATTCTGGTGTGCAGATGGCATTAGGTAAGTTATTGAGGGTATCGCTAGGATTTTTTTCTTTACTGAGAATCTCTAGTAAGCGAGCGCCGGTATAAAGTCCATCATCAAATCCAAACCAACGATCCTTAAAGAAGATGTGACCGCTCATCTCACCAGCTAGTGGAGCACCTGTTTCTTTGAGCTTAGCTTTTACCAAAGAGTGGCCAGTTTTCCACATGATCGGCTCGCCACCATGCTCCTTAACGTAAGAGGCTAAATTGCGAGTGCACTTCACATCGTAAATAATTTGACCGCCAGGATTGCGAGAGAGAACATCTTTAGCAAAGAGCATCATTTGACGATCAGGAAAAATCACCTGACCATCTTTAGTGACCACACCCAAACGATCGGCATCACCATCGAAGGCGAGACCCAGTTCATTATCGGTAGTCTGGAGGTTCTTGATGAGATCTTGTAGATTCTCAATATGGGCTGGATCTGGATGGTGATTGGGAAAATGCCCATCAACTTCGCAGAACAACTCTTGAACTTCGCAACCTAAAGCTCTGAAAAGCTTGCCAGCAAAAGCGCCACCAACACCATTGCCACAATCCACCGCAATCTTTATGGGGCGAGCCAGCTTCACATCGCCGACGATATAGTTGAGATACATCGGGAAAATATCAAAGCTACTTCGATTCCCTTGACCGGTGATAAATTTCTTAGCTTCAATGCGTTTACGTAAGTCCTGAATCTTTTCACCATAAATCGCCGCAGTACCCAAGACCATTTTGAAGCCGTTATAATTCGGGGGATTATGGCTTCCGGTAATCATGATCCCGGATTTCGGTGTTTTGCCATTGATGGTGTGATTAGCAGCAAAGTACACCATTGGAGTAGCCACCATACCTAAATCGATCACATTAATACCGGTGGAGAGTAGGCCTTCTGTTAACGCTTCAATCAAACTAGGGCCAGATAGGCGGCCATCGCGACCAATGACGATATCTGTCTCACCAAGCTCACGCATTTCAGTGCCAAAGGCTTGACCAATAAGTTTGGCGATAGAAGGATCTAAAGTCTCATCAATAATGCCGCGGATGTCATAGGCTTTAAAAATAGATGGAGACAATTGCATTGCAGATCTTTCAATAAAGATACCCAGCACTTGCTTGGGCGATAACTAGTTATTTGAATTTAATAAATTAATACGAGCGGCAGTCACGGCATCAATATCTGCACTAGCGGTAATATCCTTCTGATGACTTGCGAGTGCCTTCTCAATCGGCTTTGCTAATACTTTGCCGTACTCCACACCTGGCTGGTCAAAGCTATTGATATTCCACAAGGCACCTAATGTTGCAGTGCGATTTTCATACAAAGCAAGTAAGGCGCCAAGATAAAACGCATTGAGCTTGGGCAGCAATAAGAGGTTGCTAGGACGCTTACCTGGATAAATATCATTTGGATTTGCAGCAGTCTTGCCATTGGCTAGTGCTTGCGCCTGCGCCAAGCAATTGGATAGCAGAATGCGATGGTGCGCAACAGCCTCAGGTCGATCACTCATCGGTTCAAGCACGGCAATGAAATCAATCGGAATGATTTCGGTACCTTGGTGAAAGAGTTGAAAATAAGAGTGCTGCGCATTACTGCCTGCACTACCAAAGACTACTGGAGAAGAATGCTTCACTGGCTTGCCATCTCGATCTACGCTCTTACCATTGCTTTCCATATCGAGCTGTTGCAACCACTTCGGAAACCAATCTAAAGCATCCGCATAGGGGATGGCGGCATAAGCCTTAATGTCATGCTTCTCTTGCTGGTGCAGCAAAGCGAGTGCCATGATGACTGGTAGATTTTCTTCAAGGGGCGCATTCTTAAAATGCAAGTCCATGGCTTCGGCACCAGCTAAAAACTGTTTGAATGTTTCAAAGTCATATTGCAGGGCAATCGGCATACCTACAGCCGACCATACTGAGTAGCGACCACCAACCCAATCCCAGAAGGGAAATATATTATTTTCGTTTACGCCAAAGTCTTTGGCGGCAGTGAGGTTAGCAGTGACTGCATACAAAGAATCAGTAACTTGGCTGGCAGAACAACCGCTGTCTTTAAGCCAGGCAACAACGGCTTTAGCATTCATGGAAGTTTCAAGTGTCGTGAATGACTTTGAGACCACGATCACGCGAGTACTGTGAGCTTGGGCACGTGCCAAGATGCGCGCCAACTCAGCAGTATCAATATTGGCCAAGAAATGCATTCGCATGCCACGGCTTTCAATACCAGGAACATGGGCTAAAGCTTCAATCGCTAAGCGAGGACCAAAGTCTGATCCACCAATACCAATATGAATGACATCAGTAACGCCAATCCATTTATTGCAGAGCGCATCAATCCGATGCCAAACCTCAGAAACGGCGGGCATTACATCTTTACCATCGATCATGACTGGCGTTTTACTTAAGTTACGGAGCGCAGAGTGAAGGGCGGGGCGATCTTCACTATTGTTAATGTGCTTGCCCGCAAACATATCTGCAATAAATTGCTCTAGATGACCTTGGCGAGCAGAAGCAAAGAGCTTTTTCCAGTTAACTGCATCAATTCCTTGATAGGCGGTATCGAGCACCATATTAAGGGCAGAGTGGGTACTTTGGTTAGCTAATTGGACTTGCTCAGACATGACTGGATTTTATCAATAAGGACATCAAAATCCCCCTAAAACGCTGAAAATGTTACGATTTGATCAATATAAGTGCTTTAGCTTAGCTAAAAGTCATTACAAAATTGAGGCATATCTGAAATCAGGTCAGGAATAGCGGATGGAGCAGGTTGATTGCGTAGTAGTAGGCGCTGGAGTAGTTGGTTTAGCAGTTGCTCGCGAGATGGCTTTGCAAGGCCGAGAAACGATTTTACTCGAGCGTGAAGCTTCTTTTGGAACCATTAGTAGTGCGCGCAATAGTGAAGTGATTCATGCAGGTATTTATTACCCAATGGATTCCCTAAAGGCTAAGCTTTGTGTAAAAGGTAATCGCCTCTTGTATGAATACTGCCGTAGTCATCAAGTGAACACTCAAGCCTACGGTAAGTTAATCGTAGCTGCAGATGCAAGTCAGCTAGATGATCTACAAGCTATTTTGTATAAAGCCCAAAATAACCAAGTGCCTGATATCAAGATGATTTCAGGGGCTCAAGCTAAAGCCTTAGAGCCGGAACTGAAGTGTGAGGCTGCAGTGCTCTCAAGTTCGACGGGTGTAGTCGATAGTCATGGATTGATGCTGTCATTACTTGGTGGGTTTGAAGATGCAGGCGGTATGGTCGCCTATCAATCTCCCTTGCTCAGCGCAAAGCCGATTGGTAATGCTGCTGATGGTGGTTTTGAGCTCACGATTGGTGGCGTTGATGGCATGACTATTCAGACCAAGTTGCTAATTAATTGCGCTGGACTTAGCGCCCCAGCGCTTGCCCAAAAAATTGAAGGACTCTCGAAAGACCGAATACCCAAAGCCTACTTTGCAAAAGGCAATTACTTTTCCTTATCTGGTAAATCCCCATTCAGTCATTTGATTTATCCCATCCCTGAGCCAGGCGGTCTAGGTGTTCATCTGACCCTCGACATGGGAGGTCAGGCGAAGTTTGGTCCAGACGTGGAATGGCTAGACATTAATGAGGAAAGCCAGATTAATTACACAGTTGATCAAGGGCGGGGAGATAGCTTTTATGCGGCCGTCAGAAAATATTGGCCAGACCTAAAAGATGGCTCTTTACAAGCGGATTACTCAGGCGTCAGAGCCAAAATCGTCCCGCCAAACGCCCCAGCTGGAGACTTTTACTTTGAAGGACCCCAACAGCATCAACTGAACGGCTTATTTAACCTCTATGGCTTTGAGTCCCCAGGGCTCACCTCTTGTTTGGCCATTGCCCAGCATTTAGAGGCGCAAATCAAAAGTTCTCTATAATCTAGGACTTAAATCGCAAAGGAAGAGTGGCAGAGCGGTTGAATGCACCAGTCTTGAAAACTGGCGAGGATGAAAGTCCTCCGTGAGTTCGAATCTCACCTCTTCCGCCAATGATGTTTATAGATAAAGTCCACTTATTGGGCTTTTTTTATTTCAGAGTTGGCAGGTTAATCGCAGTTGGTCTCGAAAATCCCCTTCAAGAACTGTCCTTTAAAAGGACAAATCAATTAGACATCCCTGCGTTGGTCGATGTCGTTTAAAACGACATTGTCAATGATCTTTAGTAATATCTGGATTATGGAGTCAGCTAATCAAATCTTTTTTATTGCTTTTTCATTAATTGGCCTGGGCCTATTTTTAAGTGCCCTTCATCAATATCGTGCTAATAGGGTAGATGGATTTAGCATCTACTGGCCCTTAAGCGTGGGACTTTTCTCCCTATCTTCTTTTAGTTTTGGAATTGCCTTATGGACACATAAGTTTTTTCTGACAATAGCAAACACCTCATTTATTGTGTCAGTTTTTCTTCTTATATTTTTATATCGATCATGGAATCAGCGCTCATTTACTAAGATTCAAGTTTCGCTTTTGTGGCTCATTCCAATCATTATTTTCTTTCTATATGACTACCTGAGAGTGCTGCCAGACAGCTTTAAGCATCGTGTGGCATTAATAACAATTACTCAAGAGCTATTTTTAGTATGGCAAATATGGGAGCTGAGGAGGTATTACAAGGAAGATCGAACGATAGTGGTGAGGTGGCTGATTTTTTTATCAGCCTTTACCCTGCTTGGAGAAGTCTGTAGAACCCTTTGGGTATTGTTTGGAAGCACCCAAACCAATTTCTTTCTTTACGCTCAAGATGCTCTAGCTTTAACTCTTTTGTGGATTGGTTATGGCAGCACGATATTAGTCTATGTTGCCCTTGGAAGTTTTTATTTAGAAAAACAGATTAGAAAAGATAATCAGATTGCCAATGCTCTAAAGAGCACTAAAGAAGAAAATGAAAAAATAACCGAGCTTTTAAAAGAAAAAGAGCGACTCATCTACGGCCTAATGAAGGCCAATAAGACTGCGGCTACAGGGGCTCTATCGGCTTCGATTGCTCACGAGCTCAATCAGCCTCTTGGTGCATCTAATCTCAATATTCAGTTTCTGAAAATGAAGTTAGAAAAAGGAGTGCTCAACCCAGAGTTGGGTAAAGAAATATTGAATTCGCTGGAGCAAGATAACAAGAGGGCGGCAACGATCGTTAGATCGCTTAGATCAATATTTACAGAAGGTGAATCTAATTCTCAAGAAGTTCAATTGGGCAACTTGATTTCAAGCGTTCTAGATATTGTGAAGCCAGAACTCAAGAGTAAGAATATCCAAATTCAACTTCGAGTTGATGAGGGCCTAATGGTTCAGGTAAATTCTTCTGAAATCGAACAAGTCATATTAAATTTGCTCAATAACGCGATTCAAGCCTTGGCGAATTCAGGAACACTCCAGCGCCGCATTGCTATAGAGGCCATAAAGGCTGACAAGTTCGTTCAATTAAGCATTTCTGATAATGGCGAAGGCGTTCCTGCTCAATTTAAACCCCAACTATTTGAATTGCTCAGTACCACCAAGCAAACCGGCATGGGTCTTGGGTTATGGCTTTGTAAACATATCGTCACCAGGTATGGAGGCTCGATTCAATATGAGGATGGAGTCGGAGGTGGGGCTAGATTTGTCATTAAGCTGCCACAAGCACATTAATAAGAGCCAATTTAGCTCTACAAGCCCTGTCTGGGATAGCTATTACTTATTGAGTGTGCGGCCACCACTTAACTCTTCCGCCAAATAAAAAACCCCAGCAAGTGATTGCTGGGGTTTTGTCTTTCTAGTAACTGGAAAGGCGTTATTGCATTACTTCTTGGCAGTTGGTGCACTTACAACTGCAGCAATCGCTTCTGTGTAAACCACTTTAACCTGGTCGTTTACAGCGATATCTTTCATTAAGTCAGGATTCTGAACTTTAACTTTGAAGATATTTCCTTGAGGACCTTTTAAAGAAACGATGTTTTTAGTCGCATCAATTGCTTCAACATTAGCAGTAGCAGTAATGGTGTTAGTAGTGATCATGCCTGGCTTGTCGCCTTGTGGTGCAGTGGCGGTAGTAGTAGTAACTTGCTCGCCAGTAACGCTTGGGTTTTTCACTTTAACCAATTCAACAGCAACAGCGAGTTCATAAACAACGTCAAAACGATCGCCTACTTTAATCTCAGCAAAGTTCTTTACTTCAGGACCAGCAACGATAGTGGATTCACCATCTTGATTCTTGAGAGTAACGGTACGGGTTGCAGCATCAATGTTGATAACTTCACCGTCATAAATGAGGGCGGTTTCTTGAGCAGTTACAGCAGCAACAGGAGCTTTTGGTTGATTGAGTACGAAGTAGGCGCCGATAGCGATAGCGGCAAGAGCTACAACAATGAGTATTTTTTTCATAACAGTATTAATCCTTAATAAATTGAATCACATTACCAATAGGCGATAGTGGGGTAATTGATAAATGTAGTTGTTTTAACAATTATGGAGATTGTATTACTCAAGTTATTAATCAGAATGAATTTCTGGGCCAAATTTGGCTAAAAAGAGCTTAATTCCCCACTATTTATTGATCTATCGCAATTCCCCATTTTTTAAGGGGTTCATACTTAAATAGTGCGATCTACAGGAATACATATGTTTTGGAGCTTATTTTCGGGAATTGTCCTCATGTGCCTGACTTTTACAGTCAGTGCAGTAACGCCACAAGATTTGCTGAAATCCTATGAAGTTCAATCGGGTAAGGCATCATCGGTTCGCGGAGAGCAGTTCTTCAATGCCAAGCACGGTAAGGAATGGAGCTGTGCATCCTGCCATGACAATCCCCCGAATCACGACACTAAACATATAGTTACTGGGAAGGTAATCAAGCCACTAGCGCCTAGCGCTAATCCCGCCCGTTTTACTGATGAGGCCAGAGCTGAGAAATGGTTTAAACGTAATTGCAATGATGTACTTGGTAAGGACTGCACCGCTCAAGAAAAAGCAGATGTTCTTTCTTGGCTAATGACCGTTAAATGAATTCTATCAAAATGAAAAACACTATATTCATTGTCACTACTTTTTTATTGGCATCTCCATTTACATTCGCAGGAAAAATGACCATGCCTACAGATGCTCCAGCTTCTTATGAAGCTGAGTGCGCAAGTTGTCATATGGCCTATCCGCCAGCACTTTTAAGTCAGCAGAGTTGGAAGAATATGATGTCTAGTCTATCAAAGCACTTCGGTACTGATGCTAGCGTGGATCCTAAGACCCAGACTGAGCTGACTAACTGGTTAGTGAAGAATGCGACCACTAGACAAAAGTACAGTGAGACCGCTCCAGAAAACCGTATTACCAAAACATCTTGGTTTATTCGTAAGCATGATGAGGTGAGGCCTGAGGTTTGGAAGCGAGCAAGTATTAAGAGCCCAGCTAATTGTGGCGCTTGTCATATCGATGCTGCTAATGGCGTCTTTAGCGAGAAAAATATCAAGATACCAGCGAAATGAACCATCGCCTGAATGATGCAGTTGGCGCTACGGGCAGGGTAAGGCAAGCCATTATGGTGTGGGATATACCGGTCAGGGTATTTCATTGGCTGTTAGTCATTTGTTTTGCCGGTGCTTGGCTCAGCTCAGAGAGCGAGCGCTGGGCCCTGATTCACTATGCGTTCGGATATACCGCATGCCTTTTGGTTCTGATCAGATTGGTATGGGGCTTGATTGGCACTCGTTACGCCAGATTTAGCCAATTCCTCAAAAGTCCCAAAGCTGTCATCGGACACTTTATGGCAATGTTACGCGGCCATCCCCATCACGATGTGGGTCACAATCCAGCGGGTGGTTTGGTGATGTTTGTGCTGATGTTACTCATAATGTTAATTGGCTTCACTGGTTATCTATCGGTTAAAGAGTTTTTGGGTGACTTTGCATCGGAAGCTCATGAAGTAGTGGCAAATTTGGTGCTTGGCGTAGTCATCCTCCACATCCTTGCCGCAATTGGCATGAGTTTGATCGAAAGACAGAATCTAGTGAGATCCATGATCAATGGCAAAAAACAGGGTATGCCAGAGCAAGGGATTCGTTATCCGCAATATCTGATTGGCTCCTTGATCTTTTTTGGGGCGATCTACTTCTTTTATCTGATCATGAGCGGTAGCCTGCCTAGCCTCACTCAATAGGTTTGGTTACTAATTGTCTGGTCTGATGCTCGTTCTAAGATAGCAAGAAGCTCTTTTAAGAGTGGGCATTAGCTCTATAGCTAATTGCCTATAGATGTAGCAATCTTTACATTCCTAAGATATCTTTTGTGCCAATACATGTATTACTTCAAGGCTTTCATGAAAACCAAACTCTCCCTGCTTGCCCTATCTATTGCCCTCATTTCCGGTAATCCCGCTATCGCCGCTGGCGGGGGTAGCGTGGTGGCTGATCCTGGCGCGATGCAGGGCAAACACTTTGACTCAAAGGGTAAGGCTCCATCTACATTTACAGTTGAACTACAAAATGGCTTACGTAAAACCTTGCCGTTTGAGGATAAGCGTGATTTTGAAGAGTCTAAGAGGGGATTTATTGCCGCCCCTAAATATAAATCCATCATGGCGGATGCTGGTAATGTTGCTTGGGATATGGGTAGTTATGACTTCCTCTTGCAAGGCAAAGACTTTGATAGCGTTCACCCATCATTACAGCGTCAAGCGATTCTGAATATGGGCTACGGCCTCTATGAAGTGGTCCCGGGAAAGATTTATCAAGTGCGCGGTTTTGACTTATCGAATATCAGCTTTGTTAAAACGAATACCGGCTGGATTGTCTTTGACCCATTGACCTCAAAAGAAACTGCTAGAGCAGCTCTAGAATTGGTTAATGAGAAGTTAGGTAAGCGCCCAGTAGTAGCTGTGGTGTACTCCCATTCTCATGCTGACCATTTTGGTGGTGTGCGCGGCGTAGTGGATGAAGTAGATGTGAAGAGTGGCAAAGTGAAGATTATTGCCCCCGCTGGTTTTATGGATCATGCGGTTGCAGAAAACGTATACGCTGGTAATGCCATGACGCGCCGTTTGTATTTCCAGTATGGCGTTTTATTGCCACGCAGCCCATTTGGGCACGTTGACCAGTCGATTGGTAAAAATACTGCGGCCGGAAATCTGGGTTTAATTGAGCCAACCATTCTCATTAATGAGCCATTTGAAAAAATGACGGTAGATGGCGTGGAGATGGAGTTCCAGAACACACCGGGCACCGAAGCTCCTGCTGAGATGAACACCTATTTCCCGCAGATGAAAGCATTCTGGGCTGCTGAAAACATTACGGGCACCATTCACAATATCTACACCTTGCGCGGTGCATTAGTACGTGATGCTTTGGCATGGTCTAAGAATATTAATAATGCTTTGTACCGTTATGGCAATGAAGCACAAGTCATGTTTGCCTCGCATTCCTGGCCACGCTGGGGAAATGATCGCGTGCAAGAAGTGATGCGCACACAGCGTGATAGCTATGCACACCTGAACAATGAGGTCCTGCATTTGGCGAACAATGGTGTGACGATTAATGAAGTCCATAACGTCTACAAGCAACCAGAGAGTCTGAAGTCTCAATGGGCTGCTCACAGCTACCATGGCTCAGAGGAGCACAATAGCCGCGCCGTCATTAATCGCTACTTGGGCTACTGGGATGCTAATCCTGCCACCTTGATTCCCTTATCACCAAAAGATTCTGCGCCACTCTATGTAGAAATGATGGGTGGCTCAAGCAAGATCATGGCAAAGGGTAAGCAACTCTATAAGCAGGGTAAATACCGCGAAGCGATGGAGATCGTGAATAAGTTAGTTTATGCAGAACCCAACAATACAGCCGGTAAAGATTTGCTAGCAGATATTTTTGAGCAAATTGGCTATCAAAAAGAAAGCCCAAGCGTACGCAATAGTTTCTTAGGCGCTGCCTATGAGTTGCGTCATGGCATGCCTTCCGGAGCATCGCCAAAGACCAATGGTCCTGACATGATTAAGGCAATGACTACAGAGCTTTGGTTAAATGCCTTAGCCATCAGCATGGACAGTAAAAAAGCTGCTGGCATGAAGTTCACTATCAACCTGAGTACGCCAGATAATAGTGAAAAGTTTGTCGTGGAAATGAGTAATTCTGCGCTGAGCAATATCAAGGGTTATCAAGATAAAAATCCAAACTTGACTATCACCGTCAATCGTAGCGACTTGGAAAAAGTCATGGGTGGACAAACTACTTTTGAAAAACTACAAGCTGAAGGCAAGGCCAAGTTTGAGGGTGATCGCAAGGCATTCGAGCAACTGCGAAGCACGCTGACTACATTTACTCCAGATTTTGAGTTGATGCCTGGTACAAAAGCTAAAAAAGCGCCTCCTGCTAAACCAAGCAAAGATCCGTTTGAAGCTCCCCCAATCGCCAACTCAGATGGTGCTTAAGTTGGGTAGTTAAGAAGTCAGTGAGCATTAAAAATGGGCTCTAAGGAGCCCATTTCTTTTTCTTGGAAACAGTAAATACCTCAGGCTGCGAAAGCGCCCCCATCTTGTAGCGCTTTGAGTTCTTGCCCTGCAATACCTAATTCCTTAAGCACTTCATTGGTGTGCTCGCCGAGTAAAGGAGGATGACGAGAAACCTGTTGTGGAGTGCCCATCATCTTGACTGCAAAGCCAATATTGGGAACTTTACCTTCAATTGGGTGGTCAATCTCCATGCGCATCTGGCGATGCTGTCCATGCTCACTATCAAATGCTTGTGGGTAGGTATTGATTGGTCCAGCCGGAATGCCTGCTGCCAACAGGAGATCCACCCATTCTTCACTAGTTTTGGTGATGAAAGTTTTTTCTAGCTCAGCAGCTAGTATTAAGCGATTAGCTAGACGTAGTGGATTGGTTCTAAAGAGAGAATCTTCAAATAATTCTGGGCGATTAATCTTATCGCAGAGGAGTTTCCAGAGCTTTTGATTGGTGGCGCCCATTACAAAATAACCATCGGAGGCTTTCATGGCCTGATAGGGCGCGCTCATATGATTGGCTGTGCCCAACTTGTAAGGCTCAACACCAGTGCCCCAATATTGCGCTGTATCCCAGATGGAAAAGGCTAAAGCAGAATCAAAGAGGGAAGCATCAATAAATTGACCTTCACCTGATTTAGTCTTACCAAT
The DNA here is from genome assembly GCF_000973625.1 of Polynucleobacter duraquae. NCBI lineage: Bacteria > Pseudomonadati > Pseudomonadota > Betaproteobacteria > Burkholderiales > Burkholderiaceae > Polynucleobacter > Polynucleobacter duraquae. The sequence continues at coordinate 706,191 of NZ_CP007501.1, forward strand.
ATAGGCTGACAAAATTCCATAGACTGCAAAAAGGGCGCAACCAATATCTGCCACCGGAACACCCGCTTTCACAGGAGGACCATCTGGATAACCGGTAACACTCATGACGCCAGACATGGCTTGTGCCATCAGGTCAAAGCCGGGACGATCTGCCCATGGACCTGTTTGTCCGAATCCCGAGATGCTGGCATAGACCAATCCAGGATTGATGTCTTTCAGGGAAGGGTAATCGATTCCCAGTTTTTTCATGACGCCGGGGCGATAGTTCTCGACCAAGATATCGGCAGTCTTCACGAGCTCAAAAAATACTTTTTTTCCGGCTTCGGTTTTGAGGTTGAGCGTCACGCTACGTTTATTGCGATTCATATTCAAAAAGCCCATGCTATCTGAGCCTTTCATCTTGAATCCCATTGCCCCGCGAGTTTGATCTCCAGTACCAGGCGGCTCAATTTTGATGACATCAGCACCCAGGTCAGCCAACAACATGCAGCAGTAGGGGCCGGCCATTACTTGACTTACGTCAAGAACTCGAACGCCAGCCAGGGGCAAAGGCTTGCTGATAGGTGTTTTCATCATTGTCTCAATAGTTTTTATATGTTTATATTGCAAAGTTCATTTACAGCATTGAATATAAAACAAAAAATGGAGACCGTATGATCAATCAATCACCGAAACAGATTTTGCGCAGATTCGCTTTCTTGGCGCTGGGTATCTGCAGCGCTTTTTCATTAACCGCTAATGCTCAGCAAGCCTTCCCAACAAAACCGATTCGCTTAATTGTTGGCTTTGCTCCTGGTGGAGGCACGGATATTGTGGCTCGTGCTATTGCTCCTAAGATGGGTGAGATCTTAGGCCAAAGCATCATCATTGAAAATAAATCTGGTGCAGCTGGAACTATTGGCGCAGACCTAGTTGCCAAATCGAATCCGGATGGCTACACCTTGCTGATGGGGCATTCCAATTCGAATGCGATTTCTCCATTTGTGCTTAAGAATGTGCCCTACAACCCGGCGACTGACTTCACACCAATTACTTATTTAGGTTATGTCCCAAACGTGTTGGTAGTTAAATCTTCTCTGCCCGTGAACTCAGTGGCGCAATTGATTTCCTTGGCGAAGCAAAATCCAGGTCAGATGACTTATGGCTCTTCTGGTATCGGTAGTACTCAGCATTTAGCTGGCGCCTTGTTCTCCAAGATTGCTGGCGTAGAAATGAATCACGTTCCTTACAAAGGTAGCGGTCAGGCGATTGTCGATTTATTGGGTGGTCAAATCACAATGAACTTTGATACTTTGCCGCCAAACTTGCAACAGATTCGTCAAGGCAATTTAAAGGCTTTGGCTATCTCCACTCCGAAGCGTTTGGCATTATTACCGAACGTCCCTACATTTAATGAGGTAGGGATTGTTGGCTTTGATGTGACCAACTGGTATTCCGTGATGGGACCTAAAGGGATGGATCCTGCAGTTGTGAATAGGATTGATCAGGCCGTAAAAGCAGCTACCAATGATCCAGAGATTAAGAAAACATTGGATGCTCAAGGCTTGCAACCAGAAGGTCCAGCAACACCGGCAGCCTTTAATTTGTTCCTAGCAGGTGAGTTAGCGAAGTATCAGCGCTTGGTAAAGAGCTTGAATATCAAGGCTGAATAATTCGTTTTCTATTTTTTTATCCAACTAGGTTAGCTAATTGGGCTATAGTATTCGTTAACCCTCTCTCTTGAATGAGGGGGGGTTTTTCATTTCATGACAACAGCCATAAACTCCACCCCAGATCGAATTGCCGAAGTTCGCTTAGAGCTTCGCAATAACATTGCGTACATTACTTTTGATCATGTTGCTGCTCGCAATGCAATGACAGTAGGAATGTACCAAAGCCTGAAATCGATTTGCGAGGATTTGACTCATAACTCTTCAGCAAGAGTTGCTATTTTGAGAGGTGCCGGTGGCAAGTCCTTTGTCTCGGGTAGTGATATCGCTCAGTTCTCTGGATTTAACTCTGGTGAAGATGGCATTCGCTACGAAGAGGGTATTGATGCTTACCTCGCACCTTTAGCTATGTTGCCTATTCCAACGATTGCGGTTATTGATGGCATGGCGGTTGGCGGAGGTCTTGCAATTGCTAGTTGTTGCGATTTCAGAATCTGCACACCCGATGCGCGCTTTGGAGTGCCTATTGCCAAAACACTGGGTAATTGTTTATCTGCTGCTAATGTTGCTTGGCTCGTTGCGCATCTGGGTATCAATATTGTCAAGCGCATGTTATTGCTAGCTGAGCTCGTGACAGCATCTGAGTTACTCAAGCAGGGCTACCTCTTAGCGACTTATCCTGTTCAAGCGCTGGAGAGTGAGTCCAATCAGTTGGCTGAGCGCTTAATGGGTTTAGCGCCTATCACGCAAAAATCTTGCAAGCAAACTCTTGCAAGAATCATCAAAAATAATTTACCTGATTGCAATGATTTAATTAAAGAGTGCTACGGCAGCGATGACTTTAAGAATGGAGTTACATCGTTTCTGGATGGTAAACCGCCCAGCTGGTCTGGAAAGTAAGCTCAGCTCTTAGGCTTATCAGAGATTTATAAGAATATCTCTTGTAAGTTATTCAGGTAGCGCAAACCTTGTTCGGTCGCTTTGAGTTTATTAGGGTCTGAATCTAACAACCCTTTTTTAGTTGCCTCATCCAATCCTTTGGATACTACATTGAGTGGCAAGCCAGTGCGCTCTCCAAATGTAACCGTATCTACGCCATCAGTGAGGCGCAGGGTATTGAGCATGAATTCAAAAGGAAGATCTTTAGCCGTAATCTCTCTCGCTTCGATCAAAGCATTACCTTTGGTCTCCATCGATTGCATATAGGTTTCTGGATGACGTTCTCGCACCTGACGCGTAATTTTGTCAGGGAATGAAATCTTCCCATGTGCGCCTGCGCCAATCCCGATGTAATCTCCAAAGCGCCAGTAATTGAGATTGTGTTTACACTCCTGATCTTTTTTGGCATACGCAGACACTTCATAACGTCGATAGTCTGCTGCCTCTAAAAGTTTCAAGTTCTGCTCAAAGATTGCATCAATCTCATCTTCGCTAGGAAGCTTTGGGGGGAAGTTCGCAAAGTAGGTATTGGGCTCTAGCGTCAGGTTATAGAAGGATAGATGGGGAGCCTTAAATGAGAGGGCAGTTTCAATATCGGATCTTGCGGCTTCTAAAGTTTGATTAGGTAAGCCGAACATGAGATCCAGATTAACGGATTTAAAGTGTTGCAAAGCAATCGCAATCGCACATTTGGCTTCTTCACCATTATGTATGCGCCCCAAGGCTTTAAGTTGTGCATCTTGAAAACTCTGAATACCTAAAGAGACGCGATTGATTCCCGCCTTAGCAAAGCCAGCAAACTTCTCAGTCTCAACAGACCCAGGATTAGCTTCCATGGTGATTTCACAATCGGGTTCTAGGTTCACCCGTGCCCGAACGGCTGAAAGCAGTTCATTCATACCATTGGCGGATAATAAGCTGGGAGTGCCGCCACCAATAAAGATGCTATGCACTTGACGACCCCAGATGCGAGGTAGCTCTGTCTCTAGGTCGGCAATGAGAGCCTTGATGTAACGCGCTTCATCAAACCCTTGCTTGCCATCTTTAATTTGATGCGAGTTGAAGTCACAGTAAGGGCATTTCTTTTCACACCACGGAAAGTGAATGTACAAAGACAGCGGGGGTAGGGCAGTAAGCTTTGGCTGCGTAGCCAAAACAGAATTAAGCGTATTGAGCACGGACTTGGAGTTGGGTAATGAGTTCACGCAAAGCTTGGCCTCGATGGCTGATCTGGTTTTTCTCAGCAGGCTCTAATTGGGCGACGGTTTTGCCCAGCTCTGGTATAAAAAAGTGCGGGTCATAACCAAAACCACGATCACCCTGAGGCTCATCAACGATCTGGCCGTACCATCGGGCCTGAACAATCAGCGGCTCTGGATCATTAGTGCTGTTGACCATCACAAGGGCGCAAACATAGTGCGCCCCTCGATTCGCTTTGCCCTGTAATGCTGCAATCAGTTTTTGATTATTAGCCGCATTATCGCCATCAAGTCCTGCATAACGGGCTGAGTAAACTCCAGGCGCCCCATCTAAGGCGTGGGCACAAATTCCGGAGTCGTCCGCGAGTGCAGGTAATCCGCTCATGGCGCTGGCATGACGTGCCTTAGCAAGGGCATTCTCAATAAAGGTATGGTGCGGTTCTTCTACTGCCGGAATGCCTAACTCACCTTGAGGGATGACTTGAAAGTGAAACGGCGCCAAGAGTTCCTGAAATTCACGGACTTTGCCAGCATTGTTAGAGGCGAGAACGAGCTTTTGCACCATCGACCTTTGATCTTTTATTTGAAGGCTTCTTTTTGTAACTGAGTTAAATCACGAATACCTTCTTGGGCCAGATCTAGCAAAGCATTCAACTCATTGCGGGAGAAAGCAGGGCCTTCTGCAGTACCTTGCACTTCAATCATGCCGCCTTTACCTGTCATGACCACATTCATATCCGTATCACAAGATGAGTCTTCTGGGTAATCTAAGTCCAGTACGGGCACTCCTTGGTAGATGCCAACAGAAATCGCTGCAACGCTGTCGATGATGGGGTCAGTTTTCAGTGCACCACTTTCAAGCAGGGTGTTGATCGCATCACGTGCCGCAACATATGCGCCGGTAATCGATGCAGTTCGTGTTCCACCATCGGCTTGCAACACATCACAATCTAAATGAATTGTTCTTTCGCCTAAGACTTTTAAATCAAAGACGCTACGCATCGCACGGCCAATTAAACGTTGGATCTCTTGTGTGCGACCGGACTGTTTGCCCCGAGCAGCTTCACGGTCGGTCCGGGTATGAGTAGAACGCGGCAGCATGCCGTATTCGGCAGTAACCCAACCTTCACCAGAACCTTTTTTATGGGGCGGCACCTTTTCCAGCACGCTGGCTGTACAGAGTACTTTGGTGTCACCAAAGGCAATCAGGACTGAGCCTTCTGCATGCTTGGTAAAAGCGCGGCTGATGCTCACAGGGCGTAACTGGGCTGGGGCGCGGCCACTAGGGCGGGTGATGTTGGACTGAGTCATGGGGCGTGGTCCTAAAGATCTACAATACCCACATGATATCGAGCATGACTGGTTATGGCAGCGCTTCTCGTCAAGTCTCTCTAGGAGCTGGCGTAGTAGCTGATCTGCAAGTGGAATGTCGGGCTGTGAATAGCCGCTTTCTGGATTTGGGCTTTCGTCTTCCGGACGAATGTCGCGGGGCGGAGCCTGCCTTACGAGAGCTGGCTACGCAAAGCCTTTCTCGAGGTAAGGTCGAGTTTCGGGCAGCATGGCGCGTTAATTCGGGCGCTGCTGGAGTGGCGAAGGCCAACCCCCATGCTTTAGGCGCCCTGAATAAGGATCGTTTAGATGCTCTTTATACCCTGCAAGAGCATGCCCAGACAGCCTTTCCGAATTCAGAGGCTTTACGTATCGCCGATATTTTGCGTTGGCCTGGGATTGTTTCTGAGCCGAGAGGGGAAGAAGAGGGCTGGATTGCTGCTACCGTAGAAGCTGGTCGCGCTGCCCTAGCTGCCCTAATGGATAGTCGCCATGCCGAAGGCAAGTCTTTGACCACAGTGTTAAGTGATATCACTAGCAAAATGCGTGAGATTGTCAAAGTGATCGAGCCAAAGGTCCCACTCTACGTAGCGCAGTATCAAGAAAAACTCACTGAGCGTCTATCTGAGGCTTTAGCTGCTCAAGAGCAAGGAAAGGGTAACGGCGGATCTGGTACCGAGTTGATGGAGCGTATCCGTCAAGAGGTTGTGCTCTATGCCGTACGTATCGATGTGGCAGAGGAGTTTGCACGCTTAAAGACCCATCTTCAAGTAGTAGACACTGCCTTAGCAGGTAAGGGCCCAGTGGGTAAGCGTTTGGATTTCTTGATGCAGGAATTAAACCGTGAAGCTAATACTTTGAGCTCCAAATCGGTTTCAGAAGAATGCACTCAAGCTGCTTTAGAGCTCAAGCTCCTGATTGAGCAAATGCGTGAACAAGTGCAAAATTTAGAGTAACGATTACTTAATTCAATCACTTACCTCAATCACCATGGCCAGCCCTAAACCTAAAGCAAATTTATCTCCTGCCTACCAAGGCAGTATGTTGATGATCGTTGCTCCATCAGGCGCCGGCAAGTCCTCTTTAGTCAATGCCTTATTGCAAGAAGATACTGCTCTCAAGCTTTCACTTTCAACCACTACGCGCGCGCCAAGACCAGGTGAGGTAGATGGCAAGGACTATCGCTTTATTAAAAGAGCGGAATTTATTGCAGAGCGTGACCAAGGTCTTTTTTTAGAGCATGCTGAAGTGCATGGTAATTTTTACGGCACATCCAAAGCCTGGATTGAGACTCAGATGAAAACCGGGCGCGATGTGGTGTTAGAAATCGACTGGCAGGGGGCACAGCAGATTCGTCAGATCATCCCTGAAGTGCAATGGATCTTCATCTTCCCACCTTCATTTGAGGCTCTAGAGGAGCGCTTGCGCAAGCGAGGCCAGGACGATGAGGCCACTATTGAGAGAAGATTGGCTGCAGCGCATTTAGAGCTCCAGCACGCTCACGAAGCAGATTTTATTGTGATCAATGATGATTTTGAGCGTGCACTGATTGATTTAAGACAGGTGGTCGCAGCCAGTCGCTTGCGCTCAGGGCCGATTATGGCTCGTAACCCTGCACTTTTAAAGCGCCTCGGAGTCTAATCAGTTATCCTATGGGTATTAAAGCTAAATCTAAGTGAGTCCAGCATGGCCCGTATTACTGTAGAAGATTGTCTAAAAACCATCCCCAATCGTTTTGAGCTCGTATTGGCTGCGACTTATCGCGCACGTCAATTGGTTCAAGGTCACTCCCCACGTGTTGAGTCCAGAGATAAAGCAACTGTAGTTGCGTTGCGCGAAGTTGCTGCTGGTGTAACCGACCGTGACATGTTGACCAAAGTACCTTTGTAATTACGGAGTTCCGTTGTGGAGCTCCCCTTAGGCGACCCAAACACATCGGAACTCAAAGGCCAGATCTCGCCTAGAGAGATCGCTAATAGCGATAAGTCTTCCATCATCGCAACTTTGCTGGCTCAGTCGAGTCGGCACCTATTTGGCCCAACCTCTGCGCCAGCATTACCCTTAAAGCACCAGGTTGTTTCAATTGATGGCCTGATTTCTAAATTGGGCTATCTCAAGCCCGATGAAGTTGCTCTCATCAAGCAAGCCTTTCATTTTGCTGATGCGGCCCACCTTGGGCAATACCGCCACAGTGGCGAACCTTACATTACCCACCCGGTAGCAGTTGCTGAGCTTTGCGCTACTTGGCGCTTAGACGCGTCTTCCATCATGGCAGCTTTAATGCATGATGTGATTGAGGATACAGGTTGTACTCAAGCAGACCTAGTGGGTAAGTTTGGCAGCAAAGTGGCTGAACTCGTAGAGGGTTTAACTAAGCTCGATAAGTTGGAGTTTCAAAGCCATGCAGAAGCGCAAGCCGAAAGCTTTCGTAAGATGTTTATGGCAATGGCGCGTGATGTCCGAGTGATTTTGGTGAAGCTCGCTGATCGTACGCACAATATGCGAACACTCGATGCCGTCCCAATGGAAAAGCGTCGCCGGGTAGCCGCTGAAACGATTGAGATTTATGCTCCGATTGCACACCGTCTTGGTCTGAATATTATTTATCGCGACCTGCAGGACTTGAGTTTCCGTTACTCCATGCCAATGCGCTTTAGGGTAATTGAAGGAGCTGTAAAGCGGGCGCGTGGTAATCGTAAAGAGATGGTGGAAAAGATTTTGCAGAATGCCCGTATGGCATTTGCAAAAGCTAATCTCGAGGTGGATCTGCAGGGCCGGGAAAAAACCCTGTTTAGCATCTACAGCAAAATGCGTAGCAAGCATTTGAGCTTCTCTCAGGTACTCGATGTATATGCCTTTAGAGTGACAGTCCATTCAATTGACGAGTGCTATCGTGCGCTCGGACTTTTGCACGCACTCTATAAGCCGATGCCTGGAAAGTTTAAGGATTACATTGCCATTCCTAAACTCAATGGATATCAGTCTTTGCATACAACCCTATTGGGACCATCAGGGGTGCCAGTAGAGTTTCAGATACGTACTGGAGATATGCATGCGGTTGCGGAAGCTGGGGTTGCTGCGCACTGGGCCTATAAAGATGGTGGTCCTGATATGAGTGAGGTGCAAAACCGCGCACATCAATGGCTTCAATCCTTAATTGATATTCAAGATAGCAGCGGCGATTCTCAAGAGTTCTTAGAGCACGTCAAAATTGACTTGTTCCCAGACGCAGTTTATGTCTTTACCCCGAAAGGGCAAATTAGGGCCTTGCCACGTGGCGCTACTGCTCTCGATTTTGCTTACTCTATTCATAGTGATGTGGGTAACACCTGCGTAGCAGTCAAGATAAACGGCATGCAGTTACCTTTACGTAGCGAGTTAAAGAACAGCGACATTGTTGAGGTGGTGACTTCTGCTAACTCTCAGCCTAATCCAGGTTGGCTAGCATTTGTGAGAACGGGTAAGGCCCGCGCCTCGATTCGGCATTCACTCAAGACCAAGCACTATGCAGAGTCTTTGCAGTTAGGTGAACGTCTTTTGGCGAGCGCATTACGTCAGCAGGGAGTGGATGCTGGACTGCTATCACCAGAGCTTTGGGAAAAGTTACTGCATTGGACTGGCGATAAAACGCGAGAAGAAGCTTGCGTCAATATTGCTTTGGGCCGCAGATCTTCTCAAGAGTTGGCAATTCGCTTAAATATTTTGATTGATGATGAAGGTGGCTCTGATCAAATGCGCTTGGGCGCGGCAGATTGGGTATCACCTCAACAAGAGATAGCTTCACACCACCATCAGCGTCAGGCCATTTTAGTGGATGGTCGCGAAGGAAATTCGATTCACTTTCAAACCTGTTGTCACCCAATTCCTGGAGATAACATTATTGGCTATCTTGGCAAAGGCGAGGGTTTGCAGGTGCATACCAATGATTGTCAAATAGCACTCAGAATGCTCTCCAAGGATAGTGATAAGTGGGTTGAGGTCGAGTGGGGTAAAGAGGTCAATCGGGAGTTTGAGGTTGACTTAGCAATTGATACACGTCAGGGCAAAGGCGTTTTAGCTAGAGTGGCAAGCAGTGTGACTGCTGCAGACTCCAACATCATGAATGTATCGATGGATGATCGCTACAAAGAAGATGCCGTCACTATTCGTTTCACTATTCAAGTATCAGACCGTCTGCACCTCTCTAAAGTCATGCGTAGTTTGCGTGCAAACCATGATGTGATGCGCGTGATCCGCGTTCGGGTGAGCTAGACTCTTTAAATTCATTATCGATACTGAATGTCCAGGATTTCAATCTCAGTTGGACCAGTTGGCGTCTGAATTTTGACGCAATCACCCAGTCGCGACTTGATTAAGGCTTTGGCTATGGGTGATACCCAGCTGACGTGACCTAGATCTAAATTCACTTCATCGACGCCGACAATCGTAATGCTTGTTTTTTTGCCAGCATCGATGCCTTCCAAGTTCTCATAAGTCACAGTAGCCCCAAAAAAGACCTGATCGGCATCTGCTTCACCCGATTTTCGGGCCTGGTTATCGACAACTACAGCAAGTTCAAGTCGCTGATTGAGAAAGCGAATCCGGCGATCTATCTCCCGAAGTCGTTTTTTTCCATAAATGTAGTCGCCATTCTCGGAGCGGTCGCCATTGGAGGCAGCCCAGTGAACAACCCTGACAACCTCTGGCCGATCAAGGTTTAGGAGCTGTAAAAGCTCACTCTTGATACGTTCGTGACCAGCAGGTGTGATGTAGTTCTTCTCTTCCATGGCATAATTATGGCTGTTGCGGCTGTAGCTCAGCTGGATAGAGTACTTGGCTACGAACCAAGGGGTCGTGGGTTCAATTCCTGCCAGCCGCACCAAGCCTTACAGGGCCTAGTTGAAAAACTGGGCCCTTTTTCTTTTTTAAGCATTTCAGAGTGATTACATATAGATCCCTTATAGTTTGCCTATGAGCATTTCGGACCCTAACTCTTTAAATTCACTCACTCCAGTGGCAGTTTGGTCGCAAGTGGATGTAGCTCATGCTGAGGTCAGATTGAGTGGTGCAGTCAATGTGTATTCCTTGGCTGGAGTGTGGAGTGATGTTCGGAAAAAGCAAAATCAGTGGTTAGACCAAGGCAGTGCAAAGGCGCACTCACTGATTTTTGACGCATCGAAAGTCAGCTCTCTGGATGGATCGGCGTTTGCATTTTTGATTGATGTGCAAGAGGCGCAGAACAAAGCAGGGGGACAGTTTGATATTCAAGGTTTAGATCCTAAATATCAGCCGCTTTTACGTGAATTCGATCCGATTAATAACTTATTCCCAGTAACTGATACAAAACAAAAAAGAAGTTTTGTCATCAGTACTGGTATGGCTGCGCAGAATTTGATAGATGATGCGCGCAGCTTAATAACATTTACGGGTCATCTATCAGCAGATTTAGTATGGTCAATCCGAAATATTAGGCAAGTTCGCTGGGGTGACTTTGTGAACGCTGCTGTAGAGGCGGGCATCTCCGCATTACCTATTGTTGGTCTAGTTGCATTTTTGATTGGCGTCATTCTGTCCTTTCAGGCTGCGATTGGTATGCAGCAATTTGGCGCTGTCTCATTCGTTGGACCACTCGCTGCGCTAGGTATTGTGAGGGAGATGGGGCCACTGATTACTGCGATCTTGCTTGCCGGCCGCTCATCGGCAGCATTTGCAGCCGAGATTGGTACGATGACCGTGAACAGTGAAGTTGATGCACTGGTCACTGGCGGCTTAAGTCCGATTCGCTTTCTAGTGGTACCAAGAGTGCTAGCTGGAATATTAGTAGCGCCAATATTGACCCTGTTTGCCGATATCGTCAGCATTTTTTCTTCCATGCTGACAATGCAAATTTATGGCATTCCCTTTATTAATTTCTACAACGGTATGTTAGCTGCTGTCGATGTTGAGGATGTACTCTCTGGCCTTGTTAAGGCCACTCTCTTCGGTGTAGTTATTTCTGCAATGGGTTGTTTACGGGGTATGCAAACTGGTACCGGTGCGGCAGCTGTAGGCATCTCCGCAACTCGAGCAGTGGTCAGCAGTATTGTCATGATTGTATTGGTAGACGGCATCTTTGCTTACATCTCTTACAGGACGGGTTTCTGATGGATGCACCAGGCAAAGCAATTGATGTGCAAAACCTCACTGTGGGTTATGGCTCAAAAGTGCTGTTACAGAACCTGAATTTCTCCGTTGAGAGCGGTGAGATCTTTGTAATTTTAGGTGGATCAGGTTGCGGTAAATCGAGCCTCTTAAAGAATTTATTCGGACTATATCAACCGCTTGCTGGAGATGTGCTGGTAGAGGGTCAAAATATCACTAGCGCTCAAGGTGCTGAGCGCCAAAAAATTATGACGAGCTTTGGGGTGATGTATCAGCAGGGCGCTTTATTCGGTTCCATGAACTTGCTGGATAACGTGACACTCTTTATGGAGGAGTACACCCAGCTCACTAGAGATCAGATGAACTTATTGGCGAGGTGCAAGCTGGATTTGGTAGGCTTACTTCCATATGAAGCGTATATGCCTAGCGAGATTAGCGGTGGCATGCAAAAGCGGGCTGCGATTGCGCGTGCGATGGCTTTAGATCCTAAAATACTTTTTTTAGATGAGCCTTCAGCGGGCCTTGATCCGATTACGTCGGCTGATCTTGATAGCACCATACTAGATCTCTCAAAAAACTTAGGATTTACTTTTGTGATCGTCTCTCATGAGCTGGCAAGTATTTATTCTATTGCCGACAAAGTCATCATGTTGGATAAGGATGCCAAAGGCATTATTGCCGAGGGTGATCCAAAGGTATTAAGGGACAGCAGTAAAGACCCTCGAGTACATCAATTTTTTAATCGCATCATGAGCAAGGACGCAGCATGAGTAATCACTCCAACCCGAATTACTTCCGTTTGGGAATTTTTGTTCTTGCGGCAATCGGTGCATTACTCACCATCATCTTGATCTTTGGCTCAGGACAATTTTTTAAAAAATCATTCATGGTGGAAACTTATGTCAAGCAATCAGTGACCGGTTTGGATGCTGGAGCTGCGGTACGCTTTCGAGGTGTCAAGATTGGGCAGGTGACATTGATTGCTTTATCGGGTGACTTGTATGAGAAAGAGGTCCCGATGGCTCAGAAGCAAGAGTATGTTGTTGTGAGAATGCAAATCTATGGTGATGCTATTGAGAAAAATCACCTAGAAACATTTATTAAAGATAACTTACGTGCGCGTATACGATCGATGGGTATTACTGGCGTTAATTATGTTGAGTTAGATTTCTATTCAGGTGCTGCTCAATACTCTCAGTTGTCTTATCCCTGGACACCGGAGTATGCAGTTGTGCCATCTATGCCCAACCAGGCAGATGAAATCATCTCAGGTATTCAAAAGATGATTAGTTCTCTAAACGGTCTAGACATTGAGGGGACTCAGAAGAAGTTTGATGCCTTGCTGGGCAATCTCAATAAATTGATGGCTGGAGACGGTAAAAATAATTCGGGCCTGATCAATTCGGTTCAAGATCTCAATGTGTTGTTGGATCGAATTGCTAAAGTCACCGATAAAGATCAGCTCAATATTCTGATGCGTGAATTAGTTGCCACCATGGTTTCTTTGCGTCAAACCGTCACTAGTGTGCAGGGTGATACCACTGTAACCTTAGAGAATCTTCGTCAGGCCAGCGAACAGTTAAATGAATTTACCCGTGTCGTAAGTCAATCTCCAGCTACTCTGATTTGGGGTGAGCCACCTGCACGTATTACGCCTCCAATGAATGGAGTTCAAAAATGAAAATTCAGATGACCAATAACTTTCGTTTCATTCAGTTTGTCGCCTTGGTATTTATAGTGACTGTATTAAGCGCATGTTCATTACCAAAAAGACCGGCATTAGAGGCCGGCACTTGGATGGTTGCACCAGAGCGTACTGGCACCCCTTACAAGCCGCGCAGTGATTTATGGCTCAAGATGGGTTCAGCATCAACAACGCCACCTTTTGATGGCAAGTCTTTGGTTTATCGCTTAGGCGATCAGCGCTATGAAAAGGATTTTTATAATACGTACTCCGCCTTACCAAATGAGATGATCGGTAATGCGACACGTCAGTGGTTGAATAATGCACAGATCTTCTCTATGACCGTAGGTCAGGGTAATAGCTTCTTTCCGTACTACATCTTGCAGACATCTATAGAAGAGTTTTACGGTGATTACCGAGTTCGTCCAGAGGCTGTTATAACGATAGAATTTTTCCTTACTGCAACCGATCCTCAAAAGCGGAATCCAGTGATTGGAAAAAACCGCTATACCAAGAGAGTTGCACTCAAAGACAACACTCCTCAGGCATTGGTGCAGGGCCAGCAGGAAGCTTTGGCGCAAATTTTGAAAGAGTACGAAGTGGTACTTTATAAGTATGCAGGCAATCTGCCTCCACCTTTAGGGCAGTAGGCATTCTAGAATTACAGTGTAAATAACAATATTGGAGAAAACATGGATTTAGGACTCAAAGGTAAAGTTGCTTTAGTGATGGCATCAAGCCGAGGTTTAGGTCAGGCGATGGCTGTTTCCTTGGCACGTGAGGGCGTCAAGGTAGCCGTGACTGGCCGCAATCCCGAGGGATTAAAAAAATCAGTTGAAATGATTGAAGCCGCCGGTGGAACAGCTTTAGCTCTGAGCTGGGATCTTTCTGATTCGTCTTTGATCGATAGCTTGGTTAGTAAGGTGGAAAAAGAGCTGGGTCCGATTGATATCTTGATAAACAATACTGGCGGACCTCCTCCGACATTAGCACTAGGGCAAGATCCCGCTTTATGGCAAAAGAGTTTTAATGACATGGTTCTGTCACTCATCAGCATCACCGATCGAGTTCTACCAGGAATGCGTCAACGTCAATGGGGTCGCATTATTACGAGCACCACTTCAGGTGCGATTGCCCCCATTAAAAATCTTGCAATCTCCAACACCTTGCGTGCGGCATTGCTGGCTTGGTCTAAAACTTTGGCAGCAGAAGTAGCGGCCGATGGCATTACCGTAAATGTGATCATGCCGGGTCGTGTGGCAACAGATCGTTTGCGTCAGCTAGATGAAGCACGTGCCCAACGTGAAAATATGAGTTACGAATCCGTGGTCAAAGCTAGTCAAAGTCAGATCCCGATGGGTCGTTATGGTGATCCTCAAGAGTATGGAGATGCTGCGGCATTTCTGGCTAGTCGCAATGCTTCCTATATTACTGGCTCAGTGATTCGTGTGGATGGCGGCCAGATTCAGGCAATCTAAATCAGTGCTAACAACTTTTTTACGGGCTATTCAGCGAGATCTTCGATCTAGTGAGTTAGTAGCGCTATTGGTCGCGCTGACGCTCTCTGTAGCTGCTTTATCCAGCGTGAGTTTTTTAGCCGACCGCATGCAGCGAGCTTTTCAGTTTGATGCACGCCAGCTTCTTGCTGCCGATTTACTGCTTGTTTCTGATCAACCCCTGCCTGAGCGCTTCATTCAGGAGGCTCGGGGTCGACTGTTGAGTACAGCGCAAACGATTATCTTTCCGAGTATGGCTACGGTAGGGGCGCAAAGTAAGTTAGCTTCCCTTAAGGCTGTGAGCTCTACCTATCCCTTGCGCGGTAACTTGCAAGCATCACCTCCTTCGGCGAGTACAACACCACCAGTGGGTTCAGTTTGGGTGGATCCCGCAATGCTCAGTACGCTAAAGGCAAAAGTTGGCGATAAGATGCTATTGGGTGACAAGACCTTCCTCATTAGCGGTATTTTGGAGCGCGAGCTCGATCGAGGTGCCGGCTTTATGAACTTCGCACCACGCGTCATGATGTCACTTGACGATTTACCCGCCACCGGCCTCATTGGTCTGGGTAGTCGCGTGACTTATCGACTACTTCTATCCGGTAATGATTCAGCTATTACTGATTATGAGCAGTGGGCAACACGATCGATTGCATCCGAAAGTCTCAGGGGATTGCGTATTGAGACCCTGGAAAATGCCCAGCCTGTCATGCGCAAAACTCTCGAGCGGGCAGAACGCTTTTTAGCCTTAGTTGCCTTGCTGACAGCAATGGTAGCTGCAGTAGCGATTGCTTTGTCAGCGCGTCGTTATGTCTTAAAGCAGGCTGATGTTTGTGCTGTCATGAAATGCCTTGGCGCGAGCCAAAAGACGATTCTATTAAACCAAATCAAGATACTGGGTGCACTGTGTATATCGGCTGCTGTGATGGGTGCTGCGATTGCTTATGGTGTTCAAGAGATATTGATTGGGATCTTGGGTAATTTGATATTTGCCAATTTACCCGCGCTCTCACTTTGGCCCTTGGTCTGGAGTATTTTGTTTTCTTCCTGCCTATTGATCGGTTTTGCAGGGCCGCCCTTATTTAGTTTGGTCATGATTTCACCGGTGCGACTGATTCGCAAAGAGTTGGGTTCAGTGAACATCAAAGTTTTGTGGGTCGCACTCTTTGGGTTAAGTACTTGCCTAGTTTTGATTGCGCTGGCAGCTCAAGATTGGAAGCTGGCGTCTTGGGTTGCCGCAAGCTTTGGTTTGGCCGTTGTGCTTTTTGCTGTAATTTCTTGGGCGTGCCTAGGTTTACTGAAGCTCCTTTTTTCAAGGTTGAGCAATCATCACTTCGCACTTCGCTTTGCACTAACGGCACAAGCACGGCGCTCTGGTTTTGCAGTGATGCAAATTACGGCGCTGGGGATTGCTTTGATGGCTTTATTACTCATCCTGTTGCTCCGACAGGATTTATTGGCTACCTGGCAGGGCAATATTCCAGTCGATGCACCCAATCGCTTCATGATCAATGTTCAGGATGATCAAAAGTCTAGTATCACTCGCTCACTACTGGATGCGGGCGTAGCAAAGCCGAGCTTTAGCCCCATGGTTCGTGCACGCTTAGTTGAAGTTAATGGAAAGACTATTGGACCCAATGACTATATCGATGAAAATGCACGCCGCTTAGTTGATCGAGAATTTAATCTCTCATACACCGAGCAGTTGCCTGAGGGCAATCGAATTACTTCTGGAAAGTGGCTTGAAGGTAGCACCCCGCAAGTTTCTTTAGAAGCGGGGATTGCGAAGACTTTGAAGTTAAAGCTTGGCGATCAAATGACCTTTGAGCTTGCCGGTGAAAAAGTCACTACGCCAATTACCTCTTTGCGTAAATTGGATTGGAGTTCGATGAAGGTAAATTTCTTTGTCATCATGCCACCTGCAATGCTCGCAGAGATGCCCCAGTCTTGGATTACCTCGTATTATCAAAGCAATGCAATTGAAGGTTTAGATTTTCAGCTTGCACAGGCCTATCCCAATCTCACCATCGTGGATGTGGGGACATCGCTAAAACAAATTCAGGATGTACTGGATCGACTAGCTTCTGTATTAGGTCTCTTATTCGCTTTCACAATTGCGGCAGCGATTTTGGTTTTAGTGGCTGCGATAGCAGCAACACAAGATGAGCGTTTCAGAAGTGCAGCCTTGTTAAAAGCGGTAGGTGCGTCGCGTCATTTACTAGGGAAGATTGCATTAGCCGAACTCTTGATTATTGGAGCACTTTCAGGAGCTCTTGCTGGACTCGCTGCCGCAATTGCAGCATGGGCACTGGGTCGATTTGTATTGGAGATTGAGTTCAATGCATTTGCGCAGTCTTTAGCAATGGGTATCGGCTTTGGGGTAACCGCTTGCTTGCTAGCAGGTTATCGCTTTCAGAGAAGAATTCAAACCGCTACTGCAATGGAATGTTTGCGTGAGGTCTGACTCGACTGCGAGTCTAGATGCGCTTAATTTAGCGTAACTAAGTTCTTCGGTAACTCTACTAAACGCGTTCTACTGAAACGGTCTGGCAGGCTTTGACGTAGCAAAGGATTAACGCGATCCAAGTAAATGCTCAGTGGCCACAGAAATAAAGCGACCGCAAATAGCATCTCAATAATCTGCCATCTCTGGAGTTCAAACAGCCACTGCAAAATCACGCAAGGTAGTAGCCACAAGGATCCATAAAAATAACGCCAAATCGCTTGTCTGCGAGTCAGATTGTGTCCGCCTGGACCAATCATGCGTACTCGCCAAGTTTGCATTGCTAAGGTCTGTCCCGACTTGGTCCAATACCAAATAAAGTAAACGCCTAGGACGGCGTAGAGATAGAGAAAGGTGAGCCAACTTGGTAGAGATACACCAAACAGAACGCCCAATCCCAAATTGGGAAGTAGGAAGGTAAGAGCGATGACGCCTAATAAAACCAATTGCTCATACAGAATGCAAGAGACCCGTCGCCAAAACTGCGGGGCAGGGAGTAGGTCTAATTCAGCGGGACTGATCACGGACTAGGGGTTGCTTGAGCCGCTATCGGGGCTGCTGTTTGTTACAGGAGACTCTGCAGCAGGAATACTAGCAGTTGCTGGAGGCGGTGCTAAGTTCGATTGTTGTTTAATCGGATGCTGTTGCAAGGTAGGCGCATTCATAGCCGTCGGCTTTTTCTTATTCACCTCTGCTTGGGCTAGTTTCTTCTTTTGCTCATCACTCAGCTTTTGATACGCACTCCAAGCCTCAGCTTTTTTCTCGGCTGGGAACTTAAGACTGCTTAAATAGTTTTCACGAGCGAGGCGGCGGTCTTTTTGAGAGAGCTTAGACCAGCCCGTCATACGGGACTGCAGTCGTTGTTGATCAGCCTCACTCATCTTGGGATAGAGATTCGCGACTTGAATCCATTTTTTACGACTGTCTGGGAGCATGTAGTCCCAGTCATCTTCCAGCGGGGCTAGGATTTTTTGCTGTCCAGGCTTAAGACTCTCCCAAGTGCCATCCGGTTTTTTCTCTGGGGTGGCGCTGGTTTTTCCAGGGGCAGTTGCCGATGTTTGGGCAAATAGGTCGGAACTTTGCACCGTTCCTAGGGCGCCAATCACCAACATCATGCTGATGCTGAGTGAGGTGCTCAAGGACCATCGATTTTTTAGCATGCGCTAACCGAGCTTCTTATGTCACTTAGGATGGAGTTTTAACTGAACTAAGACTATCTTTATCAGACTCCGCTAAGGGACCGTTTTTGAGGAAACCCAAAAATCCGCTGTCAGCGTAAGCATCAGGCGGGACATCGTCAGTTAAGAGGGCAATATCAAGTTCAGCAATATCGTTGATACGGGAATCTTGCTGCCATTGGGCGATGCCAATAAGACCAAACACTAACACGACTAGTGGGGCAGCCCAACCGAGGTTATCCCAGAATGAGCGTGAGCCAGAAGACCAGTTTCCGCTAGAGCTAGCCAAAATATGCTGCTCAATGCGCACTTTTTCTGGTTTTTTCACAGAAAGGGCTTTGAGGCGTGCCGCATACAGACGATCTTTGATTCCCGCTGGCAAGGATTGAGTTCCTTGGCGGAGCAGGGCGGCAGCGGTCAGACCAAATTGATCTGCTTCTGTTGTGCTGAGGGTGTCTTCGTTGCGGTTCACAGGGTAATTCCTTTTAATTTCAATGCTTTAGCTAGAGCCTGAGTGGCTCTTGAGCAGTGGGTTTTGACGCTTCCCTCGCTACAACTCATCGCAAGGGCAGTTTCAGTAATACTCAGCTCATCCCAATAACGCATCAGGAAGGCTTCTCGTTGACGGGCAGGCAATTTTGATATTTCTGACTCTAGAGCCTGTAATAGCTGACTTCGTTCAAGCTTAAATGCACCATCTTGGTGAATTTCACTATCGTCTGGAGCTGAAAGGGACTCCAGGGGGTCAAAATCATCATTTTCATCCGATTTCTTGCCCATATTCGAGAATAGGGTGACCCAGGTATTGCGAACTTTTTGACGTCTAAACCAGTCGTGAATGCGGTTTTGCAGAATTCTCGTGAAAACCAGGGGCAATTCTGCAGCAGGCCGATCACCATATTTTTCGGCTAACTTAATCATGGCATCTTGAACAATATCTAAGGCCGCATCGTCATCTCGCACAGCATAGACCGCTTGCTTGAAAGCGCGCTGCTCAACACTACTCAGAAAGTTAGAAAGTTCTTGGGGTGAAGCCATTCAGTAGATTAGACCTGAATCAGAAAGAATTCATCTATTTTAGGGGATTGCTATAGAATATAGGGCTTACTACCTAGAATCTCATTCAAGAAGTGGTTTTTCCGGTAGCAGCGCCGTTCGAACTCAGGCCACAAGCAAGAGACAGAACAGACCAAACAATTTTTTGCCGAAAATTGCAAAGGACGAAAGAAAATGAATACAAGCAGCGCCGAATTTTTAGCTTCTAAAGCTAATCAAGACACAACAAATACAAATCCCGCAGCAACTCCACCAGAAATGATTGGTGCTGAGATGCTAGTGAAGGCTTTGCACAAAGAGGGTGTTGAATACGTTTGGGGTTACCCAGGCGGTTCTGTTCTCTTTATCTACGACGAAATTTTTAAGCAGGACAAATTTGAACATATTCTTGTTCGCCATGAGCAAGCAGCAGTGCATGCGGCTGATGGTTATGCGCGTGCAACCGGTAAGGTTGGAGTAGCCCTAGTCACTTCAGGCCCTGGAGTAACCAATGCGGTTACCGGAATTGCTACTGCTTACACTGATTCGATCCCGATGGTGGTCATCAGCGGCAACGTACCAACATATGCGATTGGTGAAGATGCTTTCCAAGAGGCTGACACCGTGGGCATTACTCGCCCAGTGGTGAAGCACAACTTCTTGGTAAAAGATGTGAAAGACCTCCCTCTAGTAATTAAGAAGGCTTTCCATATTGCGCAGACAGGTCGTCCAGGCCCGGTATTGATTGATATCCCTAAGGATGTATCTGCTGCTAAAGGACTATTCATCTACCCAGAAACATTGGAGATGCGTTCATACAACCCAGTGGTTAAGGGTCATAGTGGACAAATTCGTAAGGCGGTTTCTTTGCTGCAAGAAGCTGAGCGCCCATTTATCTACACCGGTGGTGGTGTGATCTTGGCTGATGCCGCTCCAGAGTTAAAAGAGTTTGCTGACTTGTTGGGTTATCCCGTTACCAATACCTTAATGGGTCTTGGTGGTTTCCCAGGCACTAGCCCTCAGTTCGTGGGCATGCTTGGTATGCACGGTACGTATGAAGCCAATATGGCGATGCAACACAGCGATGTGTTGATTGCCATTGGTGCACGTTTTGACGATCGTGTGATTGGCAATACTGCTCACTTCGCAAGTCATCCACGCAAGATTATTCATATTGACATCGATCCTTCCGTGATTTCGAAGCGGGTGAAAGTGGATGTACCTATTGTGGGCAATCTCAAGGAAGTATTGCAGGAGATGACAGCTCAGCTTAAGAGTGCTGGCCCGCGTAAGAATGACGCTAAGCTAGCGGCATGGTGGGCGCAGATTAACGAGTGGCGTAAAAAAGATTGTTTGAAGTACGACGAATCATCCCAAATCGTCAAGCCACAATATGTGGTTCAAAAGTTATGGGAACTTACTGGCGGCGATGCATTTATTACATCTGACGTTGGTCAGCATCAAATGTGGGCTGCACAGTTCTACAAGTTTGATAAGCCGCGTCGTTGGATTAATTCCGGCGGTCTTGGCACCATGGGTGTTGGCTTGCCATATGCCATGGGTATCAAGAAAGCATTCCCGGATACAGATGTATTTGCCATTACTGGTGAAGGCTCTATCCAGATGTGTATTCAAGAGCTATCCACTTGCAAGCAGTACAACACGCCTGTGAAGATTGTGTCATTGAACAACCGTTACCTCGGAATGGTCCGTCAATGGCAGGAACTAACTTATAACAAGCGTTATTCCAGTTCATACATGGATTCATTGCCAGACTTCGTGAAGCTGGCAGAAGCTTTTGGGCATGTCGGAATGCGTATCGAGAAGAAGTCTGATGTTGAAGGTGCTCTCAAAGAAGCAATCCGTTTAAAAGATCGCACCGTATTTATGGATTTCCAGACAGACCCAGAAGAAAACGTATGGCCGATGGTTCAAGCAGGCAAGGGTATTACTGAAATGCTTTTGGGTAGTGAGGACCTCTAATGCGACATATTATTTCTGTATTGATAGAGAACGAGCCGGGAGCATTGTCACGAGTTGTGGGCTTGTTCTCAGCACGTGGTTACAACATTGAAGCCTTGAGTGTTGCACCAACCGAAGATCCATCCTTGTCGCGCATGACGATTGTCACACTTGGCTCTGAGGATGTCATTGAACAAATCACTAAACACTTAAATCGCTTAGTTGAAGTGGTTAAGGTTTTTGATTTGACTGAAGGTCCTCATATCGAGCGTGAGCTCATGATGATCAAAGTTCGCGCAGTAGGTAAGGAGCGTGAAGAATTGAAACGTACAACGGACATCTTCCGTGGTCGCATCATTGATGTGACTGATAAGAGTTACACCATTGAATTAACTGGTGATGGCGCCAAATTGGATGCCTTTATTGATTCGATTGATCGTGCATCCATTTTGGAAACAGTCCGCTCGGGCGGTTCTGGTATTGGGCGCGGTGAACGCATTCTGAAGGTTTAATTTTTAATTAATTACTGCATTAACTACATTTTCAAAACAAGGAAAGAGCATGAAAGTTTTTTACGATAAAGACGCCGATTTGTCCCTCATTAAAGGCAAAAAAGTAACCATCATTGGTTACGGTTCTCAGGGTCACGCACACGCATTAAACCTCAAAGATTCAGGTTGTAATGTGACTGTTGGTTTGCGTAAGGATGGCGCTTCTTGGAGCAAGGCTGCAAATGCTGGCTTGACCGTGAAAGAAGTTGGCGAAGCAGTTAAAGATGCTGACGTAGTCATGATGCTTTTACCTGATGAGCAAATTGCTGATGTGTACAGCAAAGAAGTTCACGGCAATATCAAGCAGGGCGCCGCACTGGCATTTGCTCATGGCTTTAACGTTCACTACGGCCAAGTTCAGCCACGTGCTGACTTAGATGTGATCATGATTGCCCCTAAAGCACCTGGCCACACTGTCCGCGGTACTTACGCTCAAGGTGGCGGTGTTCCCCATTTGATAGCTGTTTACCAAGATAAATCTGGCTCTGCTCGTGATGTTGCTTTGTCATACGCAACAGCAAACGGCGGCGGTCGTGCTGGCATTATCGAAACTAACTTCCGTGAAGAAACTGAAACTGACTTGTTCGGTGAGCAGGCTGTTCTATGCGGTGGCGCAGTAGAGTTGATTAAAGCTGGTTTTGAAACTTTGGTTGAAGCTGGTTACGCTCCTGAGATGGCTTACTTCGAGTGCTTGCATGAGCTCAAGTTGATTGTGGACTTGATTTACGAAGGTGGTATCGCCAACATGAACTACTCCATCTCTAACAATGCTGAGTATGGTGAGTACGTTACTGGTCCACGTGTTGTAACAGAAGATACTAAGAACGCAATGCGTCAGTGCTTGAAAGATATTCAGACTGGTGAGTACGCGAAGAGCTTCATCTTGGAAAACAAAGCAGGTGCGCCTACTTTGATTTCACGTCGTCGTTTGAATGCTGAGCATGACATCGAGGTAGTTGGTGCGAAGTTGCGCGCCATGATGCCTTGGATTGCCAAGAATAAGTTGGTTGATCAGACCAAGAACTAAGTAAACAGTAGCAAGAAACTAATAGTAGTAACTAAAAAGGCTCAGAACAAAGATGATGTATCCGCACCCCATTATTGCGAAAGAAGGTTGGCCGTATTTGGCATTAGTGGGGGCTGTTACTTTGCTAGTCCACTATCTTGGTGGCATTGCATGGTCATGGCCTTTGTGGATCATCTTTATCTTTGTTCTGCAGTTCTTCCGAGATCCGCAGCGTATTGCTGCCCTAGGCCGTGATCTCGTGTTATCTCCCGCTGATGGTCGTATCGTCGTGGTAGAAAAGGCGAACGATCCTTATGCGGGCCGTGAAGCTTTAAAGATTAGTGTTTTTATGAACGTATTTAATGTTCACTCCAATCGCAGTGCAGTTAATGGTTCTGTCAAAGAGATTCAGTATTTTCCTGGCAAGTTTGTTAATGCGGATTTGGATAAAGCGTCCACTGAGAACGAGCGTAATGCCGTTGTGATTGACGCCAACGGTCAAATCGTGACTCTGGTTCAGGTTGCCGGCCTCATTGCCCGCCGTATTCTTTGCTATATCCATGTTGGCGACAGACTTAAAGCGGGTGAGCGTTATGGCTTTATCCGCTTTGGCTCTCGTGTCGATGTATATTTGCCTTTAACAGCTGAACCTTTAGTTAGTGTTGGCGATAAAGTTTTTGCTACGAATACTGCGTTAGCTCGCGTACCCGGCTTAGATTAATTAAGTCGTTTTAACTGGGAATACTCTTTGCCTACATTTCGCCGTCGTGGCCGTATCGATCGCAGTCGCTTAGCCAACTCTCGCACTGATCGCACTCAAGATGAGTGGGCAGAAGACTTGGGTGATGGGATTGATTTTGAAGTGGAAGAGTTGCACGTAGATAAGCCACGTAAACGTAGCAAAGGCATTTATCTACTTCCTAATGCATTTACTACCGCAGCCTTATTCTGCGGTTTCTTTGCTATCGTCAATGCGATGAACCACCAGTTTGAGATTGCTGCCATCGCCATCTTTGCATCTTTAGTTTTAGATGGCATGGATGGTCGCGTTGCTCGTATGACTAATACCCAAAGTGCTTTTGGTGAACAGTACGACTCTTTGGCTGACATGGTGTCTTTTGGTGTGGCGCCAGCATTGGTTGCTTACGAGTGGGCCTTAAAAGACCTGGGTAAGTGGGGTTGGTTGGCTGCCTTTACTTATTGTGCAGGGGCAGCCTTACGTTTAGCGCGCTTCAACGTCAATACTGGCGTGGTAGATAAGAAGTTCTTCCAGGGTTTGCCTAGTCCAGCCGCTGGCTCCTTAATTGCTGGCTTTATTTGGCTGGCTGACGACAACAAGATCCCGGTGCGCGACAGCGCTATCCCTTGGATTACTTTCTTCTTAGCGGTTTATGCTGGCTTGACCATGGTATCCAATGCCCGCTTTTATAGTGGCAAGGCTTTAGATGTGCGCTATCGCGTGCCTTTTGGCGTCATGGTTCTGATGATTCTGACCTTTGTTCTGATTTCCTCCAACCCACCTTTAACTCTGTTCGGTCTCTTTGTGGTGTATTCCATTTCTGGCTATGTGATTTGGGCTTGGGAACATCTGAGTGGCCGTCGTTTTAGCTAATTTGGAATATTTAGGTTATATTTAATCCATGTTGATGAATTTCTCACCTCTTAGCCTCCTTCTACTAGCACTAAGCCTACAGCTTGGGGCAGGTAAGGCCTGAGTTAATGAGATCAAAGTAATTCATTAGCCGCCACATACCAGCCCCAGCAAATTGCTGGGGTTTTTGTTTTTAGGGGTTGTAACTAGTAACCAGTAATTAGTAAATATAAATTAGCAGTAAGCATAATTAAGCAATATTGAACCGGAGAGTAGTGATGAGCGACAAAGTAATCATTTTTGACACCACCTTACGTGATGGTGAACAATCACCTGGCGCTTCCATGACCAAGGATGAGAAGGTTCGTATTGCTCGCCAGTTAGAGCGCCTCAAAGTGGATGTGATCGAAGCGGGATTTGCTGCGAGCTCCGAAGGTGATTTTCAGGCAATATCTGCAGTGGCGGCAGCCGTGAAGGATTCGATTGTCTGCTCACTCGCACGTGCTAATGACAAAGACATTACTCGGGCTGCTGATGCATTAAAGGCCGCTAACGCAAAACGAATCCATGCGTTTTTGGCAACTAGCCCATTACATATGGCAGTGAAATTACGCATGTCTCCAGAAGAAGTTTTGGAGCAGGCAAAACGCTCTATTCGTTTCGCTAGAAATCTGGCTGAGGATGTGGAGTTCTCAGCAGAAGACGGCTATCGCTCAGAAATGGATTTCTTGTGCAGAGTGGTGGAAGGAGTGATTAACGAGGGTGCTACTACCATCAATATTCCGGATACCGTAGGCTACGCTACTCCAGAGTTGTATGGTGAGTTCATGAAGACTTTACGTACTCGAGTCCCCAACTCGGACAAAGCAGTGTGGTCAGTGCACTGCCACAATGACTTAGGTATGGCTGTCGCCAACTCCTTAGCGGGCGTCAAAATTGGTGGCGCACGTCAAATTGAATGCACCGTGAATGGCTTGGGTGAGCGTGCTGGCAATACAGCACTAGAAGAAATTGTTATGGCCTTGCGTACCCGCAAAGATTATTTCGATATGGTTTGCGGTATCGATGCTACTCAAATTGTGCCTGCATCGAAGTTGGTTTCGCAAATTACCGGCTTTGTTGTTCAGCCGAACAAGGCAGTGGTTGGTGCCAACGCGTTTGCGCATACCTCAGGAATTCATCAAGATGGCATCCTAAAGAATCGCAATACCTACGAGATCATGCGTGCAGAAGATGTGGGTTGGGCTACCAATAAGATTGTCTTGGGTAAATTGTCTGGCCGAAATGCTTTCAAGCAGCGCTTACAGGAATTAGGTATTACGCTTGAAGCCGAAGCAGATTTGAACGAAGCTTTTACTCGCTTCAAGTCATTGGCTGATCAAAAATCAGAAATTTTTGATGAAGATATTATTGCCATCATGTCGGACTCTGCTGCAGCTGAAGAAGGTGAATTTTATAAATTCATTTCCTTAAGTCAGCATTCTGAAACAGGTGAGCGACCAAAGTCTAAAGTGATCTTCCGGGTTGGTGACAAAGAGGCCAGCTCCGAGGCCGAGGGTAATGGTCCAGTCGACGCGAGCTTGAATGCTATTGAGCGGATCGTGAAAAGCGGGGCAGAGCAATTGCTTTACTCCGTAAATGCAATCACCTCAGGCACTCAATCTCAGGGCGAGGTTACTGTCAGACTTGCAAAGGGCGGACGTATCGTGAATGGTGTTGGAACCGATCCGGATATCATTGCCGCTTCAGCGAAAGCCTATTTATCTGCGCTGAATAAATTGCACGATCCTAGCCAAGCAAAGCTCAATGCCCAGATGACGCCTTAAGAAGTTTTCGGCGACATCTGCAGGTCCTGTGCTGATGTCTTATTTATTTAGATCTGTGTTTTTATAATACTTAGTGCCTTTGCCGGTGATTTCAGCGGCCAGACCCGAGTCTGTCAGTTGATACATTAATACGCCGGGTGCCACGGTAGCAGCATCTTGGTATGCACTACCATCAGACCCATATTTAGCGGCAGCAGTAACTTGACCGCCAAATGTCCAGCCGGAATTAACAAAGTCATTCAGTGCGGCTTGGGTTTGAAATACGAAAATGTTTTGGAAGGATTTAATTCCAATACCCAGTCCAGCTTGTACTTCAGCCATATTCATGTAAATCGGTTTGGCGCCATCCTTTAAAATGACAACACCGCTACCAGTGCCGCCGCCAGCAATCAGAATTTTCATTCCAAAGTTACTAAAGGTGGCGTAACCGACAGATTTATCAATGACCGCTTTTGCTTTGGGTTGAGCTTGGTAAAGCGCCTTCAGAGTCTCATCTCTCTTTTTGAGGATGTCTTGGCGTTGCTGGGCAATTGTTTTTTCGGCGGCAAATGGGTTTGAAAATTGTGCAAAACTGAATGTAGGAAATAGAGTTAATAGACCATAGGCTAATACTTGGATGAATTTAGTTTGCACCGATTTTTTCCTTTACTGTATTTTCGCAATGAATGAATTCCATCTTTATACTCCAACAAGTCTACTTGTCTAATAACAAACCAATATGACTCTATTAACTCGCTGTATCTTTACTTTCCTCATGCTTTCATTGGTAGGCTGCAGCAGTTTGCAGCGCAAAGCGGCAGTGCCATCGCAGCAGATGGGTCAAGCGCAAATTGCCGGTCTCACTAGTGCGCGCTATATGGTGGCCAGTCAATCGAGCGTAGATCAGATGGCCATGGATATTCAGGCAGGGTTTAAGGTGAGGGATGAAAAAACCTTAAATGCACCGGCAAATTATTTATCCCTCTCTGGTGGTGGTGATGATGGCGCCTATGGTGCTGGATTATTAATAGGGTGGGCGGACCGCGGCGATCGCCCGCAATTTAACTTGGTCACCGGTATCAGCACTGGTGCATTAATTGCCCCATTTGCTTTTATGGGGAAAGAATATGATCCTGTTTTACGTGATGTTTATACAAAATATGGCCCTCAAGACATCTTCACAGAACGGGGATTAATCTCCGGTATTTTGAGTGATGGCTTATCTGACACTACCCCCTTGTTTCAACTGATCTCAAAATATATTGATGAAGATTTTCTGAAGAAGGTGGCAACTGAGTACATCACCAAAAATCGCTGGCTTTTGATTGGGACAACCAATTTAGATGCAGGTGTGCCTGTGGTCTGGAATATGGGCAAGATTGCCAGTATCGGTACTCCAGAGGCCTTAGAGCTTTTTAGAAAAGTCATGCTGGCTTCTGCATCGATTCCTGGGGCCTTTCCTCCAGTGATGTTTGATTTTGAGGTTTCTGGCCAGAGTTTTCAGGAGATGCATGTCGATGGCGGTGCCATTACTCAGGTATTCCTCTATCCAAGCGCCTTATCCCAGCGCGCTCAAGATTTAAAACTGAAGCTACAAAAGCAACGCAATGCCTATCTTATTCGTAATGCCCGCTTGGATCCTGAGTGGCGCGAGACAGAACGGGGCACCCTGAGCATCATTCAGAGGGCGATTTCTAGTATGATTCAGACTCAAGGCATTGGGGATCTCTACCGCATCTATCACACCACCCAGCTTGATGGAGTCAGTTTCAACTTGGCTTTTATCGGGCCAGACTTTAAGTTCCCTCACAAGACCGAGTTCGACACTGCCTATATGCAAGCCCTGTTTGATTATGGTTACAAGCAAGGGCTGGGCGGTAAAGAGTGGCAAAAGTACCCGCCAGGCTACAAAAGGGGATTTGATGGAGAAATGCCTAAAAAATAGGCATTTCTAGTCGATTTCTCGATTATTCTCATATAAATCAATAGCTTGAACAGACCTCCACTGCTCAAACCTAATTTGATTGCCTAGCCCTGGGTAAGGGGTTTAAGGTGGATCTGCTACAATTCGAGGGCTTTGATTTTTAAAGCTTTTTTGTTATATTTAATTAATAAATGCACGACACAAATTGGGTGAAAGCTCAGGTGTTCGCAAGTTAGGAGTATGAAAATGGCAGTTGCTGATATTAAAACGGCGGAAATCGTCAAAGACAACGCGCGTAGCGCAAACGATACGGGTAGCCCTGAAGTTCAAGTTTCATTGCTAACAGCCCGCATCAATGAATTAACCCCCCATTTCAAAGCTAACGCTAAAGATCATCACAGCCGTCGTGGTTTGTTGATGATGGTTTCACGCCGTCGCCGCCTTTTGGATTACCTTAAGGGCAAGGATTTGGGTCGCTATCGCGCATTGATCGAGAAATTAGGTCTCCGTAAGTAATTCTTATCGGTATTGCAATGCCATCTATCTTAGGGTTGTTTCTTCACCGAATCAATCTTAAGCAGATGGCATGTTTTTTGGGCGCTTCAAGATTATTTGTGTAGGGGATCGTGTCATTCCAATGAGTTTCTGGGTTCAAGAATCCAGTGCCTCCCTGGAATGGCATCCCTTGTAATCTTCAAACGCTCCAGTGTTGTCGTGACACTGCTTTATCCCACGACAAGCGTGAAATCCATGTGGCTTTTGCGTGAACAATTTGGAGAAGATCAGAATGACTATGTTTAAAAAAGCAGTAAAGACGTTTCAATGGGGTAACCATCAAGTAACAATGGAAACAGGCGAGATTGCTCGTCAAGCTGGTGGTGCTGTCATCGTTAACGTGGATGACACAGTAGTAATGGGTACCGTAGTTGCCTCTAAATCTGCTAAGCCAGGCCAATCATTTTTCCCATTGACTGTTGATTACCTCGAGAAAACTTACGCAGCAGGAAAAATTCCTGGCGGTTTCTTCCGTCGTGAAGGTCGTCCATCAGAAGGCGAGACATTGATCTCCCGCTTGATCGATCGTCCATTGCGTCCGCTGTTCCCAGAAGGCTTCTTGAACGAAGTCCAAGTAGTGGTTCATGTGTTGTCTATCAACCCAGACGTTCCTGCTGATATCCCTGCATTGATTGCTGCTTCTGCAGCATTAGCTGTTTCAGGTATCCCATTTGCTGGCCCAGTTGGCGCGGCACGTGTTGGTTACGCTAACGGTCAATACCTCTTGAACCCGACTCGTACAGAGCAAGCTACTAGCGAAATGGATTTGATTGTTGCTGGTACACAAGCAGCTGTATTGATGGTGGAGTCAGAGGCTAATCAGTTGTCTGAAGAGATCATGTTGGGTGCAGTTGTATATGGTCACGACCAAATGCAAACTGCGATCAATGCAATTAACGAATTGGTAACCGAAGCTGGCAAGCCAGAGTGGGATTGGACTGCCGCTCCTAAAGATGAGCCATTCATTGCTAAGGTCACTGCATTGGCTGAAGCGCCATTGCGCGAGGCTTATCAGATTCGTCAAAAGGGCGCTCGTTCAGACAAGCTTAAAGAAATTACTAAAACAGTGGTAGCTAAGTTACAAGAGGAAGGTGATGTTGACGCTGTTGCCGTTAACGACATCTTGTTTGAAATTGAAGCCAAGATTGTGCGTAGCCAAATCTTGAATGGCGAGCCACGTATTGATGGTCGTGATACACGTACCGTTCGTCCGATCGAAATTCGTAATGGTGTATTACCGCGCACACACGGATCTGCATTGTTTACCCGTGGTGAAACACAGGCTCTCGTAGTGGCTACTTTAGGTACTGCACGTGATGAGCAAATTATCGACGCGCTCGAAGGCGAGTACCGTGATCGCTTCATGTTCCACTACAACATGCCTCCGTTCGCTACTGGCGAAACAGGTCGTGTAGGTAGCCCTAAGCGTCGTGAAATTGGTCACGGTCGTTTAGCTAAACGTGCATTGATTCCAGTATTGCCAAGCGCAGAAGATTTTGCCTATAGCATTCGTGTAGTTTCAGAAATCACTGAGTCCAATGGCTCTTCATCCATGGCTTCTGTTTGTGGCGGCTGTTTGGCAATGATGGACGCTGGTGTTCCAGTGAAAGCTCACGTTGCTGGTGTTGCAATGGGCTTGATTTTGGATGGCAACCGTTTTGCTGTGTTGACCGATATCTTGGGTGATGAAGATCACTTGGGCGATATGGACTTTAAAGTAGCAGGTACTGCTAACGGCATTACTGCTTTGCAAATGGACATTAAAGTTCAGGGTATTACTAAAGAAATTATGCAAGTTGCATTGGCTCAAGCTAAAGAAGGTCGTTTGCACATTTTGAGCAAGATGCAAGAAGCAATGGGTTCAGTTCGCACTGAATTGTCTGCACATGCTCCACGTATGGTTTCTTTCAAGATTCATCCAGATAAGATTCGTGAAGTGATCGGTAAGGGCGGCGCAACAATTCAAGCCTTGACCAAAGAGACTGGTTGTAGCATCGACATTAAAGATGATGGCACCGTAACAATCGCCTCTACTTCTGCTGAAGGCATGGCTGAAGCAAAAGCACGTATCGAAGGTATTACTGCTGAAGCCGAGGTAGGTAAGATTTACGAAGGCCCAGTTGTGAAGTTGCTCGAGTTCGGTGCTTTAGTAAATATTCTTCCAGGCAAAGACGGTCTTTTACATATCTCAGAAATTTCTAATGAGCGTGTAAAAGAAGTTAAAGACTATTTAGCAGAAGGCCAATTAGTGCGCGTGAAGTTGTTAGCTGCGGATGAGCGCGGTCGTTTGCGTTTATCTCTTAAGGCCGCGATGGCTGATGAGGGCGGCACGATTGCTCCTTTAGCTGGCGCTACTGAAGCCTCTGATGCAGCCCCTGCATCTGGCGAAAACGCTTAAGTAATTTAGTTAGCAAGCGGAATTCATATGCGCGTAATGGAGATCAAAGAATTTGGCGCACCAGAAATGCTGGTGGCTGCCAATCGACCTGATCCAGTGGCTCCGGCCGCTGGAACTGGCGAGATCTTGATTAAGGTAATTGCAGCTGGAATTAATCGTCCAGACGTTTTACAACGTAAAGGCCATTACCCAGTCCCAGCAGGCGCATCTGATATTCCGGGTCTCGAGGTAGCAGGCGAGATTGTTGGTGGTGACTTAGCTCACGCTGACAATCTGTTTGGCCTTAAAGTTGGCGATAAGGTTTGTGCGCTTGTGCAAGGTGGTGGTTACGCAGAATTGTGTACAGCTCCTATTGCACAATGCTTGCCTTACCCCAAAGGATTTACTGATCAAGAAGCGGCATCTTTACCTGAAACTTTTTACACCGTATGGAGCAATGTCTTCATGCGTGGTGAGTTATCTGAAGGTGAAACTTTGCTAGTGCAAGGTGGCTCTAGTGGTATTGGTGTCACTGCCATTTTGATTGCAAAAGCTTTAGGTCATAAAGTATTTGTTACTGCTGGTACAGATGAGAAGTGCTCTGCTTGCGTGGCTTTAGGTGCTGACTTAGCAATCAACTATAAGATGCAAGACTTTGCTGAAGAGGTAAAAAAAGCAACTGACGGCAAAGGTGTCAATGTGATACTCGATATGGTTACGGGTGCTTACGTACAAAAAGAAATTGATTGCCTAGCTGACGATGGTCGTATTGTGATTATTGCAATCATGGGTGGCTCAAAAGCAGAAGTGAATACGGGGCAAATTTTGCGTCGCCGTTTAACTATTACTGGTTCTACCTTGCGTCCACGTCCAGTGTCATTTAAGAAGCAGATTACCCAGCAATTGCATGCGCGCATCTGGCCTTTACTAGATGCAGGCAAGTTAAAGCCAGTGATTTATAAAACATTCGCCTTAGACCAAGCGGCCGATGCTCATCGTTTGATGGAGTCTTCTGAGCACGTTGGCAAGATTGTATTGACCGTTTAAGTATTGAGCTAGATTTAATGCGCCCACTCACTGTTATCGGTAATTGGAAAATGAACGGCAGCTTTGCAAGTAATGCAGACTGGGTTAAGACTGTTTGCCGTGGCATGGAGCAGGGAATGCCTGCAGGTCGTAAGTATGTAGTGTGTGCTCCAGCGCCTTATTTGTCACAGTGTGGTGGTTTAATTCGTGACTGTTCTTTAGCTTTTTTAAGTTTAGGTGCTCAAGATGTATCAGCTTATTCAGCAGGAGCTTATACCGGTGATATTGCGGCCTCCATGCTGAAAGAATTAGATTGTGCTTATGTCATTGTGGGGCATTCGGAGCGACGCCAGTACCATCAGGAGGTTGATGAGCAGGTGGCAGAGAAAGCACTGCAGGTCTTGGACAATGGGATGATTCCTGTGATCTGTGTTGGTGAATCTGCAGATGAACGCAACTCAGGTCGTGAAGTTGAGGTTGTAAGAGGGCAGATTTCAAAGCAAGTTGCCATTTTGCAAGATCGCTTGGCGGATTGTCTCATTGCCTATGAGCCTGTTTGGGCTATTGGCACAGGTAAGGTGGCCAGCGCTGAAATAGCTCAGGATATGCACAGAGCGATTCGATTACAGCTGGCAGAGTTTAATGAGGATGTAGCTTCCCATGTGGGAATTTTGTATGGCGGCAGCGTCAAGCCTGATAATGCTGTTGAACTATTTGCAATGCCGGATATTGATGGCGGATTGATTGGGGGTGCTTCATTGAATCCTCAAGATTTTTTAGCTATTTGTCAGGCCTAGATTTTTTATTTGGAGATAAGCCATGGAATGGTTTAAGACTTTATTGATCGTATTACAAGTTATTTCAGCTTTGGCTGTGATATTGCTGGTCTTGCTTCAGCAGGGCAAAGGTGCCGATATGGGAGCTGCTTTTGGTTCTGGATCTTCCGGCAGTCTTTTTGGCGCCAGCGGCTCGGCTAACTTCCTCTCTCATGCAACTGCTATCTTTGCGGCAATGTTTTTTATTTGCACTTTAGGGATTACTTGGATCGGGAATAAAAAGGAAGTCAGCCCCGGAATTTTGTCTGGTACCGTTGCTCCCGCTGCAGCTCCTGTTGCCGAACCAGTAGCCCCAGTTCAAGATCCGATCAAGCCGGCAGTTCCTAAGTAAAAAATAGGGTTTTAAGTAGTTTCTAGCGCTATTTTTGAGGCAAATGAGTGGTGCAATGCAGTAGAATTGACAGGTTTTACAAGATGCCGACGTGGTGAAATTGGTAGACACGCTATCTTGAGGGGGTAGTGGCTTAGGCTGTGCGAGTTCGAGTCTCGCCGTCGGCACCAAATTGTAAAAATTATAGGGTTTTATGCCCTAAATCAAGGTTTTTTGTAGTGGAGTAATTGATAATTTTGTAGCTTCATAGGATTTACCAGACGAACGACTCAGGGCCATTTTGAATCTCGCTAATTACTTTCCCGTTCTGCTTTTTATCCTCGTAGGTATTGGGGTTGGTTTAGTGCCCATGTTCCTCGGAAAAATTTTGGCTCCTTCGAAGCCGGATGCTGAAAAACTGTCGCCTTACGAGTGCGGTTTTGAGGCCTTCGAAGATGCGCGTATGAAATTCGACGTGCGCTATTACCTCATCGCCATCCTATTTATTCTATTTGACTTGGAAACTGCATTCCTATTCCCATGGGGTGTGGCTCTGCGTGATATTGGTTGGTTTGGTTATGCCTCTATGGTGATTTTCCTATTGGAATTCATCGTGGGCTTTGTATATATCTGGAAAAAGGGCGCTCTCGACTGGGAGTGATCGATATGGCATTAGAAGGCGTTCTCAAAGAAGGATTTGTTACCACTACTGCGGACCAGTTAATTAACTGGACTCGTAATGGTTCTCTATGGCCAATGACATTCGGCCTTGCTTGCTGCGCTGTAGAAATGATGCATGCAGGCGCATCCCGTTATGACTTGGATCGTTTTGGTGTGGTATTCCGCCCATCTCCGCGTCAGTCAGATTTAATGATTGTGGCTGGCACTTTGTGCAACAAGATGGCTCCGGCCCTTCGCAAGGTCTACGATCAAATGCCTGAGCCACGCTGGGTTATCTCGATGGGCTCTTGTGCCAATGGTGGTGGTTACTACCATAACTCGTATTCAGTAGTTCGCGGCTGTGACCGCATCGTGCCAGTCGATATTTATGTTCCTGGTTGCCCTCCTACTGCAGAAGCCTTGATCTACGGAATTATTCAGTTGCAATCTAAGATCGCTCGAACCAGCACGATTGCGCGGAAGGCTTAAACCATGTCAGATCGTTTAGTTCAACTTGCTGCCAATTTAGAAAAAGTTCTAGGGAAGCGCGCTCAGTCAATTGAAGTTGCTTTGGGTGAAGTAACAGTAGTTATTAATTCAGAAACTTACTATGAATCTGCCGTTTTATTGCGTGATGAACCCTCATTAGCCTTTGAGCAATTAATTGATTTATGCGGCGTGGATTACCAAGACTACCGGGACGGGCAGTGGGGCGGTCAGCGTTTTGGCGTAGTGACACATCTTTTGTCTGTGGCTCATAACTGGCGTTTGCGCGTGCGCGTATTTGCAGCAGAAGATGCTTACCCAGTAGTTGCTTCTCTAACACCGGTATGGGCCTCAGCAAATTGGTTTGAGCGTGAGGCATTTGACCTTTACGGTATCTTGTTTGATGGTCACGAAGACTTGCGTCGCATTTTGACTGATTACGGTTTCATTGGTCATCCATTTAGAAAAGATTTCCCAATTTCTGGCAACGTAGAAATGCGTTATGACCCAGAGTTAAAGCGTGTGGTGTATCAGCCGGTTACGATCGAAGCCCGTGAAATCACGCCACGTATCGTGCGCGAAGAGCAGTACGGAGGCTCGGTTTAAGTCATGGCACAAATTAAGAACTACACCCTCAACTTTGGTCCTCAGCATCCGGCTGCGCACGGCGTCCTTCGTCTCGTGTTAGAGCTCGATGGAGAGGTGATCCAGCGTGCTGATCCGCATATTGGTTTATTGCATCGTGCTACAGAAAAATTAGCAGAGACACGTACTTGGATTCAGAACGTTCCGTACATGGATCGTCTGGACTATGTGTCCATGATGGCAAACGAGCATGCATATGTGATGGCGATTGAGAAGTTGCTGCAAGTAGATGTGCCTTTGCGTGCGCAGTACATCCGGGTGATGTATGACGAGTTAACCCGTTTGCTAAATCACCTCTTGTGGATTGGCTGTCACGGTCTAGACGTTGGTGCTATGGCCGTATTTTTGTATGCCTTCCGTGATCGTGAAGATATTTTCGACATGTACGAGGCTGTATCTGGTGCGCGTATGCATGCTGCCTACTATCGACCAGGCGGCGTCTATCGTGATTTGCCAACGGAGATGGCGCAGTACTCTAAGTCTAAGATTCGTAGCACCTCTGCCATTAAGCGTTTAAATGAAAACCGCAGCGGTACATTGCTTGATTTCATTGAGCAATTCTCCAATGGTTTTGATGCCAACGTAGATGAGTATTGCAACCTCTTAACCGATAACCGTATTTGGAAGCAGCGCTTGGTAGGTATTGGTGTTGTAACCCCTGAGCGCGCTCTGCAACTCGGCTTTACTGGCCCTATGTTGCGTGGTTCTGGCATTGAGTGGGATTTACGTAAGAAGCAGCCGTATGAAACTTACGACAAGCTTGACTTTGATATTCCTGTTGGCGTCAATGGCGACTCTTATGACCGCTATTTAGTTCGCATGGAAGAGATGCGTCAATCGAACCGCATCATTAAACAGTGCGTAGCTTGGCTCAAGGCAAACGATGGCCCTGTCATGAGTGACAACCATAAGGTATCTCCGCCAAAGCGTGTGGATATGAAAACTAATATGGAAGAGTTGATTCACCATTTCAAACTCTTTACTGAGGGTATGCACGTTCCTGATGGTGAGGCTTATTCTGCTGTTGAGCATCCAAAAGGTGAGTTCGGAATTTACTTAATTTCTGATGGTGCTAATAAGCCCTATCGCATGAAGATTCGTGCGCCAGGTTTTGTACATCTTTCTGCAATGGATGAGATGTCTCGTGGCCATATGTTGGCTGATGCTGTAACTATTATTGGAACCCAAGATATCGTGTTCGGGGAGATTGACCGCTAATACAGCGCGCCAAGGATGAATTCATGACAACAACTCTTCAACTATCTGATAAAACGCTGGCAGATATCGCACGTAACGTTGCGAAGTACCCTCCAGAGCAAAAACAATCTGCTGTGATGGCATCTTTAATTGCCGCTCAAACTGAAGTGGGTTGGGTTTCACCAGAGGTGATTGAAACAGTTGCCCAAATTTTAGAAATGCCAACCATTGCAGTAGATGAAGTAGCTACTTTCTATAACATGTATGACACCAAAAAAATTGGTAAGTACAAGTTGGTGATTTGTACAAATCTACCTTGCCAACTGATGCATGGCGAGACTGCAGCAAGCTATTTAAAAGAAACGCTCGGCATTGGTTACAACGAGACAACGCCTTGTGGCAATTTCACCTTGAAAGAGGGCGAGTGTATGGGCGCTTGCGGTGATTCTCCAGTGTTATTGGTGAACAATAAGCGCATGTGTAGTTTTATGAGTAAAGAAAAAATTGATGCGCTATTAAGCGAACTCCGTGCAGAAGGGAAGTCAGCATGACCAGCTTGCACGATAGACACATTAAGCCTTTGATCCTGGCAGGATTGAATGGTGAGAACTGGCGTTTAAAAGATTACGAAAGTCGTGGCGGTTATCAACAGCTGCGTCGCATCATCAATGACAAGATTACACCAGACGCCATCATCGCTGAATTAAAAGCGTCATCATTACGTGGTCGTGGAGGCGCAGGCTTTCCAACTGGATTAAAGTGGAGCTTTATGCCCCGCCAATTTCCTGGCCAAAAGTATTTAGTTTGTAATAGTGACGAAGGTGAGCCGGGTACATTTAAAGACCGCGACATCATGCGTTACAACCCGCATGCGTTGATTGAGGGCATGATTATTGGTGCCTACACTATGGGCATCTCTGTAGGCTACAACTATATCCATGGTGAAATTTGGGAAGTCTATTCTCGCTTCGAAGAGGCGCTTGAAGAGGCCCGTGCTGCCGGATATCTAGGTGACAAAATCATGGGAAGTGATTTCAACTTCCTGCTACATGCATCTCCTGGTTGGGGTGCTTATATCTGCGGTGAAGAAACTGCACTCTTGGAGTCACTTGAAGGCAAGAAGGGTCAGCCACGCTTTAAGCCACCTTTCCCTGCCAGTTTTGGTTTGTATGGCAAGCCAACTACGATTAATAACACCGAAACATTTGCTGCTGTGCCATTCATCATGGCAATCGGTGGTCCAGCGTATTTAGAGTTGGGCAAGCCGAATAATGGTGGTACGAAGATTTTCTCTATCTCTGGTGACGTGACTTATCCAGGTAACTACGAAATTCCATTAGGCACACCATTTGCTGAGTTGCTCAAGCTTGCTGGTGGCATGCGTGATGGCATTCCACTGAAGGCTGTTATTCCTGGAGGATCATCTGCTCCAGTGATCCCCGGTGCAGAGATGATGACGCTCACGATGGATTACGACAGCATTGCAAAAGCGGGTTCCATGTTGGGGTCTGGTGCTGTCATCGTCATGAATGAAACACGTTGCATGGTTCGTGCTTTAGAGCGCTTGTCCTATTTCTATCATGAAGAATCTTGTGGTCAGTGCACCCCATGTCGTGAAGGTACTGGTTGGTTATGGCGCATCGTCAGTCGTATTGAGCACGGCGAGGGTCGTCCAGAAGACTTAGATTTATTAAATGATGTAGCAGCCAATATTCAAGGCCGTACGATTTGCGCCTTGGGTGACGCAGCTGCTATGCCAGTTCGTGGCATGTTGAAGCATTACATGGACGAATTTGTGTATCACGTAGAACATAAGCGCTGCTTAGATTCTGTTAAACCTTTATAAGACATTGAGCACGGGACATCTTAAAGTGAGCATGGTTGAAATCGAATTAGATGGTAAGTTAGTAGAGGTTCCGCAAGGTTCGATGGTGATGCACGCCGCGAATAAGCTTGATACGTATATTCCGCACTTTTGTTATCACAAGAAATTATCTATTGCTGCTAACTGCCGTATGTGCTTGGTAGAAGTAGAGAAGGCACCAAAAGCGTTGCCAGCTTGCGCAACACCAGTGACGCAAGGCATGAAGGTATTCACGCATTCTGCTAAAGCAGTTGAAGCGCAGCGCTCAGTGATGGAGTTCCTTCTCATTAACCATCCATTGGATTGCCCAATTTGCGACCAAGGTGGTGAGTGTCAGTTACAAGATTTAGCAGTGGGTTACGGTAAATCGAATTCACGTTACGAAGAAGAGAAGCGTGTTGTATTTCATAAGAATGTAGGTCCACTCATTTCCATGCAAGAGATGACCCGTTGTATTCACTGTACCCGCTGCGTTCGCTTCGGCCAAGAAGTGGCTGGCGTCATGGAATTGGGTATGGTCAATCGCGGTGAGCATTCTGAAATCACTACCTTCACAGGTCAAACCATTGATTCAGAGTTATCTGGAAATATGATTGATATTTGCCCAGTCGGTGCTTTAACAAGTAAGCCATTCCGCTATGCAGCGCGTACTTGGGAATTAGGTCGTAAGCGTTCAGTAAGTCCACATGACAGCCTTGGCACTAACACTACTATTCAAACAAAATCTAACAAGGTTATGCGTGTTGTTGCTCTAGAGAACGAGGCAATTAACGAATGCTGGATTAGCGATCGTGATCGCTTTGCTTATGAAGGCTTAAATAGTACAGATCGTGTAACAACGCCCATGGTGAAGCAGGGTGGCCAGTGGCTTGAGACTGATTGGCAATCTGCAATGGATTACGTCGCTCACTCTCTCAAGACCATTTCCTCTGAGAGTGGTCCACAAGCAGTTGCTGCTTTAGCGCATCCAATCTCTAGTATTGAAGAGTTGTACCTTCTCCAGAAGATGATTCGTGGTTTAGGTTCCAATCAAGTCGAGACTCGCTTACGTCAAACTGACGTTAAGGGTTCTGCCTCTGCCCCATGGTTGGGTATGCCGATTAGCAAATTATCTGAATTAGATCGTGTTTTAGTGATCGGTAGCTTCTTGCGTAAGGAGCAGCCTTTGATTGCTGCACGTCTACGTACTGCTGCTAAACGTGGATTACATGTTTCACGTATTGATGCCGGTGGTGATGATTGGTTGATTCCTGTCACTAGTATTGCTGCTACTCCAAGCGCATGGATCAGTACATTAAGTGAGGTTGCATTGGCTGTAGCCAAAGCTAAATCTGTTACCGCTCCAGCTGGTACACCTAACTTACCAGTGTCTCCTACTGCGCAAAAGATCGCAGACAGCTTGCTTTCTGGTACATCTACTTCGGTATTGCTAGGCTCTGCCGCAATCGCACATCCACAGGCATCTGATTTACATCTGTTGGCGCAATTTATTGCCGAGCAAACTGCTGCAACTTTAGGTTTCTTGCCGGTAGGCGGCAATGCTGTTGGTGCTAGCTTGATCAATGCCAATGGTGTCGGTGTTGAATCAATCCTCTCTGGTGATCGTCGTGCTGTGATCTTGATGAATATCGAGCCCGATGCGGATTTACCAAATCCTACGCAAGCTCGCGCTGCATTGTCTAAAGCTAATACGGTGATTGCCCTCAGTGCCTACAAGAGTGCTGATCTTTTAGAGGTGGCCGATGTCATTCTGCCGATCTCCACATTTACAGAAACAGTGTCTACTTTTGTTAATGCAGAGGCTCGCACGCAAACGATTCAGCCGGCTGTTAAACCATTGGGCGATTCCCGTCCAGCATGGAAGGTCCTCCGTGTTCTTGGCGGATTATTGAATTTAGATGGCTTCCTCTACAACATGCCTGAAGAGATATTGGGTGAAGCGCTTGGTGAAAACTACTGCACTAAGCTCAGTAATCAATCTACAGCCACTAGCTTGTCTAATGGCAATGTAACTCCATCAGCAGGATTAGAGCGTTTATCTGATGTCGGTATTTACGCTGGTGATCAAATCGTACGTCGTTCATCCGCATTACAGTTAACGCGTGATGCTAAGCATGGCAATCAAGTTGGTTTGGGTCAAGTGCTCTTTAATGAGTTGGGCTTGAAAGAGGGTGATGCTGTACGAGTGACTCAAGGTAGCCAATCCGTAGATTTGCCTGCCACATTGGAAACGAACCTAGCCAAGGGCGCCGTCAGAATTTCTGCAGGCACGATGGCTAGTTCTCAA
Organism: Polynucleobacter duraquae; assembly: GCF_000973625.1. NCBI lineage: Bacteria > Pseudomonadati > Pseudomonadota > Betaproteobacteria > Burkholderiales > Burkholderiaceae > Polynucleobacter > Polynucleobacter duraquae. The sequence continues at coordinate 746,405 of NZ_CP007501.1, forward strand.
TTGGGATCGATGTTTGGTCCTGTTACTGTTGGCAAGGCATAAGGGGCGAGATGGATAATTTCTTGAACCTCGTTACCACCCAAGGTGAGGCAATCTTTGGCTCTCTTTGGCCGCTCGTTTGGGCTTTGGTACGTATTGTGATCATTGTGTTGCCGATGTTTGCTGCCGTTGCTTACATGACTCTGTGGGAGCGTAAGTTAATTGGCTGGATGCATATCCGCCTTGGACCAAACCGCGTTGGTCCTTTGGGATTACTGCAGCCGATTGCCGATGCCTTGAAGCTCTTGATGAAGGAGATTATTTCTCCAACACAAGCAAGTAAAGTCCTATATTTCATTGCACCAGTGATGGTGATCATGCCGGCTTTTGCTGCTTGGGCTGTAATCCCTTTCCAAGCCAAAATGGTCTTAGCTGACGTGAATGCTGGATTGCTGTATGTGCTGGCCATTTCATCTATTGGTGTTTATGGAGTGATCTTGGCGGGCTGGTCATCCAACTCCAAATATCCATTCCTTGGCGCCATGCGCGCTTCTGCCCAAATGATTTCTTATGAAATTGCCATGGGCTTTGCTTTGGTTACGGTGTTGTTGACCTCCGGCTCTTTAAATCTGAGCGCAATTGTTACTTCACAAGAGCAGGGCTACTTCGCTAGCATGGGCTTGAACTTCCTTTCTTGGAACTGGTTGCCATTGCTGCCAATGTTTGTGATTTATTTCATCTCTGGTGTTGCCGAAACTAACCGTCATCCATTTGACGTGGTTGAAGGTGAGTCTGAGATTGTTGCCGGTCACATGGTTGAGTACTCGGGTATGGCGTTTGCGATGTTCTTCTTGGCTGAATACGCCAATATGATTTTGATCGCTGCTCTAGCATCTACCATGTTCTTGGGTGGCTGGTTGCCGATTGTGGATTTGCCAATTTTGCGCGATATCCCTGGTTTCTTCTGGCTGTTTGCCAAAACCTTCTTCCTCTTGTCCTGTGTCATCTGGTTGCGCGCCACATTGCCACGCTATCGCTATGACCAGATTATGCGTTTGGGTTGGAAGATCTTTATTCCCATCTCCGTATTCTGGGTAGTTGTCGTTGGCGCATGGGTTGTATCTCCATTGAATATTTGGAAATAAGTTGATCAATCATGTTTAAGAAAATTTCCCAATTCCTCGATAGTTTGATGCTGAGAGATATTTTGGTCGGTATGTTGATTACCGGCCGCTATCTTTTCAAACCTAAAATTACGATTCAATACCCTGAAGAGAAGACGCCCCAGTCTCCTCGTTTCCGTGGTTTGCATGCTTTACGCCGTTATGAGAATGGTGAAGAACGTTGTATTGGTTGCAAACTGTGTGAAGCGGTTTGTCCTGCTTACGCAATCACGATCGAAACAGCTGAGCGAGATGATGGTACGCGTCGTACTAGTCGTTACGACATTGATTTAACTAAGTGTATTTTCTGCGGTTTCTGCGAGGAAGCTTGTCCGGTTGACGCTATTGTTGAAACGAATATTTTTGAGTATTTCGGTGAGAAACGCGGCGACTTGTATTTCACCAAAGACATGCTCTTGGCAGTAGGCGATAGGTATGAAAAAGATATTGCCGCTAACCGCGCAGCTGATGCGCCTTATCGTTAATCGAATCAAGCACAAGAACATATGACATTCGATACTTCTACATTATTTGCAGCATTCTTCTACGCATTTGCTGGCCTTTTAGTGCTCTCAGCATTGCGCGTGATCACTGCGCGCAATCCAGTACATGCCGCACTCTTTTTGGTGCTCGCTTTCTTCTGCGCTTCTGGCCTGTGGATGCTTCTAAAAGCAGAGTTCCTGAGCTTAGCTTTAATTCTGGTTTATGTTGGCGCTGTGATGGTGCTCTTCTTGTTCGTGGTCATGATGCTTGATCTGGATCTTGAGCATTTACGTCGTGATTTTAAGAAATTCCTTCCGGTGGCTTTTTTAATGGGTGCGGTCATCGTATTGGAGCTGTCTATCGTCTTGATTCGTAGCTTTATCGGTACAAGTGCTCCAGTGCAGCCCATGCTTGAAGAAATGGCTACTAGTAATACGCAGGCTCTAGGCATGCTGATCTTCGTTGACTATGTTTATGCCTTTGAGGTTGCCGGTGTCATTCTATTAGTGGCCATTATTGCTGCCGTTGCCTTGACCTTGCGTAATCGCAAGGATTCGAAAGCCCAAAATATTCATGAGCAGGTGAACGTGAACTCTGCTGATCGCATGCGTATCGTCAAGATGGATTCTGATATAGCTGCAAAGCAAGATACCCGCGGGGAGAAGAAATGACTATTACCCTGGCTCACTACTTAGTGCTTGGCGCGATCTTATTTGCGGCTAGCGTGATTGGTATTTTCTTAAACCGCAAGAACATCATCGTGCTGTTAATGGCAATTGAATTGATGCTCCTCTCGGTGAACATGAACTTTATAGCCTTCTCTCATTATTTGGGTGATATGGCTGGTCAAGTTTTCGTGTTCTTTATTTTGACTGTGGCTGCTGCTGAGGCGGCAATCGGTTTGGCAATTTTGGTTGTTCTCTTCCGCAAGGTAGACACCATCAATGCTGAAGACCTTGACCACCTAAAAGGCTAGTCATGCAATTGACCTTAACTCTTCCTGTTCTCTGTGCAATTCCGCTGGCGCCATTATTTGGCTCAGTTATTGCCGGGTTCTTTGGCACCAAATTAGGTGGTAACCGCATCGGTAATGGTGCTTGCCAGTTCGTCACCATTCTGGGTGTGATGGTTGCTTTTATTCTGTCTTGCTTTGTACTTGTACAAGTCATGGATGGCTTCTATTTCAATGGCACCGTGTATCGCTGGATGCAATTGGGAGAACTCAATTTAGACATTGGCTTCTTGATTGATCCGCTGACAGCCACCATGATGTGCGTTGTGACTTTTGTCTCCTTAATGGTTCACATCTACACCATTGGTTATATGAAAGGTGAGGAGGGTTACAACCGTTTCTTCTCTTACATCTCACTCTTTACCTTTGCTATGTTGATGCTGGTAATGAGTAATAACCTCTTGCAGCTCTTTTTCGGTTGGGAAGCGGTTGGTGTTGTTTCTTATTTGTTGATTGGCTTTTACTATGAGCGCCAATCAGCTGTATTTGCCAATATGAAAGCCTTCTTGGTAAACCGTGTTGGTGACTTTGGTTTCATTCTCGGTATTGGCTTACTACTAGCCAGCACTGGTTCCATGAACTACGATGTGATCTTTGCCCAGAACACGGCTTTGGCTGCACAAACATTGCCAGGTACTGGCTGGAATTTGGTTACCGTAGCCTGTATCTGCCTCTTCATTGGCGCGATGGGTAAATCAGCTCAATTCCCATTGCACGTTTGGTTGCCAGACTCCATGGAAGGCCCAACCCCAATTTCTGCATTGATTCACGCTGCAACCATGGTGACTGCCGGCATCTTCATGGTGTCACGTATGTCTCCTTTATTTGAGTTGTCCGATGCGGCATTGAGCTTCATCTTGGTGATTGGTTCGATTACAGCGCTCTTTATGGGTTTCTTGGGCATAGTCCAAACCGATATCAAGCGGGTAGTAGCTTACTCAACGCTATCTCAGCTGGGTTACATGACTGTCGCTTTGGGCGTTTCTGCTTATCCGATCGCCATCTTCCATCTGATGACCCATGCATTCTTCAAGGCACTGCTATTCCTTGCTGCGGGTAGCGTGATTCTCGGTATGCATCACGAGCAAGATATGCGGAAGATGGGTGGTCTTTGGAAGTACATGCCAATCACTTGTCTCATGATGTTGTTGGGCAACTTAGCATTGATTGGTACGCCATTCTTCTCGGGTTTCTACTCAAAAGACTCCATCATTGAAGCGGTAGCAGCTAGCCACTTACCTGGATCTGGTTTTGCCTACTTCGCTGTCATGGCTAGCGTCTTTGTCACTGCGCTATATTCATTCCGTTTGTATTTTTATGTGTTCCACGGTAAAGCCCGTTGGGAACATGATGATACTCACTCACACGATCACCATCATGATCACGCAGAGCAGGGCGATGATCATGCACACCATGGTTTGGCTCCCGGTCAAAAACCACATGAGTCACCCTTTGTTGTGACCTTACCTTTGATCTTGTTGGCAATTCCTTCAGTCATCATCGGTTTCTACACAATTACGCCTTTGTTATTTGGTACCTATTTCGGCGATTCTATTTTTATTGACCTAGCTCGCCATCCAGTCATGAAAGAGCTTGCCGAAGAGTTCCATGGTCCGATTGCTATGGCAATGCACTCATTTACTTCACCAGTATTACTATTGGTTGTTCTCGGCGTGTTGACTGCGGCGATTGGCTACCTCTGGGCTCCAAAGTTGCCTGGTGTAGTGGCTCAAGCATTTGCGCCAATCAAGAAGTTGATGGACAACAAATATTATCTCGACGATTTAAATCAAGCAGTATTTGCCAAAGGGTTGTTATGGATCGGCGGTGTCTTGTGGCATCGCGGTGATCAGCAGGCCATTGACGGTTTCTTGGTTAATGGTAGTGCGCATGCAGTAGGGCGCTTCTCCACAGTGATTCGCCATTTGCAATCCGGCTATCTCTATCACTATGCCTTCGCAATGATTGCGGGCTTGGCGGTATTGTTGGCTTGGGTTTTATACGCTTACCTGCCTTTTGTTCGCTAGGCCTTTGTTACTTAAGTAGCCATCATGATTCTTTCTTTCGCCATCTGGATCCCGATTTTCTTCGGCATCATTATTTTGTTCTACGGTTCAGAGAGGCCTACAGCTGGTGTTCGCTGGTTAGCCCTCTTTGGTTCTGTGCTGGGCTTTATTGCAACGCTGCCATTAATTATTCATTTTGATATTGCCAATCCTGGCATGCAATTTGTTGAAAAGATGAGCTGGATTCCGCGTTACGACATTAACTACTACTTGGGTATCGACGGAATATCAGTTTGGTTTATTGTTTTGACAGCTTTTATCAATATCCTCGTAGTGATTGCTGCTTGGGAAGTAATTGATAAGAAGGTTTCTCAATACATGGCTTCCTTCCTAATCCTGTCTGGATTAATGATTGGAGTGTTCGCAGCTCTAGATGCTTTGTTGTTCTATGTATTCTTCGAGGCAACCCTAATCCCGATGTACATCATCATCGGTGTATGGGGTGGCCATAACCGCATCTATGCGGCATTCAAGTTCTTCTTGTACACCTTGCTTGGCTCACTGCTGACTTTGATTGCCATGCTGTACTTGTATAACGCAACAAATACTTTTGATATCTTGGCTTGGCATAACGCTCGTCTAGATATCGTTGAGCAAATCCTCCTATTCTTTGCCTTCTTCATGGCTTTTGCTGTAAAGGTGCCAATGTGGCCGTTGCATACTTGGTTGCCAGACGTTCACGTTGAGGCTCCAACTGGTGGATCTGTTGTGTTGGCTGCGATCATGTTGAAGCTAGGTGCCTATGGCTTCTTGCGATTCTCTTTGCCAATTGCTCCAGATGCCAGTCAGTACCTTGGACCATTCATCATCTTCTTATCTTTGGTAGCTGTAATCTACGTTGGTGCAGTAGCGCTAGTTCAAAAAGATATGAAAAAGCTGGTGGCCTATTCATCAGTAGCGCATATGGGTTTTGTAACGCTCGGTTTCTTCCTCTTTAGCCCTTTGGGTATTGAGGGCGGTATTGTGCAGATGATTTCTCATGGCTTTGTTGCTGGAGCGATGTTCCTTTCCATTGGCGTGCTGTATGACCGCATGCATACTCGTCAAATTGCAGATTACGGCGGCGTTGTGCATCGTATGCCTGCCTTCACAGCCTTTGCAGTGTTGATGGCAATGGCGAACTGCGGCTTACCTGCTACCTCTGGATTTGTTGGTGAGTTCATGGTGATTTTGGCTGCTGTGGATTATGACTTCGTCATTGGTATCTTGGCGGCGACTGCGTTGATTCTGAGCGCTGCTTATTCCTTATGGATGGTCAAGCGTGTATTCTTTGGCGCGATTACCAATCAGCATGTTGAGGAATTAAAAGACCTCAATGCGCGCGAGTATTTCATGATGGCAGTGCTATCTATCTGCGTGATCGGTATGGGTGTTTATCCAAAGCCTTTTACCGACATCATTCATCCAGCTGTGATTAATCTGCTGCAGCATGTTGCTGTTAGCAAACTCTGAGTAAAAGCTAATGCAAGCATTTGACCTATACGCCGTCCTGCCGGAACTCGTTTTACTGGTAGTCGCCTGCCTGTTGTTGGTAGCGAGTGTTTATGTACCTGAGCGTCAGCCAGCAAGCCCTGGAGTGGAGCAGGATATATTCCATACGCCACGTGGTGTTGGTTTTGTTTACTTTTTCACCATCATCTTGTTGGTGTATTTGATTTTTGCATTCATGGCTCGCATAGGGGATGTATCTATCGTAGCTATGAACGGCTTATTTCAGTCGGATCCTATCTCAAACCTCCTGAAAGCATGTTCATGTGCTGCAGTATTGGTGAGCTTAGTGTATTCAAAGCAATATCTGACTGATCGCGCATTATTCCGTCCTGACTTTATTGTTTTGGTTTTGCTAGCCCTATTAGGTCAATTTGTATTAATTTCCGGTGCAAACCTACTCACACTCTATCTAGGTCTTGAGCTGATGGCTTTACCAACTTATGCTTTGGTTGCGATGCGTCACAGCAACGAGAAGAGTGTTGAGGCGGGCATTAAGTACTTCATCCTTGGAGCCCTGGCATCTGGTTTCTTGCTCTACGGCATGTCTATGTTGTATGGCGTAACTGGTTCGCTCGATTTAATTGAGATCTTTAGAACTGTCGCGGATCCTCGTGTAAATCATTTGGTTATGGCCTTTGGCTTGGTATTTATTGTTTCTGGCTTGGCCTTTAAGTTAGGGGTTGTGCCGTTTCATATGTGGGTTCCTGATGTATACCAAGGCGCTCCGACAGCGGTGACTTTAATGATTGCCGCTGCACCTAAGCTAGCTGCTTTTGCCCTGCTATTTAGACTCTTAGTAAATACACTGTTACCGCTAATGGGTGATTGGCAGCCAATGCTAGTGATCCTTGCTGTTCTATCCCTGGTGGTCGGAAACGTCACTGCTATTGCGCAAACCAATATCAAGCGGATGCTGGCTTACTCTGCGATTGCGCAAATGGGCTTTGTGTTGCTGGGTATGTTATCCGTGTTTGATGATCATGCATTTAGCGCGTCAATGTTCTATGTGATTACCTATGTATTAACTACCTTAGGTAGTTTCGGCCTCATCATGATGTTGTCACGCAAGGGCCATGATTGCGAAACTATTGACGACCTCAAGGGGCTAAATAAGCGCCATCCTTGGTTTGCCTTTATTGGCTTGGTCATGATGTTCTCTTTAGCTGGTATTCCGCCAACAGTGGGCTTTGCTGCCAAACTTGGCGTACTTGAAGCTTTGGTTGATGGTGAGCATACCTTCTTGGCAGTGATTGCGGTGATCGCATCCTTGATTGGTGCGTTCTATTACTTGCGAGTTGTTAAGGTGATGTACTTTGATGAGCCAAAAGAAGAGCATGCTGGTGAGATTTCTGGATCTGGCTTTGCTCGTGGATTATTGAGCTTGAATGCAATATTGGTTCTAGCTTTAGGAATTTTGCCAGCTAGCCTAATGGCGATTTGCTTAGACACCATGCGCCGCACTTTATTAGGTGCTTAGTTAAAATCATCATTTAGCTAGTAATAAAGGCTCCTGATAGGAGCCTTTATCTTTGCTGTCACCTAGATTTTGTATGATGGACGTTCAATTAATGAAAGACGCACCATGACTGAAAAATCATTTAAAGACCTGCCAATTGGTGAAGCCCATTTGAGGGAAGAGCGCTTATCTGGTGAGGATATTTATGGCGGCATCTTTTTGAACATGAAACGCGATCAAGTTAGCTTGCCAGATGGAAATCAGGCTGTACGTGAATATCTTACACACCCTGGCGCAGTCGCTATTCTGGCAATCTTGGATGATGGTAGGGTGCTGATGGAGCGCCAATATCGCTATCCCATTGCAAAGGCCTGTATTGAGATTCCTGCGGGTAAGCTGGAAGTTGGTGAGGATCGATTGCTTTGCGCCCAACGCGAGCTTGAAGAGGAGACGGGCTACTCTGCAAGTAAGTGGAGTTTTATTCGCCGTATCCATCCCGTGATTTCCTATTCGACAGAATTTATTGACATCTATCTCGCTGAGGGTTTGGTGTCCGGCAAAAGCCACTTAGATGATGAAGAGTTTTTAGACGTATTTGCTGCCCCTCTAGAGCAATTATTAGAGTGGGTAGAGCAGGGAGAGATTACCGACGTGAAGACAACCATTGCGACTTATTGGTTGGATCGCTATCGTCGTGGTTTAGTAAGTCCTAAGGCAATCTTGGGGTAATTCAACTATCCCTTAAAATAGGGCTATTGAATTTGGTATTTTTGCCCCTATATAGGTCTTATGAAAGTTTATAACCTCGCTTGTCCTCTGTCTCATCGCTTTGAGGGATGGTTTGCCTCTGAGGAGGATTGTCTTGCTCAGCAAGACAAGGGGATGCTGGCGTGCCCTATTTGCGATAGTACGGAAATTTCCCGGATGCCATCGGCACCACATATTGCTAAATCAGGATCTAGTAAAGAGGTCCCGACTTCAACTGAGCTAACCGTCGCAAGCTCAGCCGAAACTGTTCATGCCGGTGTCAGCGGCACATTGAGTGGTGATGTCCTTGCTTTGACTGGTAGCGGTCATGCTCAGTTAGAGGCACAGGTACAGGCAGCTTTTTTAAAAGGCATGCGTGAATTAATGGGTAAATCTGAAGATGTTGGAAGCTCTTTCGCAGAAGAGGCTAGAAAGATTCATTACAAAGAGTCACCCGAGCGCAGCATTCGTGGTCAAACCACTCTTGATGAAGCTGAGGCTTTGCGAGATGAGGGGATTGAGGTATTGGCAATGCCTATCATGCCCGCCTTCAAAAACACCTTGCAATAGCCAGTAGCCTCCTAATTCCCCAAAAAAAATAGCGACCCGAAGGTCGATATTGTTATCTGCAGGTACTCTCTGCGGATTAATGATTAATGCTTACTTCGAAGTCGGCATCACAAACTCTGCGCCCTTAGCAATGCTCTCAGGCCAGCGCTGCATCACACTCTTTTGCTTGGTATAGAAACGAACGCCTTCTTTGCCGTAGGCATGCATATCGCCAAAGAGGGATTTCTTCCAACCACCAAAACCATGCCAAGCCATTGGAACTGGAATAGGTACGTTAATACCAACCATGCCCACCTGAACGCGGCGCGCAAATTCACGAGCAATATTGCCATCGCTCGTAAAGCAGGCTACGCCATTACCAAACTCGCAAGAGTTCACTAAATTGAGGGCTTCGGTGAAGTTCGCTACGCGCATACAGGAGAGTACTGGCCCGAAAATTTCTTCTAGGTAGATCTTCATGTCTGAGGTAACGTTATCGAAAAGGCTGCCACCAATAAAGAAGCCATTCTCATGGCCCGCTACCTTCAAACCACGACCGTCTACTAGTAGCTTTGCGCCAGAAGCAACACCGCTATCAATGTAGCCAGTGATGCGCTCTAAAGCAGTTTTAGTAACGATAGGACCCATTTCGGCATCGAGTTCCATACCATTCTTTACCTTCAGGGTCTTGGTACGCTCGATGAGTTTTGGCATGATTTTCTCGGCAACATCACCAACCAAAACCGCTACTGAGATTGCCATGCAACGCTCACCAGCAGAGCCATAGGCTGCACCAATCAAAGCATCAATCGTTTTATCGATATCAGCATCAGGCATCACCACCATGTGATTCTTAGCGCCACCTAATGCTTGGGAGCGCTTACCAAAGTGCGCGCAACGCTCATAGATGTAGTTGGCAATGGGGGTAGAGCCTACAAAACTCACTGCCTTGACATCGGGATTCTCAATCAAAGCATCCACAGCTTCTTTATCGCCTTGCACCACGTTAAATACGCCATCAGGCAAGCCAGCTTCTTTTAATAGCTTGGCCATGAACAAGGATGCAGATGGATCGGTAGGGCTAGGCTTCAGAATGAAGGAGTTGCCACAGGCAATCGCGACTGGGAACATCCACATTGGCACCATCACCGGGAAGTTAAAAGGCGTTACACCAGCAACCACGCCTAAAGGTTGGCGCATCACCCAGTTATCAATATCTGTAGACACTTGCTCGGTGTAATCGCCCTTGAGTAGTTCTGGAATGCCGGTAGCGAACTCCACAATTTCAATACCGCGGGTAACTTCACCCTGGGCATCAGTAAATACTTTGCCGTGTTCAGCAGTAATGATGGCGGCCAACTCATCACGGTTCGCGTTGAGTAGCTCAAGATACTTAAACATAATGCGGGCACGGCGCAATGGTGAGGTCTGACTCCAAGTTTGGAATGCTGCCTGAGCATTTGCTACAACATCATCAACCTCTTTACGGCTAGCTAAAGCTACGCGTCTTGCGACAGCGCCTGTGGAGGGATTAAATACATCGGCGAAACGACCATCTTTCGGGTTGACGACTTTACCGCCAACGAAATGGCCAATATCTTCTTTTGATGTGAATGCTTGGGGTGCGCTCATAGTGTTTACTTAATATTCTATTGTCTGGTTTTAGGTTCAATAAAGGTGCTTGGACTAGATTCCGCACAACTTTGTGGTCTCGTTTATTCTACTGAGTCTATTTTATCGCTTTAGCTAGTTTTACGCTTTTTTCCAGCCCTAAAGGTAATCAAATGAGTCTTTTATTTTCCAGTTATGTTCTTGGGTCCCCCAAGGGGTCTTTGACCCTTTCAAACCGGGTGGTTGTGGCACCAATGTGCCAATACTCTGCAGTCAATGGAGAGGCTCAGGATTGGCATCTAATGCACTGGGGCAATCTCCTGAATAGCGGCGCAGGACTTTTCATTATCGAAGCCACTGGTGTGACCCCTGAAGGGCGGATTACGCCTGTATGTCTAGGTCTATGGGATGACCGCACAGAAGCAGCCCTGAAAGACAAGCTGACGAGAGCCCGGAGTTTAGCTCCAGTTACCCCGGTATTTATTCAGCTGGCGCATGCTGGTCGCAAGGCCTCAAGTGCAAGCCCTTGGGCTGGTGGTCAACTACTCTCTAAAGAGCAGGGTGGCTGGGATATGGTTGCCCCTTCAGCCATCCCACAGCTCAAGGATGAACGCTTGCCGCATGAGCTCTCAAAAACAGAGTTAGCCGAGCTCATTACTGCATTTGTTATTGCTGCGCAGCGCGCTGAGCGGATTGGGATTGATGGCATTGAGTTGCATGGTGCCCATGGCTATCTGTTGCATCAGTTTTTGTCGCCGATCGCCAATCAACGGACGGATGAATATGGCGGCTCTTATGAAAACCGCATCCGCTTCCCATTGGAATTATTTGCGGCGGTACGAAAAGCCTATCAAGGTGTTTTAGGTATCCGCATCTCTGCAAGCGATTGGATTGAGGGTGGTTGGACGCCTGAAGAAACAGCTGATTTTGCTACTCGACTGAAGCCCTTGGGATGTGATTTTGTTCATATTTCGTCAGGGGGGATTTCTCAATTGCAAAAGATTGCGATTGGGCCAAATTACCAAGTGCCATTCGCCAAGATTGTGAAAGACAAGTCTGGTATTCCAACGATGACAGTTGGCTTAATTACCGACCCTCAGCAAGCTGAAGATATCTTGCAAAAAGGGGATGCAGATTTAATCGCTCTAGCACGTGCATTTTTGTATAAACCCCGTTGGGCCTGGGAAGCTGCTGCTGCCTTGGGTGGCATCGTGCCTTCAAATGAGCGTTACTGGCGCTGTTTACCGCGTGAAGCTCAAGCCATTTTTGGCGATGTCAAAGTAGGGCAGCGATAATTCCTGTCAAACAACATAACCGTATTGAATGAAGTGATCTATAAATGAAACAACACTCCCTAAGAGAATCTTGGTTAGAAGATGCTGTGAGACATTTGGAGCCTGTATTCTCAAAGGCGGGATATGCCATACCCCCAGTGAGAGTGTCTTGTGGCTTCCCGGCCTCTAGTAGTCCGAGAACAACGCTGGGACAATGTTGGCCACGCGAGCGCTCTGGTGGTGGAGTTAACGAGATCTTTATTTCACCTAAGTTAGACGATCCCGTTCAGTTATTAGACACCTTGGTGCATGAGCTGTGCCATGCCGTGGACGATTGCTTCAGCGGCCATGGTGAGGACTTCAAGGGTATTGCTCAGACTGTTGGTTTGGAAGGCCCCGCCAGAATGGCACATGCAACCGAAGAGTTGGTGGTGCGTCTCATGATGATCAGTCAAGAGCTTGGGCCATATCCACATCAGGCAATTGTTTTTCCGCCTCCAAGGCCGAGTAATGCGAGTCGCAATAAAGCCAAATGTAGCCAGTGTGGATATGAGGTGACACTACTGAAGAAGTGGGCAACTTATGGCGCACCTATTTGCCCAAAAGACAATATTCGAATGCAAGAAGCGCTGATCGAGACGATCGAAAATACAACTGAGCACGATACAGAGTCTGTTACTGGCTCTAAACGTATGGTGGATGAGATTCGTCGAGCGATTAGCTGATGACTATGAATCAGGCTCACTCATCAATGACCCAGCAAATGCTTCAAGCATTTCAAGGGCAGCATTTAGATACGGCCGAGAGGTTGGCAAAGATGATCTTGAAGGCAAAACCGAGGGATTTGGTGGCACTTCAAGTTTATGGGCTTTCCTTGGCTATGCAGGGGCGTATAGCTGACTCAGTGCCACCTTTATATGCGGCATCTCAGCAGGATCAAAAAAATCCTGAGCTTCTGTCGAATCTTGCAAAAGCTCAGCATGGGGCAGGGCTGTATGCTGATGCAATTCAGACTTATAAAAAGTTAGATCGCTTGATTCCTAATAATGCGCAAATTTTGACAGATATGGGAACAGCATTGGCTAAGTCTAAGTTTTATGATGAGGCAGGGGCATTGTTTGACAGGGCCATAGAAATTCAACCAGATTATTTTTTAGCTTGGTCCAATCGCGGAAATCTGCTCTCTGATTTACGTTTTTCTAAAGATGCTGTTGTGAGCTATCAAAAAGCTCTTGAGCTTAATCCTGGGTATGCTGAAGCTTGGACCAATTATGGAAATGCCCTATTTGCGCTAAATAAATACGAAGATGCTAAATCCGCTCATGAGGAGGCTCTTAAGATTGATGCCCGCTTCGGTGAAGCTTGGTTTAATTATGGAAATACTCTGCTAGAGTTAAAGAAAGTCGATGAGTCTCTAGATGCATATGACAAAGCCTTTAGCATCAAACCAGACGTCCCATACTTAATGGGTCAGCTATTCGTCGCCAAGACAACTCTTTGTGCTTGGGATGGCAGTCCTTCTGAGCAGATGCTTTTGGATTTAGTTGCGAAGGGCGAACTTCCAACAATCCCCTTTAATTTATTACAAACTACGGCTAATTTAGTTTTGCAAAAAATTTGTGCCAAGAATTTTTCTGAGGATAGATTTCCAAAGTTTGACATTTCTAGAATTGGGAATCAACAAAAAAGATCAGACAATAAAATTCGAATTGGATATTTTTCATCAGACTTTAGAGATCACCCTGTTGGCATCCTGATAGAAAATCTGCTCAAGTTGCATGATCGCGAGAAATTTGAAATTTTCGGATTCTTTTTAAATCCTGCATGCGGGGATGCGCTTGAACAGCGTTTAATTGCTAGTTTTGATGGTGTAATTGATTTGCACAATACTAGCGATCAAGCAGCAGTTGATTTAATTCTTTCAAATTGCCTGGATATTGCCATTGATCTCAATGGGCATACTAGTGGTGCAAGAACGGCTTTATTTGCAAGAAAACTTGCGCCAATTCAGATCAATTATTTGGGTTACGCTGGCACATCAGGGACTAATTTCTATGATGCATTAGTTGCTGATAAGGTTGTAGTGCCTGAAGAGCATCAGAGTTATTACTCTGAGCCCATCGCTTACCTGCCAAATTCTTTTTTCCCAGTCGATACAAGTATCTCAGTCGGATCTTTTGGCCCTTTGCCAACAAGGGCTAGCCAAGGTCTTCCAGAGCTTGGATTTATATTTGCTTGTTTTAATAATGCCTATAAAATCAGGCCACTTATTTTTGACGTATGGATGGGATTACTCAGGGATTTACCAGGTAGTGTTTTGTGGCTTTCAAAGCCTTCAATCACGGCGCAATTCAACCTACAGCAAGAAGCTGAGAGAAGGGGGATTGATTCTTCTAGATTGATATTTGCCACTAGGACACCGGGGCGATTGGAGCATTTGAGTAGATTACGACTAGCAGATTTATTTTTAGATACCCCAAATTACAATGCCCACGCTACAACTGCAGATGCTTTGTGGGCTGGATTACCGGTACTGACGCAGATTGGAAATACATTTGCGGGACGGGTTGCTGCAAGTCAAATTACTGCACTAGGTTTAAGCGAGTTGATAGCCAACTCTGAAGATGAATACATTACAAAGGCTTTAGAGTTTGCAACAAACCCCTCGACCCTTAAAGCTGTTCGACAGCGCTTAGAGGATAACCGTGCTCAATCTCCGCTATTTGATACAAGGCGTTACGTCAATGATTTAGAGGCTATCTATATTGACCTGTTAAACAAGGCTAACTTGCTTTAATTTCATCTAGACTCCAGCTGAGATCCTTTTTACTTGCCTTGGCAATTTCAGCCAATATCTTTTCATGTAGTTGACAATCTTCCTCGCTCGCAGCTACGATTTTTAGCTTTGTTGGCAAAGCTTTGGTTTGTCCTGAAGCATCAGTACCAACGGTGTAATCAATCAGGTCAATCGATAGATCTTCTTGACCACGCGTCATCGCTACGTAGACTTCAGCCAATAATTGGGCGTCCAATAAAGCGCCGTGCAAGGTTCGATGTTGATTGCTAATCGCAAAGCGTTCACAGAGAGCATCAAGCGAGTTGCGCTTACCCGGAAACATTTGGCGGGCTTCAAGTAGGGTGTCAGTAATTTTTGAGGCAAGACCCCTAAAGGCCGGGCGCTTGAGCAGTGCAAATTCGTTATCGAGAAAGCCTAAGTCAAACGCCGCATTATGAATAACTACTTCAGCCCCATCAACAAATTCAATTAACTCTTCCACAATATTTGAAAATACCGGCTTGTCAGATAGAAATTCACGAGAGAGTCCATGTACCGCAAAGGCTCCGGCATCGATATCACGCTCAGGATTAATGTAGTAATGAAAGGTGCGATCAGTTAGGCGACGACCTACCATCTCAACGCAGCCAATTTCAATAATACGATCGCCTGTAGCGGGATTCAGGCCGGTTGTTTCGGTATCGAGAATAACTTGACGCATTAGGTACCTTCTAAGACGGATGGGGGTATTTCAAGGGGGCCGTTACCCGCATATTTATCTAGATACAGATAGATTACGGGAGTAATGATGAGCGTTACAAACTGGGAGAAGATTAAACCGCCGGCTACGCTGATGCCCAAGGGTTGACGCAATTCGGCACCTGCACCTAAACCTAATGCAATGGGAAGGGCACCCATCAGGGCAGCAATCGTTGTCATCATGATTGGTCTGAAGCGCAATATACAAGCCTCACGGATAGCCTTTTCTGGTGACATACCTTGGTTGCGCTGGGCATCCAAAGCAAAGTCAATCATTAAGATCGCATTCTTTTTGACGATACCAATCAGGAGCAGGATGCCAATCGATGCAACAACAGTTAACTCAAAGCCAAAAATACGTAGAGCCAAAATCGCACCAATCGCAGCTGAGGGGAGCCCGGCCAAAATGGTCAGGGGATGAATGTAGCTCTCGTAGAGTACGCCGAGCAGTATGTAAATAACGCCTAAGGCAGCCAAGATTAAGATGACTTGGCCAGACTGATTATCTTTGAACACCGCGGCATCACCGCCATAGCTGGTAATGATTGAAGGCGGGAGCCCGATCTCTTTTTCATACCCATCAATTGCCTTGGTTGCATCACCTAGGAACACATCTGGCGCCAGGTTAAAGGAAATAGTCACCGCCGGAATTTGACCCTGATGATTCACGGCTGTTGGACCAACGGTGCGAACAAAACTGGCCAGACTGGAGAGAGGAATCAGCTTATCAGTTGCGCGACCTCTGACATAGACCTTATTTAAGTCAGTTTCAAACTGACGGTCACCCTCAGCAGTTTCTAGGATGACGTAATAGGTGTTGACTGGTGTATAGATAGTTGACACTTGGCGTTCACCAAATGAGTTGTAAAGCGCACCACGAATATCAGCGATTGTTACGCCAGCACTAGCAGCTTTTTCACGATCGATCTCAATCTTGACATTAAGACCTTTCATTTTGGAATCGCTCGTGACATCCCTAAAGATCGGATTGCTGCGGATCTTATCTGTCATCTTGTCAGCCCACTCATTCACACCTTCAAAGCCTACACTTTGAAGCGTAAATTGGTAGCGGCTCTTACTGCTTCTACCGCCGAGTTGTAGGTTTTGAACCGGGCGCATATAAACCTGCAGGCCTGGAATATCTTTGAATTTATTTCTAAGGCCTTCGATGACCTTACTCATCTTTTCTCGATCGCCCTTAGGTTTCAGGATGATGAAGAAACGACCGGTATTTCTACCTGCGCTTTGACCGCCCCCTAAGATGGAGATCGAGTTGGCCACATTGGGATCGTTATTGACGATCTCTGCTGCACGATCTTGAAGCTCCAACATGGTTTTGAAAGAGGTATCTTCTGAAGCTTCCGTTGTGGCAGTGATTTGTCCAATATCTTCTTCAGGAAAGAAGCCCTTAGGACTATTTGCAAATAAGTAAATGGTGATGAAGAAGCTAGCAACTGCCCCCCACAATACTTTTTTACGATGAAGTAATGCTAGATCCAAATAGTGAACATAGGTCTTTAGAGACCAGTCAAAAATCCGATCAAACTGTTTGGTGATGGCGTACTCTTTTGGATGATCACCAGGCTTGGGTAAAAAACGGCTACAGAGCAGTGGCACTATGGTGAGAGAAACCACCGCGGATACCAAGATAGAGAGCGAAACTACCACAGCAAATTCTCTAAAGAGTAGGCCTATTGGACCGGCCATAAAGAAGAGAGGGATAAATACTGCCACTAAAGATATGGAGATAGAGACGATTGTGAATCCCACTTCCTTGCTGCCTTTGAGTGAGGCCTTGAGGGGATCCATGCCTCGTTCAATGTGGCGCATGATGTTCTCAAGAACAACAATCGCATCGTCTACCACCAAACCAACTGCCAAGGTAATTCCTAGCAGCGAAATATTGTCTAAGCTGTAGCCCAATATGTAGAGCAAAAAGAATGCACCGATCAGGGAAATTGGCAGGCTAATCGAGGGGATGAGGGTTGCAGAGATGCGTTTTAAGAATAAAAATATCACCAATACAACGAGCAAAATAGTTAAGGCTAGTGTGATGTTGACATCATGAATTGCTTCAATGATGGATAGGGACCTATCGTTGATGAGCGTCAACTTAATAGATGCTGGCATTTGCTCTTGAAGTCTAGGCAATAATTTTTTGATTGCTTTAACTAGATCTACTGTATTAGCATTTGGTTGCCGCAAAATGCCAATGGCAATCGAGCGCTCCCCACCCGATGTCGCAAAAGTTCTCACATCTTCAAAGCTTTCTTGTACATCTGCAACATCTCGAAGATACACCGGTAAGCCATTGCGCTGGGCGACGACTAGGTTGCCAAATTCTTCTGCCTTCACTAATTGAGGATTAGCGTAAATGGTAATCAGTTGACGTGGCCCATCTAAGGTGCCTACTGGACTATTGGTATTGGCTTTGTTAATCGCAGTGGCCAACTCTTCCATGGTGATATTGCGGTTGCCCAAAGCATCAGGACGAACGCTGACACGAACAGCATAGCGCTTGGCACCGTACACCTGCACTTGAGAAACTCCGCTAATAGTCGAGATATTTGGAGCTAGAAGATTCTCTGCGTAATCATTGATTTCAGCAAGGCTGATCGATGGAGAGCTCACTCGAATAACAAGGACCGCGGTATCGGCAGGATTGATTTTTCGATAAGAAGGGGGAACCGTCATTTCAATAGGCAGTCTACGCTGTGCACGAAGTAAGGCTGCTTGCACGTCTACTGCAGCTTTATCAATATCTCGCTCACTCGTAAACTCCAAGGTGATACTAGTAGACCCTAAGGTGTTAGTTGAGCTGATGACCTTGATGCCATCAATTGTTGAGAACTCTTTCTCAAGTGGCAATGCCACAGAGGATGCCATGTTTTCTGGCGCTGCTCCCGGAAGGCTGGCGCTAACTGAAATAACGGGTGTATTAAAACTGGGAAGTGCTGCGACTGGAATGTTGAAATAGGCAACGGTGCCTGCTATCACTGTGGAAATAGATAGCAGCACCGTCATTACGGGGCGTCTAATACATAATTCAGAGAGCGTCATTTTTTCTCGGGTGCGGGAGAGGGTGCCGCTGTTTTAGCTGGAGGAGCGGTAGCAGCTGCCTTTTTTGCTTCTCGGATCTTGCTACCAGGACGCAGGTTTTGCTTGCCTTCAATAACTACTCGGGAGCCTGCATCAACACCACTAATGACAGAGGTGCCTTGGTATTCATAAACCACTTTGATGGGCTTAGGTTGAACCTTGTCATCCTTGTCCACAAGATAAATCAGGCGACCTTTTGGGCTAATGACAATGGCCTCTGATGGGACTGCAATCGCATCTTTAATGGTATTGGCACTCAATGAGACTCGGGCAAATTGACCAGGCAAAAGAGTCATCTTCTCATTAGGTATCTGAGCACGTACCCTCACTGCCGCAATACTGGGGTCCACTTGGTTATCAATCACCAGTACTTCACCTTCATAAACAAATGCCGCATTGTTACCAACGCTTACTTTCACCTTCAGCGGGGTATCGGCCTGCTTGCCTTCCATCAATAGGGGAATATCTTTCTCAGGCACCACAAACTGAACATTGATGGGATTAAGTTGAGTAATAGTCACCATGGACCCAACGCTCGAAGTTGCAGTAGAGCTAGTTGCAGTTGTTACTACGTTACTGGCTTGTACCAGTGATCCTGGGAATACGTTGATGATGCCGGCTCGTCCCGCGATCGGTGAACGAATGGAGTCATAGGAGAGTTGAACTTCAGCAGACCGAGCGGCTGCCTGAGCAGACTTTGCATTGGCAAGAGAGGTTTCTAAACCCGCCTTGGAAATAAAGTTTTTAGTAACCAACTCTTGAGCGCGCAAGTATTGCTTTTGAGCATCATCCGCTAGCGCTTTTAATTTATCGTAATTCGCGCGATCGTTACGATCATCGAGAGTGAAGAGCAGCTGACCTTCTTTAACTTCTTGCCCATCTTTAATGTGAATTGTTTTGACCGTATTTGTAGTCATTGGCCGAATATCGACGATGCTGTTGGAAATAATCGTGCCAGTGGCTTCAATAATGAGTGGGATATTTTTCTTCTCAACTATGACGCTAGTGATAGTTTGAGTGCCGCCACCAGTTTTGGTACTGACTGGAAAATAATAGTCATAGGTTTTAGATCCAGCGTACAAAATCAGCAGCACAATCAAAATGCGCCACTTATATTTCAGGGTGAATGCTTTGACTGTGGCGTAGTTTATTTTTCTTAACTGGCTTAGATACGGAGAAATTTTTTTCCAAAGAGTACAGAGGCGACTCATGACCCAGTTTTTGAGTATTGGAAGCTTAGCGACTACCTTGTCGAGTGCAGATTCAATTTTTGACACGGTCTCGTTTTTTCTTGGTTTTACATGGGTTTAGCGGTCAACTTTTCATCGACCTTGAATGGATTCATTCTCTCATAAGACCGCAAAAATGGGGTCAGTGAGCGACCGCCTAGCTTAGGGCAGAAATTCTTCCACACCTTTATTTGCCAATAGGTCTGCGAGCTCATTACCAGGGTGGCCGTTATGCCCACGAACCCAGTGCCAACTAATTTGATGATCGGGTATCAGGGCATCTAATTCTTGCCATAAATCGGCATTTTTGACGGGATCTTTGCTAGCAGTCTTCCACCCCCTTTTTTTCCAGCCCTCCAGCCACTCCGTCACCCCCTTTTGCACATACTGGGAGTCGGTCCAGAGTTCTACCGAACTAGTTTGTTTAAGTGCTCGCAGCGCATGAATGACGGCGCTAATTTCCATCCGATTGTTGGTGGTATGTTCGGCGCCACCATGAAGATGCTTTTCATGGCCGCCTGATCGCAAGACAGCGCCCCAGCCGCCAGGACCGGGATTGCCTTTGCAGGCGCCATCGGTATAAATGACAATGTGAGGAAGTGGTTTGGTATCAGACATGCTGTTAATTTACTCGGTCTTGCTTGTTTGCTAACTGCTGCCGACTTTCAGCTACCGGGTTCAATTGAGTAATGGCTGGGATGCGCAGACCTTGGACCCGTCCGATGAGGCGAATACCTTGCTGGCGCTTAATGGCGGAAACTAAGAATACAGCTCCAAAAATAGGCCACCAGCGGTTGCCAGCAGGCTCCATAAAGTCCATTCTAGCCATGCCTGACTCACCACTCAAGGGCAGTTTGTAGCAGCCAAAATGGCCTCTATCGAGTGAGAAATTCAATAGTTGCAACCAATCTTTAATTCTCAGTAAGCCTATAAATTGACCATCTCTTGGTAAATAGGGGCTACCGATCAATCTGCTGAGATATTGACGCATGCCCCAAAGACTGGCCGGATTGAATCCAGAAATAATCAAGCGGCCCTCAGGGCGAAGGACGCGTTCAGCTTCTCTGAGAATTTGATGAGGATCGGCGGCAAATTCCAAGACATGTGGCATTACTAATAAATCGATGGATTCAGAAGCAAAAGGCAGTTCATTAGCGTTGCCTTCAATCTGATGCCATTTGAACTGGCCAACCTGTTTTTGGCGATCATGAGTATTAATGAGGAGGGCGTGCAAGGGCATGCGGTTTTCTGCTAAGGTGTTCATTTGCGGCAAACCAATTTGCACGGCATAAAAACCAAATACATCAGCCACGATCTGATTGAAGCATTTCTGCTCCCAGGCCAGTACATAGCGCCCTGGAGGTGATTGAAGCCACTTTTCCCAGGAACTCCAGGGTGGTGCAGGCATCTGAGAAGGTGTGGGTGGGGTTGGTATCATGGGTCTATGGTGAAGAATACTTTATTGCAAGTTTGGCCGATACCGGCTTTTGATGACAATTATCTTTGGTGTATCCACGATGGCCAGTCCGCCTTGATTGTTGATCCAGGTGATGCTGCCCCCGTGCTGCAATATCTCGAGCAAAACAAGCTGACTCTGACTGGTATTTTAATTACCCATCACCATGCAGACCATACCGGGGGCATTCTGACTTTATTGAATACCCTTGGCTTGTCTATCCCGGTTTACGGCCCTGCGGCAATTGATATTCCAGGTCGTACGCATGCCGTGATGGAGGGTGACAAGATCGAAGTTGCTGCACCACGTATTAGCCTTGAGGTTTACGAAGTGCCTGGTCATACTTTGAGTCACATTGCTTACTTTGCGAACATGCAGGCCAATGTAGTTGAGCCTATGCTGTTCTGTGGCGACACCTTATTTGCGTCTGGTTGCGGTCGTTTGTTTGAGGGCACTCCAACCCAGATGAGCCAGTCTCTCGCGAAGTTCATCGCCTTACCCAAAAACACTCTGGTGTATTGCACACATGAATACACCTTATCCAATATTCGCTTTGCGCTGGCGGTTGAGCCTAACAATTCCAACCTGATTACTTGGGCGGAAACGGCTAAAGCTCTGCGCGATCAACGGCTACCAACATTACCAACGACCATTGGGCAAGAATTGCAAGTCAATCCATTCATGCGCTGTGATCAACAGGCGGTCATCGATGCGGCCCTTGAGGTCTCGGGTGAAAAATCTCTACCCACGCCTGCTCATGTATTGGCGGTAATTCGGGCATGGAAGGATCGGTTCTGATGTTGTGGCGCTATGCGGCGATATTGCTGATCTCGGTACTAACAGGTTGCGCTAGTACTGGAGATTGGTCCTCGGATGTGCCGACACGTCAGGATCCGCGCGCCTCTAACGCGAAGCGGGTAAACCTAAAAGATCAATCTGTCAGCGATCTGTACGCACCATCGAGCAACCTCTGGATTCGGATTCGAGATGGTTTCGAGATGGAGCCCATGAACACGCCGCTGGAGATCGAGCAAGTACGTTGGCTTAGCGCACGCCCAGACTATGTTCAACGCTCAATGGCTCGCTCATCACGTTATCTGTTTTATATCGTGCAAGAGGTCAATGCACGCAAGATGCCAACCGAGATCGCTTTGCTTCCGTTTGTCGAAAGCGCATTTGTGACGCACGCCAAATCCAGCGCAAAGGCCATGGGCTTGTGGCAATTTATGCCTGCAACCGGTAAAGATTTTCGGCTAACGCAAAACGTCTTTAGGGATGAACGTAGAGATGTCTTGCAATCTACTGATGCTGCTTTGGATTACTTGCAACGTTTACATAAGCAGTTTGGCAGTTGGGATCTCGCCTTAGCTGCGTATAACTGGGGTGCAGGTAATGTCTCAAAAGCGCAAAAACGCAATCTTGCTGCTGGACTCCCTACCGATTACCTAAGTCTCAAGATGCCCAATGAGACTCGCAACTATGTTCCAAAGTTAATGGCCTACCGGCAGATTGTTTTGGATCCCAAAGCCTATGGCATTGTTCTGCCAGATTTAGAAAACCATCCTTATTTCGTTGCCGTGGATGTCGGGTCTGATATTGATGTGGCTCTAGTAATTCAGTTAAGCGAAATACCAGAGAGCGAGTTTCATAGTTTGAATCCTTCTTTTAATAAGCCGGTCATCTTGAGTAATGCTAATCAGCAAATCTTGCTACCGTTTGGGCATGCCGAGGTGTTTCAAGAAAATCTCAAGAAGTACACTAAGCCACTATCTTCTTGGACTGCAGTACAGGTAAGTAAGACAGAATCAGTCGACCAGGCTGCAAAAACACTGGGTGTTGATGCCGAAACCTTAAGAGCGGTCAATGGCATACCTAAAGGTATGAGAATTCGGGCAGGTTCAACGGTTTTAGTACCCAAAACTAACCATCGCCCTGGGGATATCTCGGTAGCATTGGCAGAAAATGGCAGTCTGAATTTGCTTAAGTCAGCACCGTCAACGCCTAAAAATTGTGCAAAAGGGGCTAAGTGCCCGGTGGTAAAGACTGGAAAAGCTGCCACTAAGGGTAATTCTTCTGCAAATAATGCTGCAAATCAGCATAAATCCGCATCGACAGGGCTTGCAAAATCTGCGAAAAATGGATCTTCGAATACAACTAGCTCGACTCCCAAGGCTTCAACTAGTAAGGGAGCTAGCAAGATTCAGTAAACCCAGACACATTAATTTACTTATTTAGGTTGACCATGTCTTATAAATCAGAACACGAACGTTCCATTAAAGACCCAGATGGATTCTGGGGAGAGCAGGCAAAACTCATTCATTGGGAAAAACCGTTTAATAAGGTTCTGGATTATGCAAACCCCCCGTTTGCAAAATGGTTTGAGGGTGGATTAACTAATCTCTGCTACAACGCAGTTGATCGTCACCTCAAAGATCGTGCTGATCAGATTGCTCTAGTCGCTGTTTCAACAGAAACGAATCTAGAAAAAGCATACACATTCAAAGAGCTTTACGAAGAAGTTAATCGTATTGCAGCCATCTACAAAGCGAACGGTGTTCAAAAGGGCGATCGCGTCCTGATGTATATGCCGATGATTGCTGAGGCCTGTTTCGCTATGCTCGCTTGTGCACGCATTGGTGCCATTCACTCTGTAGTGTTTGGTGGCTTTGCATCGCATAGCCTGGCATCACGTATCGATGATGCAAAACCGAAAATGATTGTGACTGCAGAGGCGGGCGCGCGAGGTGGTAAAGCGGTTCCTTACAAGCCTTTACTCGATGAAGCAATCAAGCTCGCAAGCTACAAGCCCGAGAAAGTCCTGATTATGAATCGTGGCCTCACTGAGTTCACCACAGTGGCTGGTCGCGATTTGGATTACGTAACTGAGCGCCAAAAGCACCTCAATGATTTAGTACCGATTGAGTGGGTGGATGCAACCCATACTTCCTATATTTTGTATACCTCTGGTACTACTGGTAAACCTAAAGGCGTGCAACGTGACACCGGTGGTTATGCAGTCGCCTTGGCCTCCACCATGAAGCACATCTTCTGTGGTAACCCGGGTGAGACCATGTTCTGTACATCAGATATTGGTTGGGTAGTGGGTCATAGCTACATCATTTACGCACCATTGATCAACGGCATGGCAACCATTCTTTACGAAGGCACGCCCTTGCGTCCTGATGCAGGTATTTGGTGGGAACTGGTTGAGAAGTACAAAGTATCAGTCATGTTCTCTGCACCAACTGCAGTTCGTGTTCTCAAGAAACAAGATCCTGCCTTCTTAACTAAATACGATCTCTCGAGCTTGCGTGCTTTGTTCTTGGCAGGCGAGCCTTTGGATGAGCCAACGGCAACCTGGATTCATGATGCGATTAAGAAGCCGATCGTGGATAACTATTGGCAGACGGAAACTGGTTGGCCGATGTTGGCAATTCAGCGTGGGGTAGAAGTGATGCCACACAAGTTTGGCTCACCTGGTGTCCCATCATTTGGTTACAACATGAAGTTATTAGATGATGCGACTTCGGAAGAGTTAGGCCCAGATCGAAAGGGCGTTATTGCGATTGAAGGTCCTTTGCCTCCAGGCTGCATGCAAACTGTCTGGGGTGATGACAAACGTTTTGTGAGTACTTATTGGGAAACTATCCCCGGTAAGATGATTTACTCTACTTTTGACTGGGGTATCAAAGATGCGGATGGCTACTTTTTTATCTTAGGCCGAACTGATGACGTGATAAACGTTGCCGGTCATCGCTTAGGCACCCGTGAAATTGAAGAGAGCATCTCTAGCCACCCAAATATCTCAGAAGTGGCAGTAGTGGGTATTGAGGACAAGTTAAAGGGTCAGGCTGCGATTGCCTTTGTGATTCCAAAGGATGCCTCTAATACAGCCACTCTTGAAGCGGAGTGCATGAAGACTGTAGACACCACTCTAGGGGCGATTGCTCGTCCTGGTCGGGTTTATGTAGTCACAGCCTTGCCCAAGACCCGCTCAGGCAAGATCGTCCGCCGTGCT
Organism: Polynucleobacter duraquae; assembly: GCF_000973625.1. Classification (NCBI taxonomy): domain Bacteria; kingdom Pseudomonadati; phylum Pseudomonadota; class Betaproteobacteria; order Burkholderiales; family Burkholderiaceae; genus Polynucleobacter; species Polynucleobacter duraquae. The sequence continues at coordinate 771,573 of NZ_CP007501.1, forward strand.
CTCCAAGCTGTAGCTGAAGGGCGCGATCCTGGTGACATCAGCACGATGGAAGATCAAACTGTTTTGGCCCAAATTAAGACCATCATCGAGCAAAGCGCCAAGTCTTAAACCTAGCTTGGCAGCATCAAAATAAGCCCCTTTGTTATGTGACTCAGGGGCTTATTAGCTTGCAAGCCCAATTGGCTGGGAATCCAAGGGTTTATAAGCAAAACTGGTATGATTGACCGGTTCAAAACTTAATAAATTACCCTAGCGCTTAAAGACACTCACCTCCCGCACAAACAGTCCTGGGTTGGTCTTTTTGGGGTGTTGAGCGTCGGATGGAGCAGGGACTGGAGATGGTTTGTCACCCTTGCTTCCTTCTTTTCCTCCCGCCGTGTTGGCCTTAGCCGACGGCACTCTATTTCCCGGCCTTAGTATTGGTTGCCCTGGCGAAACTACCGGCGAAGTTGTTTTCAATACTGCACTTACTGGTTATCAAGAGATCATTACTGATCCTAGTTACTCGCGCCAAATTGTTACCTTGACTTACCCACATATCGGAAACGTTGGGGTAAACGGTCAAGATGCTGAGTCAGATCAGATTCATGCGGCTGGCTTAGTTGTCAAAGACCTTTCTAAGCGTGTCTCGAATTTCCGCTCTGAAGAAACTCTGGATAGCTACCTCATCAAGGCGGGGGTAGTTGGTATTTCCGGTATTGATACCCGTAAGCTCACTCGCATCCTACGCGATAAGGGCGCTCAGTCTGGCGCCATTGTTGCTGGCAAGATGGGTGATGACGCAGAGGTTCTTGGTAAGAAAGCCTTGGAGCTAGCTAAAGCTTTTCCAGGCATGGCTGGTCTAGATCTAGCCAAAGTCGTGACAACAAAATCCCTATATCAATGGCGCGAAGCTGAGTGGGATCTGCATGGTCCTGACGGCAAACCTGCATATCGATCTTTAGATACTCGTAAGCCAATCAAAAAAGTAGTTGCCTATGATTTTGGTGTGAAGCGCAATATTTTGCGCATGCTTACTGAGCGTGGCTGCGAGCTAACCATCGTTCCTGCCCAAACTAGCGCCGCCGAAGTCTTGGCAATGAACCCAGATGGTGTGTTCTTCTCAAATGGCCCTGGAGACCCCGGCCCTTGTGATTATGCGATTGCTGCTGCAAAAGAAATTATTGAAAAGGGTGTTCCAACATTCGGTATTTGCTTGGGCCACCAAATTATGGGCTTGGCTGCTGGCGCTAAAACCTTGAAGATGAAATTTGGCCACCATGGTGCGAATCACCCTGTAAAGGATTTGGATACTGGGCGCGTAGCAATTACTTCTCAGAATCATGGTTTTGCAGTTGATGCAAATACTTTGCCTGACAACATTCGTGTGACGCATGTGTCTTTATTTGATGGTTCACTGCAAGGTCTAGCTTGGAAAGACAAGCCTGCTTTGTGTTTTCAAGGCCATCCTGAGGCCTCACCGGGTCCTCACGATATTGCTTATTTATTTGATCGTTTTGTGGAGCTCATGAATGCTGCCGCTGTTAGTAATAAGGGGGGCAAATAATGCCTAAGCGTAGCGACATTAAGAGCATCCTGATTATTGGCGCTGGTCCAATAGTGATTGGACAGGCTTGTGAGTTTGACTATTCTGGTGCACAAGCTTGTAAAGCTTTGCGTGATGAAGGTTACAAAGTCATTCTGGTAAACAGTAATCCTGCCACCATCATGACTGACCCAGAGATGGCCGATGTGACTTATATCGAGCCGATTACTTGGGAAGTGGTCGAGCGCATTATTGCGACTGAGAAACCTGATGCTATTTTGCCAACGATGGGTGGTCAAACTGCCTTGAACTGTGCACTCGATTTACATCGCCATGGCGTCCTTGAGAAATACGGTTGCGAATTGATTGGCGCTTCACCAGAAGCAATTGACAAAGCAGAAGACCGTCAAAAGTTTAAAGATGCAATGACCAAGATTGGTCTGGGCTCTGCGAAGTCTGGCATTGCACACTCTATGGATGAAGCGCATGAAGTGCAGCAACGCATTCAGAAAGAGACTGACAGTTTAGGCTTTCCGGTAGTCATCCGTCCCTCATTTACGATGGGTGGATCAGGCGGTGGTATTGCTTACAACCGTGAAGAGTTTGAAGAGATTTGTAAACGCGGTTTAGATTTATCGCCAACCCGAGAACTCCTCATTGAAGAGTCTCTCTTGGGTTGGAAAGAGTTCGAGATGGAAGTAGTGCGTGACCGCGCTGATAACTGCATCATCGTTTGCTCAATCGAAAACTTAGACCCGATGGGTGTGCATACCGGCGACTCGATCACCGTTGCCCCTGCGCAAACCTTGACAGATAAAGAGTATCAAATTTTGCGCAATGCTTCGATTGCGGTCTTGCGTGAGATTGGTGTGGATACTGGTGGTTCAAACGTGCAGTTCTCGATTAATCCAGTTGATGGTCGCATGATCGTCATTGAGATGAACCCACGTGTGTCACGTTCATCTGCCTTGGCGTCTAAAGCAACCGGTTTCCCGATTGCCAAGATAGCTGCGAAGCTGGCAGTGGGTTACACCTTAGATGAGTTGAAGAATGACATCACCGGTGGCGCTACGCCAGCATCCTTTGAGCCATCAATCGATTACGTAGTTACGAAGATTCCCCGTTTTGCGTTTGAGAAATTTCCACAAGCAGATTCTCGTTTAACCACGCAGATGAAGTCCGTAGGTGAAGTGATGGCCATTGGTCGTACATTCCAAGAATCTTTCCAAAAAGCATTGCGCGGTTTAGAGGTTGGTGTTGATGGTCTCGATGAAGTTTCTACAGACTTAGATGACATCATTCAAGAAATCGGTGAGCCAGGACCAGACCGGATTTGGTATCTGGCGGACGCGTTCCGTATGGGCATGGGCTTGGATGAGGTTTACAACGAGACTAAGGTGGACCCTTGGTTCTTGGAACAAATCGAAGAACTCATCACTATGGAGACTGAGCTAAAGCAGCGTAAGCTCGATAGCTTATCAGCACCAGAGTTGCGTTTTATTAAGCAAAAAGGTTTCTCAGATCGTCGCTTAGCAAAATTATTAAATGTAGACGCCTCTTCTGTTCGTGCTGCACGTCATCGTCTCAAAGTGGTGCCGGTCTATAAACGAGTAGATACCTGTGCCGCGGAGTTCTCTACGAATACGGCTTATCTGTATTCCACTTACGAAGCTGAGCATGGTGAGTGCGAATCTCAGCCAAGTATTAAAGACAAGATCATGGTTTTGGGCGGCGGTCCTAACCGTATCGGTCAAGGTATTGAGTTTGACTATTGCTGCGTTCATGCAGCCTTGGCAATGCGCGAAGATGGTTATGAAACCATCATGGTGAACTGCAACCCAGAAACAGTTTCTACTGACTACGATACTTCTGATCGCTTGTACTTCGAGCCTTTGACTCTAGAAGATGTTCTAGAGATCGTGGCAATTGAAAAGCCAAAAGGCGTCATCGTTCAGTATGGCGGCCAGACTCCCTTGAAGTTGGCTTTGGATCTCGAGGCTAATGGGGTGCCAATTATTGGTACATCACCAGACATGATTGATGCAGCAGAAGATCGCGAGCGTTTCCAGAAGCTATTGCATGAGTTGAATTTGCGTCAGCCGCCTAACCGTACTGCTCGTGCTGAAGATGAAGCTCTCAAACTGGCTGAAGAAATTGGTTACCCATTGGTGGTGCGTCCTTCTTACGTCTTAGGTGGCCGTGCAATGGAAATCGTTCATGACGGCCGTGATCTTGAGCGCTATATGCGTGAAGCGGTCAAAGTGTCTCATGACTCACCAGTATTGCTGGATCGCTTTTTGAATGATGCGATCGAGTGTGATGTGGACTGCATTAGTGACGGTGAGCAGGTATTTATCGGTGGCGTGATGGAGCACATTGAGCAAGCTGGTGTGCACTCAGGTGACTCTGCCTGTTCTTTGCCACCATATTCCTTATCTGACGAAACGATTACAGAAATCAAACGTCAAACTGCAGCAATGGCTAAAGGTTTGAACGTCGTTGGTTTGATGAACGTGCAGTTTGCGATTCAGCACGTCGATGGTAAGGATGTCATCTACGTACTTGAGGTGAACCCGCGTGCCTCTCGTACCGTTCCGTTTGTATCAAAAGCGACTGGTTTGCAGTTAGCGAAGATTGCAGCGCGCTGTATGGTGGGTCAAACTCTAAAACAGCAGGGTATTTTGAATGAAGTGAAGCCAGCTTACTTCTCAGTAAAAGAAGCTGTATTTCCATTCAATAAGTTCCCAGGCATTGATCCGATCCTAGGTCCAGAGATGCGCTCTACCGGCGAGGTGATGGGTGTTGGTAAGACTTTTGGTGAAGCGCTTTTCAAATCCCAATTAGGCGCAGGAATTAAGTTGCCTAAGAGTGGTACCGTGCTCTTGACGGTAAAAGATAGCGATAAGCCAAAGGCAGTTGAAGTTGCTAAACTGTTGCATCAATTGGGATTCCCTATGGTTGCCACTAAAGGTACTGCCGCAGCAATTGAGGCAGTTGGCTTACCGGTACGTGTAGTAAACAAGGTTAAGGATGGTCGCCCACATATTGTTGACTTGATTAAGAATGGTGAGATATCTCTAGTATTTACTACAGTGGATGAGACCCGCACTGCAATTGCAGATTCACGCTCCATTCGTACTAGCGCTCAAGCTAATAATGTGACTTACTACACCACGATTAGTGCAGCACGTGCGGTAATGGATGGCTTGATGACATCGCAAAATGGCAACAAAGGGTCTCTAGAGGTATATTCATTGCAAAATCTACACAAGACTCTCAATTAAATTCAGTGAGGTAAGCAGCATGAACACAATCCCTATTACCAAGCGTGGCGCAGAGCTTCTCAAAGAAGAATTGTATCGCTTAAAGCATGTAGAGCGTCCATCTGTAATTAATGCAATCTCTGAAGCACGTGCACAAGGCGACCTTTCTGAGAATGCAGAGTACGACGCTGCTAAAGAAAAGCAAGGCTTTATTGAAGGTCGTATTCAGGAGCTTGAAGGAAAGCTATCGGCTGCACAGATCATTGATCCGGCTAGTCTGGACGTAAACGGTCGCATCGTATTCGGTGCCACTGTTGATCTTGAAGACTTAGAAGATGGCACGAAGCTCACTTATCAAATCGTCGGTGACGATGAGGCTGATATCGCAGTAAATAAGATCTCCATTAGCTCGCCCATTGCTCGTGCTTTGATTAGCAAGGAAGAGGGCGATGTGGTTGCGGTTCAGGCTCCTGGTGGCAATCGCGAGGTAGAAATTCTTGCGGTCCGTTACATCTAATACAAGCCAGAATCTAGATGCAGACTTTAGAGGCTCCAGATCACCCTGTAGCTCAAAGACTATTTATTTTGATTGCAGGTTTGTGGGTTGGTAGCATACTCGCGGTAGGTTATTTAGTTGCTCCAGCCATTTTCAGTACGATGACCGATCGCCAAGCTGCTGGAATGGTTGCTGGTAGCGTCTTTAAATTAGAAGCTTATCTTAGCTTGATTGTGTGCATCGGCCTGATGGTCTTAGCTAATCTCCTAGTGAATCGTGGCCTTAGTCAATTTAAGTTTATTCGTTGGCTCTTGTTGGCAATGTTGCTGTGTGCAATCGCAGCTAGCTTTATCTTGATTCCCTGGATGAACACTTTGAGAGATGATGCCCTAATGCAAGGCATGCCAGTAATGCTTTCTCCTTCAGCTACTTTGTTTGGGAGACTGCATGGCGTCTCTAGCATTCTTTTTATGCTCCAGAGCATTTTGGGAATCTTTTTAGTTTGGCGACTGACTAAGAGATAGAGTAAGCCAAAAGAAAGGCAATAAAAAACGCCGACTAGCGACGTTTTTTTTAACTCAGTACTTTTTAATAGTCTAGAGATCAAGATCCCAATGATTTCTTCTTATTACTACTCATGCGTACCTTGCGTTTCTTAATGGGCGCAGGCGCTGCAACCGCTTTGCGGTAACCCGGTGATGACCAACCAATTTTAGATTCAGCAGCATCTGCACGTAGAACCCGTTTTTTAGGGGCAGCATTTTTGACCGCAGCCACTCTTTCAAAAGGAGATTTACTAGCTGCTGAGCGTCGATCTGATCTCTCTGAAGTGCTAGTACGAACACCAGCTTTCGCCACCACGCGATTTGGTTGGCGCTTAGTGCGGGGCGCTTGTAATGTTTTTTTAGTTTGCTTACTAGAACGACTCAAATTGATGAGTGCTGCATCGACAACATCAATCGGCTTCCAAACCACTAGTAATTTACCAATGTGCTGAACGGGTGCAGCACCCAGCTTGTCGCAGAGCTCTTCATAGATGGCGATTCGTGCTTCACGATCATCACCAAAAACACGAACTTTGATCAAGCCGTGATGAGAGATAGCTGATTTAGCCTCTTTAATGACCGCAGGGGTAAGGCCATCGCCACCAATCATGACGACTGGGCTGAGACCATGAGCGTCGGCTTTAAGGGATTTACGTTGTGCGGGGGTAATAGTAAGTACTGTCATGGGCTCGATGATAGAGCATTAGGGCTATAAAACAGGGTTTTCGGCCTTATTTGAGTCGTTATTAAGATGTTTCGAGTCGATTCCTTTTGCCTTGTAGAGCATAAACAAGGAAAATGATCGACGAAAGTGGGTAAGTTGTGGCAAAGAATAAATTTAATAAAAGTTGGTTGCAGGATCATCTCAATGATCCGTACGTGAAGATGGCCCAAAAAGAGGGTTATCGCGCACGAGCTGTCTATAAGTTGAGCGAAATAGATGAGCAGGATCGACTGATTAAAGCGGGTATGACGATTGTGGATCTGGGGAGCGCTCCTGGGAGCTGGTCTCAGTACGCTCGTAATCGCCTGACTGAGCTCGGTAAAAATAATCCCAATATTGAGTCTGGTAAGCCAGACGGAATCATTATTGCGATTGATATTCTGCCGATGGAGGATATTGCCGATGTGTCCTTTATTCAGGGGGATTTCCGGGAAGATGAGGGTTTAAAGGCCTTAGAGGCACTTTTACCGGCGAATGCAGATGGAAAAGTCGATTTTGTGATGTCCGATATGGCCCCCAATTTATCGGGTGTGGGGGTGGCAGATGCGGCCCGAATGGCTTTTTTGGCTGAGATTGCCTTGGATTTTTCAGTCCAGCACCTGAGGTCTGACGGGGCTCTATTGATTAAGTGCTTTAACGGCAGCGGCTATAGTCAGATTGTGGAATCCTTTAAAAAGGTCTTTAAAACAGTGGCTTCCAGAAAGCCAAAAGCCTCTAGAGCTAAGTCCTCGGAAATCTTTTTATTAGGCCGAGACCTTAAGGCACCCAAATAACCCCCCAAAATGAGGGGTTTATAAAATAAACTAGCTCTTCGCTATTGAAAAAGCCTAGTAGTAGAATCAAATACTTAGGTATAGCAATCCGCTTTAACTCCCGGATTAATCCGGCAAAGGTCTCCTTTTGAATAGCAATATGTTGCAAAAAATCGGCGTGTGGCTCATTGTGGGTTTGGTCTTGTTTACTGTTTTTAAACAGTTCGACAAGCCTAAAGATCAGAATCAGGTCACGTATTCTCAATTCATGGACGATGCCAAAGCAGGCAAAGTTAAGAGAGTGGATGTGCAAGGTCGCACATTGCAGGTGACTCCAAATGACGGCATTAAATACTCCATCATCTCCCCAGGGGATATTTGGATGGTTGGCGACTTGATGAAGTTTGGTGTCCAGGTTACTGGTAAAGCAGATGACGAACCGAATATGTTGGTCTCGGCTTTGTATTACCTCGGACCTACTTTATTGATCATTGGTTTCTGGTTCTTCATGATGCGTCAGATGCAAGGTGGCGGTAAGGGTGGAGCATTCTCTTTCGGAAAATCGAAAGCACGTCTCGTTGATGAGAACAGTAATACTGTGACCTTTGCTGATGTTGCAGGTTGCGATGAAGCAAAAGAAGAAGTCTTTGAGATTGTCGATTTCTTAAAAGACCCACAAAAGTTTCAAAAGCTGGGTGGCCATATTCCGCATGGCGTATTGCTAGTAGGCCCTCCGGGTACTGGTAAGACTTTGCTGGCTCGTGCGATTGCAGGTGAAGCGAAGGTGCCATTTTTTGCGATCTCTGGTTCAGACTTTGTCGAAATGTTTGTTGGTGTCGGTGCATCACGTGTGCGCGATATGTTTGAAAACGCCAAGAAGAATTCGCCTTGCATCATCTTTATTGATGAGATTGATGCTGTTGGTCGTCATCGTGGCTCTGGTATGGGCGGCGGTAATGATGAGCGTGAGCAAACTCTCAACCAGATGCTGGTCGAGATGGATGGTTTTGAAAGTAATAGCGGTGTGATCGTGGTTGCTGCGACTAACCGTTCCGATGTTTTGGACAAAGCCTTATTACGTCCAGGTCGTTTCGATCGTCAAGTACACGTAGGCTTGCCAGATATTCGTGGCCGCGAGCAAATTCTGCAAGTGCATATGCGTAAGGTTCCAATTGATCCAGACGTCAATGCAGCAGTATTGGCACGTGGTACCCCTGGTTTCTCAGGTGCCGATCTAGCAAACCTAGTAAACGAGTCAGCATTGTTTGCAGCCCGTCGTAATAAGCGCGCTGTGGATATGAAAGACTTTGAGGATGCAAAAGACAAGATCTACATGGGTCCTGAGCGTAAATCAGCTGTAATGCGCGAAGAAGAGCGTCGTAATACGGCGTATCACGAGTCTGGTCATGCGGTGGTCGCCAAGGTATTGCCTAAGGCTGATCCAGTGCATAAGGTCACCATCATGCCGCGCGGCATGGCTTTGGGTGTTACTTGGCAGTTGCCTGAGTTTGATCGTGTGAACTTATATAAAGATCGCATGATGGAGGAGTTGGCGATTTTGTTTGGTGGCCGTGCTGCTGAAGAGGTGTTCTTGAACTCCTCAAGTACAGGCGCTTCAAATGACTTTGAGCGTGCTACCAAAATGGCGCGTGATATGGTGACTCGTTATGGCATGAGCGATAGCTTAGGGACGATGGTCTACGTTGATACAGAGTCTGAAAGTATTTTTGGGCGCAATAGTACGAAGACAGTTTCTGAGTTAACTCAGCAAAAGGTAGATGCAGAGATTCGTGCATTGGTGGATAGCCAGTACGCATTGGCAAGATCGATCCTTGAGCAAAACCGTGACAAGGTTGAGGCTATGGTGACTGCATTGCTTGAATGGGAAACCATTGATGCTGAGCAGATTACCGACATCATGGAAGGTCGCCCACCACGCGCTCCAAAGCCACCACCAGCAACCCAGTTTGGTAACTCTGCTGGTACGCCGGGTCCTGCTGCCGGGGCTGCCCCAGCCACTGCGTAGTAAAGTGAGCAAGCAAACTCTGCCCGCAACATGGTGTTGCGGGCGTTTTCTTTATGACTTTAGCAAACGTCAGCGCCCACTAGTGATGGGCATTCTGAATGCCACGCCAGATTCCTTTTCTGATGGTGGTAAGTTCAGAACTCCAAGTGATGCTATTGCCCAAGCGGAGCGCATGATCGCCAACGGTGCAGACATGATTGATATTGGCGGTGAGTCCACTCGCCCTGGTGCTGAACCCGTCTCTTTGCAAGAAGAATTGGATCGCGTCTTGCCAGTGGTTGAGGCATTAAAAGATTGTGGCGTCGCCTTATCAATTGATACCTATAAAGCCGAGACTATGCGTCAAGCTCTCCAGGCTGGAGTTGATTGTGTTAATGACATTTGGGCATTGCGACAAGAGGGTGCAGTAGAGGTCATCATCGAGAGCGATCAGCGAAATCCAAATAAGCAATGTGGCATTATCTTCATGCACATGCAGCGCGATCCACAGACCATGCAATTTGATCCCGAATATCAGGATGTCATTGCTGAAGTGAAAGCATTTTTGCAAGAGCGTGCAGCATTACTAGAGAGCCAAGGTGTTGCCAAAAATAGAATTGCTATCGATCCCGGTTTTGGCTTTGGCAAGAGCCTGAAGCACAACCTCAAGATGCTGACAGAATTTGATCAATTCTCGCAATTGGGTTATTCGGTGCTGGCGGGGATGTCTCGTAAATCCATGTTGGGTAAATTAACGGGTCGTGACACTAACGATCGTGTAGCGCCTAGTGTGGCAGCCGCCATTTTGGCTGCCGATCGGGGGGCTCAAATTATCCGTGTCCATGACGTTCAAGAGACGGTCGACTCCTTGAAGCTCTGGGAAGCTATTCAGGAATAAGCTAGCTAGTCAAATACCCACAAGTTTTATAATCAAGCCCATGAAAAAACAATACTTTGGTACTGATGGTATCCGCGGTGAAGTAGGACAATTTCCGATTGTTCCGGAGTTCATCACGCGCCTTGGTTATGCTGCGGGCAAAGTACTGGGTAGCCAAGCAAAGCCTGGTGAGCGCTGCAAGGTTCTGATTGGTAAAGATACGCGTGTCTCAGGTTATTTATTAGAAGCTGCCTTAGAGGCTGGCTTTGCTGCTGCTGGTGTTGATGTGATGTTGTGCGGTCCAATGCCAACTCCTGGGGTTGCTTACCTTACTAAAGCATTGCGCTTATCTGCAGGCGTAGTCATTTCTGCTTCACACAATCCTTATCAAGATAACGGTATTAAATTCTTCTCCGCACAAGGCGGTAAGTTAAGCGATGAGTTTGAATTGGCTATTGAAGCTGAGCTCGCCAAACCGATGGGTTGTGTCAGCTCAAAAGAATTAGGCAAAGCATTTCGTATTGATGATGCTGCTGGTCGCTATATCGAATTTTGTAAATCGACTTTCCCTGGCGAGCTCAATCTCAAAGGTATGAAGTTGGTTGTCGATTGTGCTCACGGAGCCGCATACCATACTGCCCCTCATGTCTTTCATGAGCTGGGTGCTGAAGTAATCTCGATTGGTGTTCAGCCCGACGGCCGCAATATTAATGACGGCTTTGGTGCTACAGCCCCTGCAGCATTAATTGCTAAGGTTAAAGAAAGCAAAGCAGATCTCGGTATTGCTTTAGATGGTGATGCTGATCGTTTGCAAATGGTCGATGCCTCTGGCCGATTGTTTAATGGCGATGAACTGCTTTACGTTCTTGCCAAAGACCGGATTGATCGTGGCCAAATAATTGGTGGGGTCGTTGGTACCTTAATGACAAACCTTGCCGTGGAAAATGCTATTAAGGATTTAGGCATTGGCTTTGAGCGCGCGAATGTAGGCGATCGTTATGTCTTAGAGTTGCTTAAACAAAAAGGCTGGATTATTGGTGGTGAAGGTTCAGGTCATTTACTTTGCCTTGATCAACATTCAACGGGTGATGGCATCATTGCTGCATTACAGGTGCTGGCAGCGATGAGTCAGACTAAGAAGAGCTTGGCTCAACTCCTGGATTCCGTAACAATCTTCCCCCAAGTGCTTTTAAATATCAAATTCAAGCCTGACTATGATTGGAAGTCCGATGAGGTCCTCAAATCCCAGATAAGCCAGGTCGAAAGCGAACTCAAGGGCACGGGTAGGGTACTTATCCGCGCCTCGGGTACAGAGCCAGTCCTGCGGGTCATGGTAGAGGCTCAGGACGGCGATATAGCCATGAATTTAGCTAAGGGTATTGCCGATCTCATACCAAAATCATAAGTCATTGAATTAATTGGATTAATTTCAATTAAAGTTCTTGTCATAAAAGAGACATACACACATCGTATTGTTCAAGCATCGCAATGTTGCGTATTTCTCTGAGGACCTACCTACATGAACTCATTTTTGAAAAAAGCGTTAGTTGTTAGCGCAATTTCATTTGCCCCAGTTGCATTTGCCGCGGACATGACCGGCGCAGGCGCAACATTCCCATACCCAATCTACGCTAAATGGGCCGAAGCCTATAAAGCAAAAACGGGTTCTAACTTGAACTACCAATCTATTGGTTCTTCAGGTGGTATCAAGCAAATTAAAGCCAAGACTGTTGATTTCGGTGCAACCGACAATCCAGTGAAATTTGAAGATTTAGAAAAAGATGGCATGGTTCAGTTTCCAGCCATTATTGGTGGTGTAGTGCCAGTGATGAACGTGGATGGTGTTAAGCCAGGCGAACTCAAATTAGATGGCCCAACATTAGCTGATATTTTCCAAGGCGTTATTTCTGACTGGGGTGACAAGCGTATTGCTTTGATGAACCCTGGTGTAAAGATTCCTTCTGGCCCAATCACTGTTGTTCACCGTGCTGACGGTTCTGGTACAACAGCGATTTTTACTGACTACTTAGCGAAAACTAGCACCCTCTGGAAAGATGCAGTTGGTGCAGGTGCTTCTGTTAAATGGCCAGCTGCTTCATCTGTTGGTGGCAAAGGTAACGAAGGTGTTGCTGCAAACGTTTCTCGCGTAAAGAATTCTGTAGGTTACGTTGAGTATGCATACGCCAAGAAAAACAAAATGACTCACATTTCTTTGAAAAACAAAGATGGCAATTATGTGCAGCCTGATGATGCAACCTTTGCTGCTGCTGCTGCTGGAACTGATTGGTCTAAGATCCCAGGTATGGGCACATTTATCACCAATGCTTCTGGTGCTAAGTCATGGCCAATCACTGGTGCATCTTTCATCCTCTTGTACAAGAACCCAGATAACAAGGCAAATGCTGCCGAAGTAATGAAGTTCTTTGACTTCGGATTTAAAGAAGGCAAGAATATGGCTTTAGAGTTGGATTACGTGCCAATGCCTGATGTAACAACTGACTTCATTCGTAAGAATGTATTTTCTAAGGTTGTTACTAAGTAAGCTTGGATGATTAAGATTTCTTAATCATTACTGAATAACAGCCCCATCAAAAGTGGGGCTGTTTCAATATTTAAATAAGCATAATCATGATTGAATCGACCCAGTCTCACTCAGCTCCGACGCCACAGGCGCTTAGCATTGCCAAGGTACAGCGTATTCAGGATTTCCTTTTTCATGGAATTACTCAATTCTTTGCTTTGACTGTCTTAATCACCTTGCTCGGCATTATTATTTCGCTAATCACGAACGCTTGGCCCGCTTTGAGTACCTTCGGCATCGGTTTTTTCTTTAGCGAAGAATGGGATGTTGTTCAGGGTCAGTTTGGCGGTCTAATTGCGATCTATGGCACCTTAGCCACGTCTATCATTGCTTTATTGATTGCCGTTCCTCTGAGCTTTGGTATTGCGGTTTTCCTCACCGAATTATGTCCAAGCTCTCTTCGTCGACCTTTAGGAACTGCGGTGGAGTTGCTAGCAGCTGTACCTTCCATTATTTACGGTATGTTTGGTTTGTTTATTTTTGCACCCTTATTCGCCGAATATATCCAGCCAGCCCTGGGTGGAACACTCGGTCAGATTCCTGGTTTGGGCATTCTATTCTCAGGTGCATTTAACGGCATTGGCATCCTGAGTGCCGGCTTGATTTTGGCAATGATGATTTTGCCTTTTATTGCTTCTGTGATGCGCGATGTATTTGAGATTGTTCCACCTGTACTCAAAGAGTCTGCCTATGGTATCGGCTGTACTACTTGGGAAGTGGTTAAAAATGTAGTCCTGCCTTACACCAAGGCTGGTGTGATCGGCGGTGTGATGTTGGGTCTAGGCAGGGCGCTTGGTGAAACCATGGCGGTCACCTTTGTTATTGGCAATGCACACCGCTTATCTCCATCCTTATTCTCGCCAGGTACTTCAATCGCTTCCACACTCGCTAATGAGTTTGGCGAGGCTGAAGCGGGCAATCATTTATCTTCCTTATTCGCCTTAGGTTTGGCGCTTTTCATCATCACATTTATTGTGTTGGCATTGGCTAAATTGATGCTCAACAATATGGAGAAGAAGCAGGGCTTAAAAACATGAGTAATTTTTCCAATATTGATTCCTCCCTTTTTGCGAAACGTAAGCGTGCCAATAAGATTGGACTAACCCTGTCTATGGGCGCCATGGTCATTGGCATGATCTTTTTATTATGGATTTTGAGTGTGTTGTTATTTAAGGGCTTTGCTGCCCTCGATATCTCGTTATTTACTCAAAGCACACCAGCGCCAGGTTCTGAAGGTGGTGGCTTGGCCAATGCGATTCTCGGAAGTCTCATGATTGTTGCCAGTTGTACATTAATCAGTACGCCAATAGGTGTGCTGGCTGGTTTATATCTTTCTGAATATGGGGATAGGAGTAGGGTAGCTGCGATAACCCGTTTTGTTACTGACATCATGTTATCCGCTCCATCCATTGTGATTGGTTTATTTGTGTATGCGCTCGTAGTTGCCCAAGTACGTCACTTCTCAGGCTGGGCCGGTACGCTTGCTTTAACTTTGATTGCGGTTCCAGTAGTTGTTCGCACTACCGAGAACATGTTGCGCCTAGTCCCTGGCAGCTTGCGTGAGGCTGCTTATGCCTTGGGTACGCCGAAGTGGAAAGTGGCTTTTAAGATTTCCTTAAGAGCGGCGCAAAGCGGTGTGATGACTGGTATTTTATTGGCCTTAGCTCGGGTGAGTGGTGAAACAGCACCTTTATTATTCACTGCGCTAAATAATCAGTTCTTCTCCACCAATATGAATGCGCCAATGGCCAATTTGCCAGTAGTCATCTTCCAGTTTGCAATGAGCCCATACGACAACTGGGTAGAGCTTGCTTGGGGTGGTGCACTATTAATTACTTTTGCTGTATTGGGCTTTAATATTTTGGCTCGAGTGTTATTTCGCGAGAAGGTCCAAGGGTAATGAGTAATATGAAAACAATGTTTGACTTAAACAAGATCGATGGTCAAGGAACAGTAATGAACGAAACGACAAGCCAAAACGCACAAACTCCGGTTAAGAATGCAATCGAAGTGCGTAATCTAAACTTTTTCTACGGATCCTTTCAGGGTTTGCAAAATATAAACTTGGATATTGAAGAGGGCAAAGTAACCGCCTTTATTGGCCCTTCTGGTTGCGGCAAATCTACATTGCTCAGAACCTTGAACCGTATGTATAGCCTGTATCCAGGTCAACGTGCCGAGGGTGAGATTAATTTCTATGGCCAGAATATTTTGACCCCAGATCAAGATGTGAACCTACTACGCTCAAGAATTGGTATGGTTTTCCAAAAGCCAACTCCATTCCCAATGTCGATTTATGAGAATATTGCTTTTGGTGTACGTCTTTACGAAAAGCTTTCCCGCTCTGAAATGGATGAGCGTGTGGAGTGGGCCTTAAATAAGGCTGCTTTGTGGAACGAAGCAAAAGACAAGCTGAACCAAAGTGGTTTATCTCTTTCCGGTGGCCAGCAGCAGCGTTTATGTATTGCCCGTGGTGTGGCTGTTAAGCCTTCCGTAATGTTGCTAGATGAGCCAACCTCTGCCTTGGATCCAATCTCTACAGGTAAGATTGAAGAGTTAATTAATGAACTGAAGCATGAGTATACGATTGCGATTGTTACTCATAATATGCAGCAAGCTGCGCGTGTATCGGATTACACTGCCTATATGTACCTAGGAAGCTTAATTGAGTTCGGCAAGACTGATGAAATCTTCATCAAGCCTAAGCGTAAAGAAACAGAAGATTACATTACCGGCCGTTTCGGTTAATTGGAGAAATAAATGCAAGATAAGCACCTTTCGTCACAATTCGATGCCGATTTAAATGGGCTTTCAAGCCGTTTGCTAGAAATGGGCGGTCTCGTTGAATCCCAAATTTCCACAGCGATGCGTGCATTTACGCAAATGGATATTGAGACGTGCAATGTTGTCATCCAGAACGAAAAGCTGGTTAATGATTTAGAAATTCAGATTGATTTAGCCTGTACTGAACTCATTGCTCGTCGTCAGCCTACCGCTCGAGATCTCCGTCTCGTCATGGCTGTTTCAAAAGCGATTACCAATTTAGAGCGTGCCGGTGATGAGGCTGAGCGCGTTGCTAAGAGAACTAAGCGCTTAATCGAAGCTGGAGCCACTCACAACATTAATGTTGCCGAAATTCGTTTATCTGGACAGATGGCAATCTCTCTCTTGCGTCGCAGCTTAGATGCTTTTGCAAGGTTAGATACAGTTGCTGCTGCAGAAGTAGTTCAGGAAGATCGCCAAATTGATGAAGAGTTTAGAGGCTTTGTTCGTAAGCTGATCTCATACATGATGGAAGATCCTCATACGATTTCAACCGGTCTGGATATGCTGACTATTGCAAAGGCGATTGAGCGTATTGGCGATCATGCAAAGAACATTGCTGAATTCGTTATTTATATTGCCAAAGGCTCTGATGTGCGTCATATCCCTCATGAGGATTTGGTCCGCGAGGCAAATAAACCGTAACTCATCAAAGCGGAATTTCAGATGACTCACCGAATATTGATTGTTGAGGATGAGCCTTCGATTGCGGAGCTGATTGCAATCAACCTGACTCACGCTGGCTATGAAGTTGAAAGGGCGCTTCAGACTGATCTTGCTCTGAATATGATGCGAGATCAGCTGCCCTCTCTTTTGATCTTAGACTGGATGCTTCCTGGTAAATCAGGTGTTCAGTTTGCCAAAGAGCTGCGTGCAAATGAGCGTACCCGCTCTTTACCTATTCTGATGCTGACGGCCAAGAGCGATGAGTCCGATAAGGTTTTGGGCTTGGATTCTGGTGCAGATGACTATGTAACCAAGCCTTTCTCACCTAAAGAGTTGGTTGCGCGGGTCAAAGCGATTCTACGTCGCCAAACCCCATTAGAAGACTCTGGACCTTTGGCTGTGGGTCCTCTGAGAATGGATCCACTTTCGCATCGTGTGACTGCTGTTTGGCCTAATATGGAGCCTCAATCTATTCCCTTGGGGCCTACCGAATACCGCTTGTTGCAGTTTTTGATGTCCAATCCTGAAAGGGTGCATTCCCGGACAAATTTACTCGACAAAGTCTGGGGCAATGAGGTCTATATCGAGGAGCGAACGGTTGATGTTCATATCAAGAGATTAAGGGCGGCCTTGTCACCTACGGACTGCGATCGCTATATAGAGACAGTGCGTGGCAGTGGTTACCGAATTACCAAGATGCCGACCCAGACCTAATTAGAATCGAGCTTTACGCTAGAGTTTTGGGTCTGATGGAGCAGATGCTCTAAGATTGTCGTATGTTATCTGTTATTTCTCGTTTTATTGTGCTGATTTGCCTGGCTTTTCTTGCGGCATACATAGCATCCTCCAATTTAGGCTCCTTCTCGGGTGTTGCGGCTGCAATATCTGTTCTATCAATTCCCCTGATTTATTCCTACATCAATTTAGCTCGTCTAAGAAAATTTACCTTATCGGACTCAGTCGAATCCATGCCTTTGCCAAGTGGCTATTGGGAGGAAATCTTTTTTCGCCTGCAGCGTTTAGTCCGCAATCTCAAGCAGCAAATACTCTCTATCGAAAAACAGCACCATCGTTTCATTGAGGCTTTTCAGGCCTCTCCCAATGGCATTGTGATGCTCGATAGCGAAGATCATATTGAGTGGTGTAATGCCATTGCTGAGCGCTTCTTTGGCTTGAGTTTTAAGCGTGATGCGCTCCAAAGGATTAATTTTCTGATACGACGCCCAGAATTTATCCAGTATTTATATAAGAGGGAATTTGAGGATCCATTGTTGATGGAGAGAATGGGGCCAAACGCTAATCTGAGTTTGATGTTGCAAATTTTCCCATTCGGTGATCAACGACATCTCTTGCTTGTACAGGACGTCACTGATCTTCAGAAGGCTGATGCAATGCGGCGTGATTTCGTGGCTAACGTTTCACATGAAATGAGAACGCCAATTACTGTTTTGATGGGTTTTTTAGAGACTATGCAGTCGCTTGACCTAGATAGATCCCAGCAAAGCCAATATTTTGACATGATGATGTCTCAGGCTCAGCGAATGAAGAGTTTGGTGGAAGACTTACTAACTCTGGCCAACCTAGAGGCCAACACCTCACCCGCCCCATTACAAGAAATGAGTATTACTACTCTGATGGCTCTTGTAAAGAATGATGCAGAGGCTCTCTCACGGGGCCACCATATTCTTAGCTTTGAGATCTCAAATTCAAATAACTTAATGGGAGAGGAGCGGGAGATTCTTTCTGCATTTGGTAATCTGGTTTCCAATGCTATTCGATATACACCAGAAACTGCTTCAGTTAAGGTGAGATGGAGCGTGAATGAACGTGGGGAAGGCGAGTTTTCAGTTGCCGACACGGGGCCGGGCATTGCATCCGAGCATCTTTCAAGGCTGACTGAGCGCTTTTATCGCGTGGATAGAAGCCGATCTAGAGATACTGGAGGCACTGGTTTGGGATTGGCGATTGTGAAGCACATTGCCAACCGCCATCAAGCCCAACTCATTATTACTAGCGCCCCCGGACAGGGCAGTACCTTTACTCTTCGATTTCCTAAGGAGCGTATTTCAGAATAAAGGCACGTATATTACTTAGTCCTTCTTGTCTTTCTTATCCTTCTTGTCTTTCTTATCCTTTTTCTTCTTAGACTCTTTAGGAAGCTTGTCTAACTTACCATTGGCATACAGGCACCAAACCTTGATTTCCTCAAATAGCTCATTTAAGTCTTCATAAGATAGATTTTTAAAGTCTTGTAGGCCAATAGCACCAGATTCTTGTAGCTGTTTTACAGCATCTTCATATTTATATTCGCTCATGGGTATCCGGGTAAAAAGTAAAAAGAACTGATTCATGCTATCAAAGTAATATGACAAAAGTGCTTTTTTCGCATCTGGAAGCGCTTTTATTCGGGATCGGGGGGAGATTTGGGCAGGGAATACCCCCCGTCCAATACTAGGGCGCTGGCCTCCAGCCCCCTAGTTGAGTAATCTAGTAGGTCGGCATTAAATAATTTTTCTGACCCTAAGGACGGTGTATACAGTAGCACCGGCAATTGCCATGAGAACCATGACGAAATAAAAAGATTCTTTAAGACCTGGCAGGTCCTCCATATTCATGCCCATAATGCCGGTTAGCAGTGTCATCGGCAAGAAAATGACGGTCATCACAGATAAAACTTGCAGATTTCTTGCATTGAATTCTGCAACGTGAGCAGCTTGCTCATCCTGCAATACTTTGGCGCGATCATATAGATTGGAAATCTCTTGCACTAAGAACGAGAGTAAGTCTAAATCGTCATTTAGGCGGAGCTTATCGTCCTCAGAGAACCAGTAAGGAAGGCGTTTTTGTAGGCGATGTAAGGCAATCAGTTCGGGAGAGAATTGACGCCTCAGGCGGCTACATTGGATTCGAATCCTACCCAAAAACTCATGCTCAGGAAGCTCTTTTCCTTTGAGTAGAAGTTCTTCCAAGTCATCCATCGTTTCAGATAAATTATTGAGGAGGGTGCGCAAGTATTCTGCGCGTAAATCAATCAGCTCATGAAAAAGTTCGATTGCGGAGCTCGGATTGAGTAGGCCGGACCGTAAATCTGATCGTAAGCGATCTGTCGTTCTCAGCGGGATATTTCTCAAGGAGATCATGAGTCGTGGGGTAAGGATGGCCCAAAGGGTGCCTAAGTCACCATTACTCAGGTCATCCCCAAACTCTTGTTCAAAATCATTCATCACCATCAATAGGCAGTCGTCTAGCTTTTCAATTCTCTCTAAGCGACTACGAGTTACGCCCTCATCGATCATCTCCACAACCCGATCCGGGATGAGGGGAGTGTTTTTAAGCCAGCGCTGTACTTGAGAGTTGGATAGATTGAGATGCAACCAAACTGATAAATCTGAATTATTTAAGGCATCTGCAATATCAAATAAGGGAATTTCATAATTCTTGCCATCCGTTGTCATTGCCCAAGCAAAAACAACTCCATTAATGGGGAAGGGAAGAGTAGGAATTAAAGTCAAGATGAATTTCCTAGGATAGTAAAAAATATCTACTCATTGTAAGTGTTTGACATCAGTCTGAAATACTCAGGCGATAAGATAAAACAGTTAAAATTAATTAACTCTGTGGAGGTTTGTATGAAGCGATTTTTTGTTAAAGCACTGATTATTTGGCACGAAATTAGAGTGGCCTATCGCAATCGGAATACTCAACATCGTCTAGGTAGTTAAAAGCGCCAAGTGAACCCGATCTCTGAGCGAGAGGCATTGATGCCTGTATTGCTTGCGATGATCCCCATATTTGCGGCGCTTCTCATATATGAGATGCCAACATCCACACTATCGCTTGCCGAGATGATGGCCGCAACTAAGGCGTAGTTGCTCAGATATTGTTCGGTGCTGGGTGGATTAGTCGTCAAACCCAAATCCACTGCCAGCCTGACCTTGTCTGCTACCCTCCAGACGGGTGCCATAGAGAAGAACCAGATATTGGTCCTATTTTCTGTAATACCAGCACCAATGCTGTAATTGGTGTTGTATAGGGACTTGCTATACATTGCATTGAAGTGAACTTCTACTACATCCCAATATCGTGAAGCAATCAGATTGACCCCATAGTTTGGTAGTGCGAGGTCCAGTCCAGCAACCTGCTGCTGCGGGGATCCAGGTAGCGTAATGCTAGGTTTAACTGCCAAGCCCCACTGATCATTTTCAGCAAAACGCCATTTCATGGCGATTACCTTATTAGATAAAGGTGAGAAGCTGCCCCTTGGGGCTGCAAAGTAGGTGCTACCCAAGGATAGCTCTACATTGTCTGTAAGCCCTCGGGTATAGGTAAATGGGAAGGCCTTAGCCCCTTGCCCGCCAAAATATTCTTCTCCGGGAGTAATAATATCTGCGGTATTCGCAGATCCGCCACCATGTGAGGCCGTAGTAAAAAAATACTGCTCAATCTGATTTAAACCCTGAGGTACTGTACCGGCATCATCTGTATTGAGTGGTTCAAACGCCTGGCATACAAGCGGAATCAGCAGTAGGAGGACGGCAATCGATCGCATTTAACTAGAATGCCCAAAAGCGATTGATTTTAATTGCAAAGCATTACAAATCGATGTCAAAAAAGAGCTGATTCCTTGGTGAATTGACTCTAGGATTGCAATCAATCTGAAATATTTCCCTCTTAATATCTAATCCTACTGCTTAAGAGGGGGCGTCATGAATACGAACAGCGATATGAATCTATCTACTATATTTCGGCGCAATCTTGATACGCATGTACCAGATGGCATTAATATCAAGCAGGAATTTCTCAATGAAAAGTATGAAAAAATTGAATGCCGCGCCAGTATATTTCTGGTTGATCAAAAGTACGCCTTAAATCTGGATGAACTTATTTAGCGATTGAGCCATGGAAAAAAAATACAACGTTCTCTTTCTTTGCAATGAAAACTCTGCGCGATCGATTATTGCGGAGGCGCTGACCACTACACTAAGTCATGGTCGCTTTACGGGATATTCTGCAGGCGCCAAGCCTAGTGGCACAGTTCACGAAATTGCTTTAGAGATGGCTAAGTCCATGGGATTTCCCATTCAGCTTCTGAGAAGCAAAAGTTGGGATGAGTTTAGTCGCGAAGGCGCTCCCAAGATGGATTTCATTATTACCTTGTGTGACACTGCTATCGCTGAGGAGTGCCCGATTTGGCCAGGGCATCCCTCAACAGCCCACTGGGGATTTCCTAATCCAGCTGATTCTAAAATTGGGGATGATGAAAAAATATCTCAGGCATTTAAGCGGGTAGAGATGGGATTGCGGAACCGAATTGAGTTGCTGATTGACTTGCCGATTGAAACTTTGAATAGACTGCAAATCCAAGACCAACTTCATAGCATTCATTACAGTAGTTAACTCAAGCGACTCTCAGCATTATTTGTATTGTAGGAATTTGAATTGCCGATATTTTAATGTCACGACAATGACATTAAAAGTGGCGAACATAAAACTCACTCACACTATAAGAAATTACGTATGCCTTTAACCAAAATTGCCTATCCAATTTTATTTATTACTCTTCTTCTGCAGGCAATTTGGGTTGAGGCTGCGGCTATATATCCCATTAATAAGGCTTCGATTCTTGTAGGCTCATCATTTGATATCAAGATTGAATTTGATCAAGAGCACAAATTTGAAGATTTAGATATTCAGCTTAATAATGCACCCATCAAAGCGCAGATCAAATCACAGCCAGTATTTATTTCAAATGAATCAGGAAAAGGAAGTTCTCTGATTTATCGAGATGTTCAACTTACTAAGCCTGGTCAATACTCTCTCATTGCTAAGAGTGGTCAGGAGAGTATTCAGGTGAGCTGGGATGTCTATGCAAGTGGTCCTCGAAAAGTAAAGAATGTCATCTTCTTTGTTGGTGATGGGATGACGATTGCGAATCGTACTTCAGCTCGTGTTTTATCTAAAGGTATTGATGAGGGTAAATATCAAGGTAAGCTGTCATTTGATGACATGCCTAATATGGCGCTCATTGGAACGTCCGGATCTGATTCCCTCATTACCGATTCTGCAAACTCGATGAGCGCTTACACAACCGGTCACAAGACTGCGGTGAATGCCATGGGGGTGTATGTTTCACGAGCCACAGATAACTTATCTCACCCTAAAGTAGAAACTATTTCTGAATTAATTAAGCGCAAAACGAAAATGTCGGTTGGCATTGTCTCGGATGCGGAATTACAAGATGCGACTCCAGGTGCTATGGTGGCTCACACCAGAAGACGCGCAGACAAGCCCTATATTGCTGATCAACTATTTGCTAGTGGGGCTGAGGTCATTTTAGGTGGAGGCTCTGCTTACTTTTACCCGCAGTCTACTAAAGGGTCTAAGCGCAAGGATGATAAAAATCTTGTAGCCCAATTTGAAACTTCGGGATACTCCATTGCCTTAAACAAACAAGAGTTATTGGCAGCAGGCAATGCTAAGGAAACTAAAAAGCTATTTGGTGTATTTCATCCAGATAATATGGATGGATCTTTAGACCGTTTTTTCTTAAAGAAAAATACAGTAGCGCAATATCCTGATCAGCCTGATTTAACAGAGATGACGCAAGCAGCTATCAACGTCTTATCCAAAAATCCTAACGGCTTTTTCTTGATGGTTGAAGCTGCTTTGATTGATAAGTTTAATCATCCGCTAGACTGGGAGAGAGCTGCTTTTGACACCATTATGTTGAGTAATGCCGTACAAATTGCAAAAGATTTTGCAAAGAAAAACCCAGATACTCTGATCATTGTTACCCCTGACCACACTCATAGTGGCTCAATCAGTGGTGTTGTGAACGACGCCAAGCCAGGACCCCTAAGAGACAAGGTTGGCGTATATGCAGAGGCTGGCTATCCAAACTATCCTAAAGCCAATGTGGCAGGATATCCAAGTCAGATTGATGTGAGTAAGCGTTTGGCCTTCTTTTATGGAAACTATCCCGATCACTATGAGACGCTTCATCCAAAACTCGATGGCACATTTAAGCCAGCAGTCAAAGATGCGTCTGGCAAGTATGTTGCCAATCCCAAATATATCCAGCTACACGAAGACGCTATTCATATGACTGGCAATCTTCCTTTACACCAAGAGATGGGTGTTCACACGGCTGATGATGCAGTGCTAAATGCTATGGGCCCTGGATCGGAAAAGTTCCGCGGATTTATGGACAACACTGAGGTATTCAAGGTCATGGTTGAAACTCTTGGCTTGGGTTATACCAAGCGTTAGTTAATAAATTGAGCAATGCCATCTAAGACCGCTCACTTCAGATGGCTCCCCATTTAACCGTGTTTTTACTTTATTAATTCATTGCTGTCATTCGATGGCTTTGTAGTTCACAATGATTGCTGACAAGAAATCTCTTGTTATGAATGGACTTGGTCTTAATGAAAAGAAAGTTATACGATTCACTGGTGGATTTAAGGCTGACAGTTTCTAAAGTCCTGGGGTTCGCTCAAGAGATCAAGCAGATCACCCCAATCACCACCATGGATGGGTTTGGGTTCGCGCAGGATATCTCTCATACACCTTCAGATGTCATTGAGTTACCGCCTAAAGAGGAGCTCATAAGGCCTAATGTACCTTTAAAGTCAAAAATAGACCTGACTTCGCTTGAGACGCGGTACTTTGATATTGCGGATGAGGGTGGCAACAGAAAGCTTGCGTATAGCATTTCTGGGAATATAAATGCAGAGAAAATATTACTTTGCTTGCCTGGCCTATTGGAGACCAAAGACTCCTTCACCGTTTTGCATACCTATTTTTTAAGATTTGAAGATTGCAAAGTAGTCAGCGTTGATTTTCCTGGAAGGGGAGATTCTGAGTCCATTGCATTGTCTCAAAACTACACCATGTCTCTCTACCTGTCAGATATCAAAAGCCTCATCAAGATACTTTTGATTAATCATTCATCGAATACCCAATTTACTCTTTTGGGTACAAGTATGGGTGGTGTGTTGGCCATGTACTTAACGCAATCACTAGGAAAAAGAATTTCCGAAATCATTCTGAATGACATTGCCTTAACTGTGAATTGGACTGCCCTCTATTCTTTATATAAATCCATGAAAAATGAAGTTGGTTTTAAAGAGGTTAAACAATTGGCAAAAGATTTGAGGGTGGATGAGAGGGCATTCGCAGATGTTCAATTGCCTGGTCACTTTGATTTAAGTTACAAAGC
Organism: Polynucleobacter duraquae; assembly: GCF_000973625.1. NCBI lineage: Bacteria > Pseudomonadati > Pseudomonadota > Betaproteobacteria > Burkholderiales > Burkholderiaceae > Polynucleobacter > Polynucleobacter duraquae. The sequence goes on from NZ_CP007501.1 coordinate 796,051, forward strand.
TGATGTATGGGGGATGAACTTTCATGAGGCTATGGAAGGCTACAAAGGTAAGGTAGCGCTTATTTATGGCGCCGACTCAAAGATATGTACTCGCCAACGTGTACGCTCAGCGAAGGCTGCAATACCTGGGTTAATTACTTTGGAGATCGAGGATGCAGGGCATCCAGTTCCATTTACACCCCAGGTGTGCGAGTTCATCCAACTGCAGATGAAGCTTAAATAAACTGCCACTAATTATTTTCTTTGAGAATAATTGGTCTAAAGCTAAAGGGCTGCTCTTGGGCAGGATTTACCTGAACTTCAACCGCCTGAACTTGATCGGCTCCCATTACTTGCAGTCGTAATACATTTTCCAGCACCTTTTTTTGATTCTTGCGATGCAGGGGCTGGTCAATTTTGAGTCGATGAGTATCGCCATGAATCAATAGCACTGGCTTATTAAAGATCTCCGACTTCGATATGAGGCTCTCTAATGTATCGCGATAGCCGCTGTCGCTACTCGTCAATTGGCTAGGCTTATAAAACATATCGGCTTGATAGGCAAAGATGATGCCATTCAAATTTCTTTGGGTAGCTAAGTTAAATGCTTGATCGATCCATGCTAGATTGGCTTGATTTCTATCTTGATATTCCTTGATGGCTGACTCTGTACCCTCATTATTGTTATTGGAACCAGGTATATGGATGCTGACAAACAGAAAATTATTCTTAATCCAGTAGGCGTTCTCTACATATTTGGAGTACCTTGGATCCAGATCTGCCTGCCTTTGAAGACGTATTGGATTTTTACCTAAGCTTTGATTAGTGCTAAAAAATACTGTCCTCAGCGCTTCCAATCTTTCTAGGGGATCGTAAGCGCCAGCTAAAATTCGGTGGCAGTCAGTCCATTCATTATCCCCAGGGCTGTACACCAAGGGTGTCTTGAAGCTTGAAAAATAGGATTTAATGATTTGATTGTGCTCATCACTACAAGGCGATGAGCCTGACTTAGTATCCCCAATAAAAATGCTGAAGCTAGGTTTGAGTCGGTTTATTTCTGTAATTAAGTTTTCAAAGCGTCGCAAATCCTGAGGTAGTGAGTAGGGCATATCACCTAGAGCAACGAACTTAAATGTCTGGCCAATCGCAGCTGTTGAAAAGCCGACTATGGTGACAGTAAGAAAAAATAGACCGAGGCGTATTGCTTTGAAAGATTTCATTTACTTATATTGTTCAGGTTCATCATTGATTTCTTTAATCTCTAGCTCACCGAAGATATACGTATTTTCTCCCATTTCTTTCCATCCCAGATCTTGAAAGGCATGCGTATATTCCCCTGAATACTTTTTCGATTTGCCGTAGAAAATATCTGTAAGCTCATCTTGCTCGTCTTCATCTACAGTTTCAGAAAAGTAGATAACCTTTTCCCCATCATAGGTCTTGCTAATTTCTGCTCCAGGTATATCACCTATACAAATACCCACTTGGGCTTGATACCGGCTAATGAACTTAGGTTTTATAGTAGTGGTGATGGATCCAAGCTTCCAAACTGTCCCACATTTAATTTCTTTATTCTGTTTTTTAAAGATATATCTTTGGACTAATGAGCCCATTTCAAGAGGGATAATTTGATACAGCATCTCATATCTCCTATAGTGAATTTAAGTTCTGATCATGCTCTTCAAGTATGACGATTCGGTGAAGATCGCTCGATCTGGATAATGTCTTTATTCTGTAATAGTTCCAGTTCATGATCACGCCTGTGAATTCACTACATACAACTATTACCTGCCCCCACTGCCGCGGACAAGAAACCCTAGAGATCCCCTTAGGCTACTCCCAGCATTTATATCGCTGCCCAAGTTGCAGCACCATTTTGAGGTCTAGATCAGGAGATTGCTGTATTTTCTGCAGTTTCGGAAGCCAAGATTGTTCTAGTGCGGAGCAAAATTTAGCTGCTTGAGCTCCTTCCCAGTAGACTAAGGTCTCGTTTCATGAATGTGTCATCAGAGTTTCATAAAATAGACATATTCAAGTAAACCTGCTTCTATTGGAAATGCTGTGGCCTTACAACAAAATAAATCCCTCATGAATGCAACTGAGCTTGTCGCTGCTGTCGACCTTGGGTCTAACAGCTTTCGTATGTTGGTTGCCCAAGTCGTCAAGACGCCCTCGGGTACTCAGCTTCGCCCGATTGATACGCTACGTGAGTCTGTACGCCTTGCTGCTGGATTAACGGATAACAAGTTATTGGGTAATGATGCCTATCAGCGCGGGATTGCAGCAATTCGGCGCTTTGGTGAGCGTATTCGGGGGTTTGATCCTGCCAATGTGCGCGCTGTAGCCACCAATACCCTGCGGGTAGCTAAGAATGCACCTCACTTTATCCGAGAGGCTGAGGAGGCCTTAGGTTTCCCCATTGAAGTTATTGCAGGCGTAGAAGAGGCGCGCTTGATTTATATTGGCGCTGCCCATGAAGTGCCAGCAGTTCAGGGCAATCGCTTGGTGGTGGATATTGGTGGCGGTTCTACCGAGCTGATCATTGGTAAAGGTTACGAGCCTAGGCTGATGGAAAGCCTCTATATCGGCTGTGTTTCTCATAGCCTGAGATTCTTCCCTAAGGGCAATATCGATTCCCATGCTTTTAAAGAGGCAGAGCTAGCTGCCAGAAGAGAAATTCAGGTTATTTCTGAGGCATATCTAAAGGCTGGCTGGAAGCAGGTGATCGGCTCTTCGGGAACTGCACGTGCTTTAGCCGAACTGATTGCCGAAAACAACTTCAATGGCCAGATAGATAATGCTGATGGCTTGATTACCCGAGATGGCTTAAGAGCCATGAAAAAGCATCTGTTGAAATATGATCACATCAATCAGGTAGAGCTTCAAGGTCTTAAAGATGATCGTCGCTCAGTATGGCCTGGTGGTCTTGCCATCATGATTGCTGTATTTGATGAGCTCGGTATTGAATCCATGGAGGTCACGGATGCTGCCTTGAGAATCGGTGTGCTTTATGACTTGCTAGGCCGCTCGCAGCATGAAGATATGCGCTTTGTGACGGTTGAGCAATTTATGCAGCGCTATGCTGTAGATCGGGAGCAGGCTAAGCGTGTTGGTAATCTCGCTGCCGAGTTCTTGGCGCAATTACCTAAGCCAGATGAAGAAAGTCGAGCGGACAATATTGCATTATTGCAGTGGGCCGCTAATCTTCATGAAATCGGTTTATCGATATCGCATAACGGATACCACAAGCATTCTGCATACATTGCTGGCAATGCCGATATGCCGGGTTTCTCAAAAAATGATCAAGCTAGATTAGCCGCCTTACTGATTGGTCACACCGGTAAGTTGGGGAAATTGGCGAATAACGCCTCCTTCTCTGATTGGCGTATGTTGTTTTGCATGCGACTTGCTCAAGTTCTTTGCCGTGGGCGTAGCGACATCAATTTACCCAAAGTAAAAGTCTCCGAGCACAATGGAGACTATTTAGTCAGTCTTTCCAAGGACTGGGCTAGAGAACATCCATTAACAGAATTTAGCCTGCAAAAAGAAGCGGCCGAATGGGAGCGCATCGGCCGACCTTACAACATTAGCTTGAAGTAATTCTTACTGCCCAAAGAAGTGTTTAGCGTACCGAGGATTGATATCTGATAGACGCAACATAGTCAAGACATCTGCTGTATTGAAGTCTGGATCCCAGGCAGGTGCGCTACAAATCTTGGCGCCTAACTTTAAGTAACCTTTGATCAACGGTGGAGGTTCTACTGCTAGGCCACCATTGAGTCGCTCGAGAGGTAAGGGTAGGCGTGGGAAGGCGTGGTTTTCAACTGGCGCCATCTGATCATTACTTAGTGAGTTATACAGACTGGCTGCAAAGTGACCGCCATCACCCATGGGGATGCTGGCACAGCCGAGCATGATTTCATAATCGTGCTTTAGCATGTATTGCGCTAAGCCGCTCCACAAAGCCATGATGACCGCGCCTGAACGAAAGTCTTCGTGCACACAAGATCTACCAAGTTCAACTAATTTAGGGCGTAAGTGATCCAAGCGGCTTAAATCAAACTCTGAGTCTGAGTAGAGACGTCCAATCTCTAGCGCTTTGTGCGGAGGGAGTACGCGATAGGTGCCGACTACTCTTAATGACTCCTGATCGCGTATCAGTAAATGATCGCAATAGGCATCAAATTCGTCAATATCCAGGTTTTCTGGATTGCTTGGAAGCTTGGCCCCCATCTCTTCTGCAAATACCTTGTAGCGCAGGCGTTGTGCTTCTTTAATCTCACTGGCGCTACTAGCCCAAGTAATTTGAAATGCAGGGCGCTTTGGCTTAGCGATTGCCTTCTCAACAACTGGCTCTATGGCTCTGAGCTCTGCTCTAGCTTTAGTGGCAAATTTTTTACCAAATAGCTTCTTCGCAATTTTTTTAGAAAAAAGCTTTTTTATCGCCTCAGTTTTACTCTTTTTAATCTTCTTTGGCTTTGCTTCAAAGCGCGAATTAAAGAGATCAAATGCAGCAAGCGGATTTGGAATATCAGACATGGTGTTCCTTAATTATTAATAATCAATAGTAAAAAATGGGTATTACCAATTGATGACAAGGGGTATGCAAATCGTTGCCCACAATAAGGCGGCAATGAGCAGGGCGAGCATGACTGCAGCCGAGCCAAAGTCTTTTGCTCTTTTCGATAGATCATGATGATCAAATGAAATACGATCGATAGCAGCCTCAACACTGGAATTCAGTAGCTCGACAACTAAAACCATGATGAGCGATGCAATGAGGGCGCATTTCTCAAGAGGGCTAATCGGCAAGAAAAGGGCAATGGGGCTCAGCACAACAAATAAGAAAAGCTCTTGTCTAAAAGCACTCTCCTCTTGAAATGCGTAGACTATGCCGCACCAAGAGTTCTTGGCAGCATGCCATGCTCTCGTGAGCCCCCGGTTCCCTTTATGGGGGTTTTGTTTGATGTCGTAAGGTGCTGACAAAATCAATGCTTAAGCAAGGGCGGTGGTATGAACTGCTGTCGAGGGCACGGGCTTTAGATGCTTGGCAAACTGTTCTGAAGCTGCTCTCCAAGAAAACTTCTCAGCATGTGCTCTGGCTAGTTCACGAGGAATCTTCAGAGCTTGCATACAAGCTATTTGAAGATCTTCATGCATTGCGCCGGCAGTAGAGTTGCCTAAAACATCAATTGGACCGGTCACTGGATAGGCTGCTACTGGCGTGCCACAAGCCATAGCCTCTAATATCACCAGCCCAAAAGTATCGGTTTTACTTGGGAAGACAAAAACATCGGCAGCAGCATATACCTTGGCTAACTCCTGTTGCTGTAGAACCCCAAGATAATTGATATTAGGATATTTTTCTTTAATACTGGCCATTGCAGGTCCATCACCAACAACCCACTTAGAACCTGGTAGATCTATCTCTAAAAAGGCATTGATATTTTTCTCTACCGCTACTCGACCAACATATAAAAAGATGGGGTGAGCGCTATTGAGGACTTTAGAGTCTTGCATTTTGAAAATATCTAAATCTACACCGCGAGACCACAGTACGACATTTTTAAGGCCGTACTTCTCGAGATCGTCTTTAACAACAATAGTTGGTGCCATCACAGCCATCGAAGGGCCATGAAACCAGCGAATAAAAGCATAGGTAATGGCCAAAGGAATTCCGGTGCGGGCTTTGACGTACTCAGGAAAACGGGTGTGATAGGCAGTAGAGAATGGCAAATTATTCTTTACAGCATAAGAGCGAGCTGAAAGGCCTAAAGGACCCTCTGTAGCAATATGCATTGCATCCGGCGCAAATTCTTTAATGCGGCGAGCAACTTCTTTTCCGGGGAATAAGGACAAGGCAATATCTGGGTAGGTAGGGCAGGGGATCGACTTAAAACCCGTTGGGGTAATCATTTCGACTTCATGACCCATGCCGATCAGTTCAGCTATCGTTTGTTTGAGCGTTCTCACAACACCATTCACTTGTGGATCCCATGCATCAGTAATGATCATAATTTTCATACGGAAACCTCTTTAATTAGTGCTGCAATCTCGGGTTGGAGAGTAATTTCAGGTACTTCCACTGGATCACCATGAATCTGAGTCCAGTAAATAATTTTGAGTTCGCCAGTTGTAGTTTCTACAAGCGCTGATAGGCTTTCGACCCAATCACCATCGTTGCAATACAACAGGCCATCGATTTCACGAATTTCTGCTTTATGAATATGGCCGCATACAACGCCATCACAATTTCTTAAGCGGGCTTCTCTAGCCATGATGTGCTCGAAGTCAGCGATATAGCTGACCGCATTTTTTACTTGATGCTTAAGATATTGGGAGAGGGACCAATATTGCAACCCCATCTTGACCCGAATCATATTGAAGTAGCGATTGATATATAAAATAAAGGAATACAGTGAGTCGCCGACATAGGCAAGCCATTTAGCGTATTGCATTACGCCATCAAATAAATCACCATGAGTTACCCAAAGCTTACGGCCATCTAAGGTCGTATGGATGACCTCTTCTTGCACCTTGATATCACCAAAGGACATGCCAAAGTACTGACGAGCTGCTTCGTCATGATTGCCGGGAATGTAAATCACTTCGGCACCCTTACGGGCTTTACGTAATAATTTTTGCACCACATCATTGTGGGTCTGTGGCCAGTAAAAGGACTGCTTTAAGCGCCAACCATCGATAATGTCGCCTACTAAGTAAAACTGGTCAGCTTCATTATGTTTTAAGAAATCGAGGAGGTAGTTTGCCTGACACCCTGATGTTCCTAGGTGTACATCTGAAATCCAAATCGCTCTGTAATGCGTCATGAGTAACTATTAAGCCGATTCATTATGAAGACCTCATGACACTTTTACGACAGTTTGATGACTTGATTTATATTACTGCTAGTTATGAAGCGCTCCCAATCAAACCCCGACTCAATTTCCACCTCAGCCCTAAGTAGTTGGCTTCGCCATTGGAAATGGATGCAGATCTTGGTGCATGTAATTAGTGGGGTCTGCTTGCTAGCTTTTTTGTTTCCCTTTATAAGTCGCGGTCAGAAGGACCGCCGCATACAAAAATGGTCTCAGAAGTTATTAAAAATCTTTCATATTCAGTTGCGTGTGATTGGTGCTGAAAAATTGCCCTCCAGCCACTATTTGCTGGCATCAAATCATATTTCCTGGTTAGACATTCATGTGATTAATGCATTTAAACCGGTCCGTTTTGTTGCAAAATTAGAGGTACGGGGATGGCCTGTATTTGGATGGATGGCAGAGCAGTTGGGTACCGTTTTTATCCGCAGAGATAGTGCGCGCCATGCAAGGCAGGTGGTAGACCAGATGGCTGAGGTTCTGAGGGTAGAGTCGGTCTGTATTTTCCCCGAGGGTACTTCTACTTCCGGAGAGTCAGTACTGCCCTTTAAGCCTAACTTATTTGAAGCTGCCATCATAGCTCCTGCACCAGTCTTAGCAATAGCAATTGCCTACCGCTCTAAATCAACAGGCCTTAGGAGCGATGCCCCTGCATTTATTGGAGATATGGGGTTGCTGGAATCGATGTCCAATGTCATTGCCAACCGAGATATAGAGGTGCATTTAAGCCTAATGGAGCCTTATTTAATAGGCAATCCAAATAATCCCGATCGCAAGGAACTCGCTCTCCATTGCCAAGAGGCTATTTCTAAAACCTTATAAAGAGCATATGTAATAAAAATGTCATATCCTAGAGGTACAAAGAAATATCTGTATCGGAAAGTGACATGACATCAAAGCATAAAGAAATAGATGAGTGGTACAAGAGCGCTCGTGAAGACATTCTAGACAGCATGGATGAAGAGCTCGAAATGGAGCTCGATGATGATCGCCTGTCACCGGATGGCGGAAGTGCCTCTGTCATACCTCGAAATGTCTACTTTAAGGAATTGTTTCGCCTGCAAGGTGAATTGGTCAAACTCCAAGATTGGGTAGTGGAAAACAAACTCAAGGTGGCTGTTTTATTTGAAGGTCGCGATTCTGCTGGTAAGGGCGGCGCGATCAAACGGATTACCCAACGTCTTAATCCCCGCGTTTGTAAAGTCGTTGCATTGACTGCACCTAGCGAGCGTGAAAAAACCCAGTGGTACTTTCAGCGCTACGTATCTAATTTGCCTGCTGGTGGCGAGATCGTATTGTTTGACCGTAGCTGGTACAACCGTGCTGGTGTTGAAAAGGTCATGGGATTTTGTAACGATGCCGAGTATGAGGAGTTCTTGCGAACAGTTCCTGAGTTTGAGCGCATGATTATTCGCTCCGGAATCATTCTGATCAAATACTGGTTTTCTATCTCAGACGATGAGCAATATAGTCGTTTTATGGTGCGTATTCATGATCCATTGAAGCAATGGAAACTGAGTCCAATGGACTTAGATGCTCGCCGTCGTTGGGAGGACTATACCAAAGCAAAAGAGATCATGCTGGACCGTACAAATATTCCTGAGGCGCCTTGGTGGGTTGTGGCTGCAAACGACAAGAAAAAAGCCCGTCTTAATTGTATTTCGCACCTGCTAACTCAAATTCCCTATAAGGAAATTGATCATCCTGAAATCACCTTGCCTGAACGAGTGCATAATCCGGACTATCTTCGTGGGCCGGTGCCGAAAAATATGTACGTTCCCGAGGTCTATTGATTTTCTAATATAGGCCCTGAAGTGTTAATCTCTCAGTATTTACCGAGGGGGGCACTTGAAACCAAAGCAAGGCATTACTAATAGAGAATTTAAGCTCCTGATCAAGCCTCAGGGCTTGGATAGGCGTAGCCGCATTACTACTTTGAGCGATCAAATTCTTCAGTTCTGCAAAAAAAGTAAGGTGGAATTTTTTCACTTAGATAACGCTACAACAGGCTTACGGAATATCTATTTTTACGATACGCCTGGTGAAGATTTCAGACGTAATAATATTATTTTGCGCGTACGTGAGTCTCGTCAAAACATCTGGGTTGATGACTGGTGCGAGGTTACCCTAAAGTGCCGTACAGGTGATTTACAGAAGTCCCATGAATTTGATCCATCACCTAAAAAAACAATCAAATCACGTTTACGCCTGAAAGAAGAAATTCTACGAGGCGATACGATTGGCACAAGTAGAGCGATTTACTCTAATAACGCCATCTTGGATGCGGTACCTATTGACAGCCTTTTTGAAAAATCTTTAGCTAGTGTTGCCAAGTATTTCCCGGGTCTGATGACTTTACCGATCGATAAAAAATCACCCATTCGGATTGTTGGTGGTCGTACCAATAAGATTCTTGAGGCCTGTTTACCGATTGGCAACTTAGTATTTGGCGATGGTGTACAAGCGCATTGCGAAATTGCTATCTGGATGAAGAGCGTGGGCGATCCAATTGTTGGAGAATTAGCTTTTTCTTATCGAGTCAACGATGCAAACCGAGGCCAAGAAAAAGCGCATCGACGTGCCGATAAATTTTTCAAGAAACTTCAAGTAGAGTTAGAAGATTGGTTGGAGATTGGTAGCACCAAAACTGCCTTGGTATACGGAAAACCTGAGTGAGCTCACAGCTTCCAGTGAATACACAGTTAGCTAAGTCTCCCAACTTGGGTGATCTGTTTATTCAGTTTTTAACTATTGGCGCTATCAGTTTTGGTGGGGGTATCATTGCCTACGAACGAATCCTCTTGGTAGAAAAGCGCAAGTGGCTCAGTGCTGATGAGTTTATGGCGTACTTAGCGATTAGTCAGACGATGCCGGGCTTAAATTCTGTCAATATGGCTGTGTTAGCTGGAGATCATCTTCGTGGTGTTCTTGGTGCTGTCATTGCAACCCTTGGCTTAATCCTGCCGGGCTCACTCTTTGTGCTGGGTATTGGCCTCATTTACGCCAACGCTGGAGACCATCCCTCGATTAATTGGATTCTTGGAGGTATTGCAGCGGCAGCTACCGGTTTGCTGGCAGCCATTACTTACAAGATCGGCGATACCCACTGGCGTCATGTGAAGTCTCTAGCGATCATTATTTGCACATTTGTATTGATGAGCATCTTCAAGCTTTCACTGCCATATGTAATTCTGATTATGGCGCCGATCTCGATCTATCTGTTCCGACCAGGTCAATCTCAATGAGTCTTTTGATTCACTTGGCCTGGACTTTTGCTTTGCTCTCCATTTTGGCGGTTGGCGGTGGCACTGCCGTGCTGCCAGAGATGCAAACCATACTCGCACATCAGTTCGGCATAGACCATACTCAATTTGTCCATATTTATAGTATTGGACAGTTGGCACCCGGTCCCAATATGTTGATGGTCTTAGTGATTGGCTATCAAATTGCCGGGCTCCTCGGTGCCGGCGTAGTCTTGCTATCCTTCTTTTTGCCTTCAAGCTTGATGTGCTTTTATATGGGAAGGCTTTGGAATCGTTTTGGAGAGAGTCCTTGGAGACGATCCATTCAAAATGCACTTGAGCCCATTTCTATTGGACTAATGTCATCCGGTGTTTATGCTGTTGCTAAGGCATCTGTAGTGAGCAGTATTACCTTGGTACTTGCCCTCGTCACTCTGTACCTTATCCTCAGAACCAAGATTAATCCAGTTTTGGTTATTCTTGGCTCAGGAGGGTTTGGTGCTTTGCTAATGGCTTATTTAAATTAAGCAAAAACTTAGAAGGTTCCACGCAATCCAAGCATGAGGCTTCTGCCGGGTTGCGGCGCAAAGAGTCTGACAGCCATTGGTGTAGTGGCATACCGAATTTGCTCATTGAGTAAGTTCTTCAGATTCAGATACACAGTCCAATTAACATCTTGAATTTTCTCTGTATAGGAGATGCCAGCATTCAATAAGTTGTAACTCGGTGCTGGGCCAATTTCCCAGTTAGCCAGTTTGTTCTGTTGATAGCTATAGATGTAAGTAGCATTAGTCAGCCAGCCATTACGCTGATGCGCAATCTCAGCGCCTAAACGCGGAGCAGGTTGGAGGGGCAGATTACCGCCTGCATCAAAGGTTCCTTGAGAGGCATCACCAAATACCCGACCACCAACACCATGCTCACGCCAGTTATAAGTAAGCTCGCCCTCAACGCCCTTAATGGTTGCTGCAGCTTGCTGTGCTGTAACTACAGAGAAGTTTTCTTGGGTAGGGATATATTGGCCAGTGTAGTAACCATAAATATAGTTATTAAAACGATTAGCGTACACACTAGCTTTAGCGCGCATCAATCCACTAGTTTTTTGAAGATTGAATTCTAGATTATGCGAAGTTTCTTTATTGAGATTAGGATTGCCAATATCAAAGGTAGCAGTAGATTCATGTGCACCATATGAGTACAGTTCTTGGGCGCTCGGAGCCCGTTGTGAAACTGTATACGCTACACCAGCACCATGACCTTGCATAAAGTTCCATAAACCCCCGGCTGAGTAAGAGAGTAAATTAAAGCTACGATTTTGTAATGTTATCGCTGGTGTATTTCCACCGGTATTGACTGTTTGTCGCTCTAACGCAGTTCCAAGATTTGGCTTTTGTGCCATATTGTTATACCGCAGGCCAAGATTGCCTTGTAGAGAATTCCACCTGCCTTCCTCAATCCAAAACACAGCATTGGAATTAGTTTTAGTCGGCGGCACGATTGCATAGCTTCCCGTGCCAACTTCCGTAGCATTGAGTGAGGCTGCAGATACCTGCGCCCCAAAAGTGCCTTTCCAGCCAGCTATTGGGTTATGGGCTAATTCAAAACGCGCTTCGTTAGCAATATTCTTCCAAAGTGATGCTACTACACCCGTGTTATTAAATTCAGTGTGGTTGTAATTCGAATTGGCTGCACTAAATTTGAATGAAGAAAAGCCTGCAAATGGATCGCGTGTTTGATGTTGTAGGTCATATCGATTTTGCGACTGATTGATTGATCCACCTTCAGGTGTTGGTATGCCGTAGTTATTATTTAAGCGCTCGACTGAAACGCCGGTATATCCATTTTGACCAATATGGGAAACACCAACACCCAAATTATTCTGATTACTAAATGAGTTTGGCAACTTACCTGAGTATGGAACGCTTTGCGCTTGGCCAGGATTAATAGACCACGCTTGATTTGGTCCACCCTGATTAGCGTATCCAGGTATGCGATAGTCATTGGCATTATTGATGGCAGTATCTACGTGAACGGCTACTGAGCCAAAAGCGCCATCTACCTCTACCGCTCCAGCTCTGCCATTATTCACTGTTTCATAGCTGGTATTGATAGCGCCTGTTGGGCGATCAGGTAGGTTAGTCAAAATACGATCATTCACTACATTCACCAGACCACCACTAGACCCCGAGCCATAGAGTAGGGCAGCTGCACCACGCAAGATTTCAACTTGATGCGCATTTTGCATATTATTACCAACCGCATGATCTTGTGAGATGTTTGAGACATCGCCCACTGATAGACCATTTTGCAAAATTTGTACTCGAGCGCCTTCAAGACCGCGAATGACTGGACGCGATGATCCTGCGCCATAGCCTGTTGCGGATACGCCTAATTCATTGGCCAGTGTGGCGCCCAAAGTAGTGCCTAATTTATTCAGCAGCTCATCGCCTTGCAAAATCTTAGTGGGCGTCAAAATACTTTGCGTCGCTTCTTGAGAGCCGGTTGCGGTTATCTCTAGAGAGGGTTGCGCTTGAGCAAAAGCAGTAGAGCTAAGTAATCCTGAGATAAAGACATAAATAAGCCTGTGCTTAGCTAATGGCTCATTGATTCGATACATATTATTTCCTTCAAACCTGATGCGCTATCTATTCGATAGAGCAATAAATCTAGATGCCGAACAATGAAGTCTGGCGTATTAGGCGATTTACAGGATGAAGCTAGGTGGAGCCCTAGATTGATATAGCCCAATTTGAATTTGGGCTAGTGAGGGATTGTTCGATACTAAATGTGCTTCCTGAGAGAGGTCGCTAGCAAGGAAGAGATTTGATGTTGAGGCAACGAAGCTGGCAAGTGTCAGAGCATCGAGCAAATGACAGCTTTCAAAGCTATGACCAGTCGCAGGCGCTTGATCTGTGCAACTCAGTTCAACAGTTTGATGATGTATGTCGGAGTGAGTAATGCTGTGAGCAAAGCCAATCCAGTGGGTACCCAATAAGCTAGCAATTAGAAAACTGAGGGCAAGAAATCCCCTGAGATGCTTTCTGAATTTGCTTAAAAATGAGGCTTCCATATCCAGAATCTTACTGTATTTGCCCCTGTAGGGCATCTCGGTGTAGAATATCGATTCCGTCGGAGTGTAGCGCAGCCTGGTAGCGCACCTGCTTTGGGAGCAGGGGGTCCAAGGTTCGAATCCTTGTACTCCGACCACTTTCCCTTATTGTTCTAGATACACCCAGCATATAACTGCCCATAGCTCAGCTGGATAGAGCAACGCCCTTCTAAGGCGTAGGTCGCACGTTCGAATCGTGCTGGGCAGGCCAAAAAAGTTCTACCCCATCCTTTTAAATCAACGCTTTGCAGTCAACCCTGCATTCAGAGACAGCATTCACTTAGTTGTCCAATATAGCGAAAACTTGTCCAAAACACCAGTTTGTTGTCCAAATACTTGTCCAGATTTCTGTCTAGTGGCTTGATAGGGGGCTGGGGCAACACAATTAAGTTAAATATCGATGTTGCCTAATTCGCATGCAAAAAACTAAAATAAGAACATGAGCAACCTTGAATTTTTAGGACAACTTAAACCTCGGCGACTTTCTTCTTTTGAGGAGGACTTCAAGAGGAGTCAAGCGGAATTTCGTAGGGACGAGTTAAGCAGGAAATTGCGTCGCTCTAAGAATCACGATTTAGAACCGCTTGAGACAATTTATGAGCGATTCCCAGAAGAAAGCTAAGCCTACGCTGGAGTCTTTGCTCGAGGAGCATCAACTGATTTCTGGAAGGGATTTGATTGAGAAAAATAAGCTCAAAAAGCAGGAACTAGAGTTATTCCAACAGGCTCTAGAGTTTGAGCAACGGAACAGAAAATTAAGAAAGAATTAAGACCTCTTCTTGCCCAATTGAAGTAGCTCGCAAGGGGTAACTTCTAGTGCATTCCCTATTTTTAAAAGAGCTTCAATGCTGGGGTTAGCTAGGCAACGCTCTACCTCACTCATATAGGACCTATCAATATCCGCTTTTAAAGCCAGTTTTTCTTGAGAAATGCCCTGTTCTTTGCGTAATCGCTTGATATTGGTGCTTAAGGCTATTTTTAGGGCTGGCAGCGTTATTTTCATGCCAATACTTTGAATCTATTCGGGCTTAAAGACCACGGGCTGATTCCGCACGGGTTATATCCCTACTTAGTGTTAATATTTATATGAATCCATGAGATTCAGTCAACACTAAGGAGAAGAGAATGATTGCAGAGTTAATTACCCCGTTAATGCTCGCCACAGCACCAATGACCATTACGGCGACTGAACCGCTTAAATACAGCCATGAGACACAGCAGGTGCAGACTCAGAGTTATCAAGTTGCACAACGCATGCCTACATTCAACGCTACACAGACCTATGGCTTTAATGGTCAACCAAACGATTCAGATAACGACTAATATTTGAAAAGCTAGATGCTATTACTCATTACAGGTTCGGGTGATGGCACTAGCGACCTATTGGTATCTGAAATAGGCGGTGAAAATGTTTTTCGATTCAACTACGACCTATTTAATGACTACAGGTTAGAGTTCAAGCCCGACTACTGGAGGATTACAAATCCTACTGGGCATTCAATTGATTCAGATTCGGTCACATCATGCTTTTGGTGGAAAGCCTTTAACTTTTATCTTCTGAACCAAGAAAAATTTGTTGTTGAGGAAGTTAAGTACATATTCCGCGAGATTTATCACTGGTGTCGCTTAAAAGGTCTTACCAAAGGCACTCCACATGATTTTCACAATCACATGGGCAAGATGAATCTCTTGTCGATAGCTTCAAAACATTTCAAGACTCCAGCAACTCTGGCAACCTTTAATCTAGAAGGCATGAAATCTCTCGAAGGCTATGAGGTGGTTGCGAAATCCTTTACATCGGGTTTGACTGATACAAACAAAGCATTGGCAACAACTGCCGTCAACAAAACTCAGCTTCATCCTAACTATCCATGGTTCTTACAGGAAACAATTGAGAGTAAAGCTGACATCACTATTTTTATATGTGGTGAGGAATATTTTGCATATTCGAGAGACCGCTCAAATTTAAAAGGCTTGGATTGGAGGATGGAGCAAGACTATACAGGTCAAAAAAAGGAATGGTTCAGGATTGAGTTATCCCCTAAGTCAGTAAATGCAGTTTCAATATTCTGCAAAGAAATTAATGTTGATTGGGGTCGCATGGATTTAATGGAAGTTAATGGCGAATTAATTTTTCTAGAATTCAATGCAAATGGTCAATGGGTATTTTTAGACTATTCAGGCGAGGACGGCTTAGTTAAGTCTGTAGCAAACTATTTAATGAAAAAGAAAGAGTCTTAAATATGTTTTCAAAAATAACTAAGAAAGCTATTCAAATTAGTTTATTGATATTAATTGGCTCACTAGTTGCTTGTGCTGGAACATCTTCGAAAACAAATCAACTCAGCCTTGGAATGAGTAAATCAGATGCAATTGCTGCAATGGGAGACCCAATAACATCAAGAGCTGTTGATGGTACTGAGTATCTTGTTTATAAATTAACTCCGGGAACAGGGGTTGGAAAAGGCGTTGGTTGTGCATTTATTGGCTTTGCTACCTTTGGTGCTGCTTATGCAATCGACGATGACTGTACTGGTGGAAAGCCTTTTGAATTCTTTTTGCAATTTAAGGATAGCAAGTTAGTTTCTTATGGGAGAGTTGGCGACTTTGATAGCACTAAAAATCCTACTATTAATATAAATAAAAAAGTTATTGCCCAATAAATGCAATCTGAAGAGTCTGCCGAAGCAGACCTCCTCAATTTCTTTTTTAAATGCTCAGCCTTTGTCTTTTAGAGATTATAAAGTCTTCCGCCTTTAGTACCCTGCTGAGATGTTGAGCATTTTCAGCTTTACTGCATCTTTCAAGATTGCAAAGTTTATTGTTCGACTTGTCACCATCAATATGATTAATTTCATCTCTAGAATTTCCCATCCTATCTTCATCAGCGTTCTCATACCATGCACTCGCTATTAAACGATGAATGTAGTGTGATTTCGTAGTACCTTTTGTAGATAAACGAATTTTTAAATAACCAATTCCGTTGTCACTAGGCTTTAGTCGCTTTATCGCTCCGCTTTTAACGCTGTATATATGTCCATCCACTCCAGCCCAGTAATCAAAGTCTGGGAGTTTCATAACCATTACTTCAATTCCATCGTAATGAAAGAACCATGCGTTGTTATGAACTTTGAATTCATCTACGTTTTGCTTTAAATTTGCATTTGCCATTTGCTACTCCTTATTAAATTAACTTCCGAAAAGAATTAAGGCTTACTAGGTAAGTGGTCTGAGTAATCAACCTTAATCCATGGTTTGAAATCTACTCCAAGAACATCCATCCATGATTTTTCTATTGCATCTTTTGCCTCCTTTTCAAAAATGTATTGAACACACAAAGAGTCATGAACGGGCAGACTCAATATTTCTTGATTGACTAATGCATCCATTGCGTTTAATAGGATTTCACCTTCGAGGTTTTGAAGAAAGACTCCAATACCTCCTTTGCATAAGGATTTATTTAGCTGTGGAAATTCAGTTGAAATAACATACTCAATTTGCTCTCTATCGCAAATTGAAGGTATATCGGTAATAGGTATTCCATTTTTCTTAGCCGTTGATGGTCTAAGGTCGATAGACCTATCTTCTGCTCCAATCATTCTGGTTACTAAGAACTTGACCTTATTTCTATTGCAATTTGCTTTACTTGCAACATAGCTGTACCAATCCCTAGGTATCTGTAATCCATTGAGAGCCATGAGCATCGCTGGGTGGTTGCAAGACAAGTCAACCTCAACGCACGGAAGACCATTCAACAGGGTATTAATTCTTATCCTTGCTCGTCTATCCGGAAGCCTCTGAAAGGCACAATACAGTCTGCCACCTTGGATGACATCATTGTTGCTGTAAACCCTTGTAATGGGCGATTTAAAGGCAAATGTAGCCTTCTGTAGAGCCTCATTTATCCGTCTTAGTCTGACTATATCTGGATGGGTCTTAGGAAGAATTAAGGTCTGTTCATTCTCTATATTGAACGTGTTCGCATAATATCGCTCCGTCTCTGACTCTTTCTTGGGATTAACAACTATTAGTTTCCTTTTCATCGTAGCCTTCTACTACGCTATAAATCAATGGAAGACATAGCTTCTCTAATTGCTTTGTTGGAAGATATTTATTTACTTCTTTAGATAAAGGATTGCCTTTGGTTTTAACTATTAGGTTGTTATCTTCAAGTGCTACTAGAACTTTGTTTACAGCCCTTTTAGTGAGAAATCTCTTTCCTAGGTATTCCTTTCTAAGATAACTTTTTGCTGTTCCAGAGACTGATAGCTCTTTCTTCTGAAACACGCAGGCAACAAGATTCGCCATGATTAGCCTATAAGCGATTTTGATTCTTTTTCTAGCGTCTTTTCTTGGATGAAATAAGTCCTCCTCTAGTACCTTATGCAAAGAAATTAATGTCCTTTTGGCGAACTGAAGATTCTTAAACGATAGATTTCTAAGAAGCGTTGTTCCTCCATAAGGCAATGAAAGCAGGGCATCCACCTCTTGCTTAGGGATTCCTGATATTGACTGCGTTTTATTACTTGTTGTCTCTAGAATGGTGTGCATACAGTTCCTGCGTTAGGTGTTAACAAACGAACCAAATCAACCATTTCTAGAATTTATTGACGGCAAAAGCCACCAAATATCCAGTAATTAATTGAAGCGGTTATGTTGTGAACGCCTACGCAGACTTCTGTAGTGGGCTTTCTATATCCCAGTGTCACTTGCTGTTTTGACTGCCAAGCTAATACATATGGAGTCTCAGCCCTTTGCAAGGGTCTTTCTAAAAACTACACCTATATTATACCACGACCTAATTAAAATTTCAAACCAGCTGATAGCTATAAGTCATTGATTTATATAGGGAAAATGGCGTATATTGAACCATTAATATATTTGTAAGTCATTGATTTATATGTATATTTTTTTCTATTAATTTTCAATAACTAAGCAAAATAGTCAATTAGGGTGCTTCACTCATCTATTTATTTGATGTCTCATAGTAGGTTTTCACAGCTTTACTCGACTCCATCCCAATTAGCCCATTCCAAGTAATCATGTTGTCTAAGTCAAAGCCAGTTAACTTACAAAATGAAAGCAGGGTGCTTGCGAAGCTCAGCAGTAGCTCCTCGTCTTTTTTTGTGTCTACTTTTGATGTATCAAGCAAACTGAGGAGAGCTTCTGGGTCACCAGCATCCATTGTCTGTAATTGAGCCAATCTACCGCCCATGCTAGTTAAGTACTTTTCAGCAATGCCATCAGAAAATCTGCCCAAGTAACCCACATTCACAGCAATAGATTGAAGTTGACTTAGGTTATCTTCATCATTTCTATAGTCCTGATAGATACTCGCAAGCATTTCCAATATAAGACTCTTCTTAAGCGGGAGAATTGAATCAGGAAAAAAACAAATATTGTCTAAATCTGGTCTTAATGACTCACAAAACTCCATCCACATATCAAACTGATTTGACATAGTATTCCTTAGTATTGCTCTATCGGCGTTCTTAAATCATGCCTTTTGATGAAATCCATCATATCTCCAGTGAGCTGATTTAAGCTCTTTAGATACTTCATGGCTTCATCTAGTTCCCCATGATGCTTATGAAGAAATATCTCCATCTCAGTACCAAAATACTTCGCATGAAGTTCCAACCAATAGGTTTTATCTTCGTAAATCTTTGCATCTAGGGTGACATAGGACTGAATGTCTGGCTGAAAGGAGGATTGCTTGAATCGCTCTAAAATAGGGTTTAAACGCTCTTTTGATGGGAAAATATTTACTTCATCTTGTAATGGCTGCATCTGAGTGTCCTAGTAAGTTGTCTAGAACTACCTTTAGCAGGTTTGAGATAGCAAAGTCAACACCTAACTTAAATTGCAATAAATTAAAACTGAACCATTCGGAGCGAAGGTATTTATCTGACTCCCCATTACTTTGACATTTGCCACAAAAGGGGCTGAATCTTCGTTACGCATTCGCTCGAATGAGACTCGATTTTTATCTAACTTTTTTAATTTGAATATTACTGCGACCCCGTTAACAATAAAGTCGCCATTAATCATCTCACCTGCATTTCCTCCTATGAAGCATTGCTTTTGATTCAGTATTAATGTCGCCGGGTCTTTGAATGAATCAAATAAACCAGCATGGGCATTGCACGAAAATAATAGAACTAACAAAAATGACCTAGACATGTTTAATGTTTACCTTTAGTAGATTGAAATGCCAGAGTTAATACTCATTTAATTTCTTCTACGTTTCTTCCATGTGTAGAGGTCGCCATTTGGAAACTTGCCATCCATGATTCCATCAGCTCCGAACTTACCCAAAACCTCTGAACCATTGAATTGAATCGTTACAAATTCACCTAATTGCTTTGCCCAAGCCATTGCTTGGTCTAGTGTTTCAAACTCATGAGTTTCTGTATTGTGTTTTACGGTTACCAATTTAGGTCTAGCTTTTTTAGTATTGAATCTTGATGAATACTTAAAGCATATCCTAGTCTGTGCTGCTTTTCAGGCACTCAAACAACTAATCGGGAATATGACTAGTTCACAGTAGTTTTTTTGAGGATAAGGTCTAGCAAGCCAATAATAATCAGTTCCTGTGGTTTGATTAAATAAAAAACCACTCCGAAGAGTGGCTTCAATTGAGCAATAAAACTAGTTTATACAGTTTCTATTACGGTCTATGCTCAGCCCTACTAGTTTTACTGTGTGGAAGATTAATTGGAACCGGGCTTAAGGCTGTCCGGCGAATATAATGCACTCCGTAAGCACTCTCACCCTTGTATAGCTTCCTGCTGCTATTACACCCTTTGGAATGTCAAATGACAAATCATTGTTAGCTAGTTTTGCATTTATTAACATTAATCTTGCTATTCCTTCGTCTGCACCGGAGGTTCGAGTTTTATCTTTAGGTGCAGTAACGAGTGGTGCTTTGGCTAGGTGAGTATTTTTTGAGTCTGAATCTGCTCCACTATGGAAAATAACAATACTATTTAATCCGTCTTCATTCCAAAGTTTCTTTTCCTCTTTCATAGCATTGCATGAGTTCCAAGCCTTAGGAAGCTCGCTCACAGGAAAGGCATCAAAAAGTCGATTTTTTTGGTGCAGATTTGTAGCTATAGCTGCTAGCTTATCAACATCATTTAAGGTAATCGTTAATTTGCCGCTAACATTAGTGACTTTTGCCGAAGATGCAACGACTTCTATAACTGCAGGGTCTCCATAGCCAGTCATACGATTTAAATTTTGACCAAAGGCAGTGCTAGCAAAAAGCATAGCAAAGCTGAGAACTGATAATTTTAAATTTTTCATTACATCCTTTTGTTATCTAATCGATGGGATAAAAGATTTTCGATTCCATAAATATAAAATTTGAGTTTTAAATATACCTCAATAAATCATTATTGATATTAATTTAAATTACTGTTGCAGTGCAAAATCAATCATTTCCTCCAACATAGTGCCGTCAGCAAGTAGACCAAGAGGGATGTCGATAGCCTCTTAGCTGACGTTTATAAATTACTCAACTTTCACTATTTAGATTAATGTAAGCAAAGTAGTCTCAGCATTCTTCGGTGACTTTGGTTCACTATGAGCTGTTAGCAGTTCCTAGCCCGCTAATTTAATATTTAATTCCTTATCCAATTTACCCAATAAAGTTTCATGGCAAGGATGTGTGTAGCGTCTGAGCATTGCTAGGGTTCGGTGTCCGCTAACATGAGCGATTTCCATCACATTTAAGCCTTTGTCAGATAGCCTACTCAGAGCTTCGTGTCTTAGGTCATGAAAGCGTAAATCAGTAAATGGATTCTGCACTCCCTTGTGAGCTTTTGCTGATTGCTTAACTACTCTTATGTAATGTCTTCTGATTGCCCAGCGACAATATGGAAATACTAGGTCGCCAGTATCTCTGCTGGAAAGTTGCTCTAGGATTGTTTTCACTCGAAACGATAGTGGTACTTGTCTCGAATCTCCATTCTTGGTGTCTCTAAGTAAAACTCTGCGATTGATAAAATCCACATCTTCCCATCGCATCGACAGAATTTCACCGCACCGCATTCCAGTCTCTATAGCGACCACAATAATGTCAGCAAGATAGTCTAAGCTCAGCTCATGACAGCAGACGAGCAGGGTGGCTTCCGCTTCTATTGAAAGCCTTTTCATTCGTCCTTGTGGTTCAGACATCCTCTTAATGCCTGTGATGGGATTAGTAACATTTAGTCCCCATTCATTAATGGCTATCTGATAAAGCTGGGATAGGGCGTTTAGATAGTGATTGACTGTTGAGGCTGCTCGACCCTTGGCTAAGAGGTCGTCTTTGAGTAAAACAATGTCTTGTTTACTAATAGTACTAAGGCTTCGACCTTCCCAGCGACTGGCGAGAATTCTCAGTATTCCAGCTTCTGTCTTGTGATTACCCTTATGAACCGAATGAGCAGGGATATATTTTTCTACTGCTTCACTAAACCCTACCTTTACCGTGACCTGATTTTTAACTTCTTCCTGATAGAGACCCAGTTCAAGCTGTGCCTGCGTCTTTTTAAGCCACTGAGTTGCTTCTGGTTCACTACTAAAGGATTTGCTGATGGGTTTGTCGTTCTTGCGAAAGATTCGCACTCTGTAAGAGCCACTGCGTTGTGTAATAGAAGCCATTTGTCTAGACCTACTTGTCCAAGGAGTTGTCCAAGAACACTGTCTAGTTGCTTAATTGGCAGCTTAGTCATTGATTTAGCAGGGCTTTTAATAGCTCAGCTGGATAGAGCAACGCCCTTCTAAGGCGTAGGTCGCACGTTCGAATCGTGCTGGGCAGGCCAAAAACCTAATAAAAAATTAACCCTGTACCAATGAATAAAAGGCTTTTGATAGAAACTTTAAATAGAGGAGTGTGTAGGCATATCCGCAGAATCAATTAATTTCTACTGCCTTCTACGTTTTTTCCATGTATAGAGTTCGCCATTTGGAAACTTACCATCCAAGATACCATCGGCTCCGAACTTTCCTACTACTTCGGTGCCATTGAATTGAATTGTTACAAACTCACCTAGCTCTTTCGCCCAAGCCATTGCTTGGTCTAGGGTTTCAAATTCAAGAAGCTCTGTATTGTGTTTTACGGTAATCACTTCAAGCTTGACTCACTCTTATTAATTAATTCTCATGAATGCAACAGATTTATTCTCGTTTACGAAACACCACAACATGTTGCCATGGCAGGGTGCTTACAGTTCGCTCCCAATCTAAAGCGAAAATACCTGCTTCCCGCTTAATTTGCGCCTCACTCATTTTATGTAGAGGTTTGATTGGTACGCGCGCATCTTCTGCTTTGTATTCCACTAAAACAATACGACCTCGGGGTTTGAGGGCCTGCATGATACTGTTCATTACTTCATAAGGGTAGGCCAGTTCGTGATACACGTCGACCATAATGGCCATATCGATAGAGTTCTTAGGTAATTTAATATCGTCGACTGAACCCAGCCTTACTTCGATCTGCGAAAGCTTAGAGCGTTTTACCCCGGTTTGTAGAATATTCACCATTTCGGGCTGTAAATCCAGTGCAATAATTTTTCCGCCTGGCATCACCAGCGGAGCCATGCGACGGGATAGGTAGCCGGTACCGGCGCCAATATCCGCAACAACCATGCTTGGTTGCAATGCCAATGTTTCTAGCAATAAATCTGTGCGCTCTTCGCGCTCCCGCTTATCCCGCTCAAGCCATGAGGCACCTTGCCAGCCCATGACCCCTGAGATTTCACGATCCATATAGCGCTTACCGATGCCATCAGCGCTGGCTGAGATAGAGACATATCCTGGTGGGGCAGTCTGCTGCGCCAGTGTGAGATTAGCTGCAAACAATAATGTAAATAAGCTAACAATCCTAATAATCATCATTTACATTCTTGGCGATCCAGCTCCGTATTTTGTGCTTTCTTCTTCTGGTCTTTTTCTCGCTCCTTTTTAAGATCACGCAATTGCCACCAGGCAAATAGCAAAATCCCTCCAAACACCAGCACTACTTCAAGCAAGATAACAGGACCGAAGTTATCCATCATTTCCCAAGTCCTATGTACTCATTTTGGGATCTGTAATACAAGCTTTCAGTGCTTTTAACTCTATAACCTTCAGCCATTCAGGCTTTGCTTTTGGATTCATGACTAATTCATTAACTTGCCGATTTGAAGCATTTTTAGAAATGAAGTCTGCTTGGCAATTGCAATAAGCGGTAAAGTCTTCCTCAGTCAGCGCTTTGCCTTTAATGCCTTGATGTTCAGCTACTTGCTCGCGAGCGCAATTCTTTTGATAATCTTTAGAGATTGCTTGGGCAAATGACTGGTTGGACAATATTAAGATAAAACACAAGGTTATAAGACTGCGAAACATAGACATAGTACTTTTCCTTTAAGAGCATTCCTATTAGTTAGCGGCTATTCTTCCGTGAATATCAAGATCGGACTCATCCACTTCTAAGAAATCTTCCTCAATAATGGATACCCCCTCTAGCTGTTCAATATATTCTCGGACGGCATAGAAGGGTGCAATTTGAGGCTGGTTTCTATCTTGCTTATCCCAGACTCTATAACGAAATACACTCAGGCGCATTGATGGTCACCTAAATGGTTATGAGCCCAATAATTGGTTCAAATGACGCTTGGTATATGCTTTGCGAGCATCAATCAAAGCTAAGGCCAAATTATTAAGAAACTGTTTGAACTTGTTCATTTAAGGATCCTTGAATTTTATCTGTTAGGGTTAATACTTAAGTAGTATGCGCTCAATTTTTTGATGGTGCAGAGCCGTTAAAAACCCCTTTATTAGTAGTTTTATACGTAAAAGCCTGGACAGGTAGAAGATAAGAACTTCCTTTAGAGCCGCATCAAAAGGCTTTGAGTCGCCTTCTGGCGACTTTTTTTTAAGGTAGGTGCAAAAGCGTAATGACAATTAAAGTAAGGATGTAAAAAAGCCCAAAAAACTAGGCCCTAACTCACTATTTGATTTTAGTGATTATCTTCAACAATAGAAGTGAGATTGATTCAAAAAATGCGACAGTTTTATGACGAGATAGTCAGTTACATCAGGGCATGTTTAAGATGAGCGCCGTGATTGAGCCTGGCATAGCTTCATACTCTGAATACCTAGAGCAAGAACTTCGATCTGATCATGCGGGTGAAACAGGCGCCGTCTATATTTACAAAGGAATCATCGCTATTGCAACCCTATTTAAGAATCAGGAGCTCATCTGTTTTGCAAAAGAACATGGAGCAACTGAGGCAGAGCACTTGCGGCTGATAGAGGCTGTCTTTGAGGAAAAGTATCGTAGCCGTTTGTTAGGGCCATGGCGGATAGCGGGATGGCTAACAGGAGCCATACCAGCATTATTTGGCAGAAAAGCGGTCTATGCCACTATTGATGCAGTTGAGACATTTGTAGAGCAGCACTACCAAGGGCAGATTAATCACCTTAAAATACATAGGGGCTATGAGCAATTGCTTGACCTCTTAGTCCGTTGTCAAGCCGATGAGATTAATCATAAAAATGAGGCACGATCAAAAGCCTCCCCCTCATTACCCTTAGCCCTAAGAGCATGGTGCGCTATGGTGGGTAGCGGCTCAGCCGTAGCAGTTTTGCTGGCAAGGCGTATATAAAAAATTGATGAATGTAGTGAGTTACTAAAGGTAAAAATACGATGATTCAGATTCAAGTCTGGGCTGATTTTGAATGTCCATATAGTTATTTTCAAACTATTGTTCTTGAAAAAATACAAGCGCAGTATCAAGACAGAGTGGAGATAGTGTGGAGGGCATTTGAGTTAACTCCAGTCGATGGCAATATTTTGCCGTCAAAGTCCTATATCAATACTTTTGATGAGGCCAAGCTAGAGCTCATTGTTGTAAATGAGGGGCTTAAGCTCTTAACGCCAAAATTTCTGACCTATACATGGCTTGCACAAGAGAGTGTGTACTTTGCTAATTCGCAGGGGTTATCGCTAAAGCTTGCTAGAGCATTATTCGATGCATTCTTTTTAGAAGGACTTGATATTGGCAATGAAGAGGTGGTCATGCAAATTGCTTCCCAGAGTGGAATTGATTGCCAACTGTTAAGGCAGGCTCTTGATAGCAGTGAGCTGACTAAGCACGTCATGGCTGATGAACAAGAATTTAAGACCTATGGTTTCCAAGGATTACCGGCAATATTGATCGGTGAAAAAGATTTTTCGCCTAAAAGTTTTATGCCTATTACTGGATACAAAACGTTCGATGAATTATCTGCAATTATTCGAAGTCTTAATATCTAAAGGCGTAGGTCGCACGTTCGAATCGTGCTGGGCAGGCCAAAAACCTCAAGCAATTCAAGCGGATACAGTAGCGATGGGGCTGTTAAAGTCCATTGCACAGTGATTGCACAGTTTGTTCATAGGTTGCTCAACTTAATCATAGAGTTGCCCTTTGATTATTTTATTAACCCTATAAATGTAGTCATTAAATATTCTTAAAAAACTGGTAAGTTATGGTCACATCATATTTCTGATGTGACATAAATTAACGAACGGAGTTGACTATGAAGAAGGCTTTAATTGCGAGTATTCTCGCTTTTGGTATGACATTATCAGTACAAGCTGCAGATATCGTTGACACAGCTGTTAGTGCAGGTTCATTTAAAACTTTAGCTACAGCCTTAGGAGCTGCAGGTTTAGTTGATACGCTTAAAGGCAAAGGTCCTTTTACTGTTTTTGCACCTAACGATGCGGCTTTTGCAAAAATACCAAAAGCAGACTTAGACGCACTCTTAAAAGACAAAGCTAAGCTGACTGCTGTTTTAACTTACCATGTTGTTCCTGGCAAAGTGATGGCAGCTGACGTTAAAGCAGGTAAGCTCAAAACAGTTCAAGGTTCAGATCTCACTATTACAACCTCTAATGGTGTCATGGTTAATAACGCTAAAGTCATCAAAACGGATATCGTTGCTGATAATGGCGTAATACACGTTATTGATACTGTACTCATGCCTAAGTAATTAGTTTAAGGGCTGATTACTTATGTGGTCAGCCTTTAAGTGTGCTGTCTACACTGCAGTAAACAAAAACCTAGCAATATGAATTAGTAGTTTTACTTAGCTCTACCCTTCTGGATTTAATCTTTATTGTTGAAAAACTGGGACTGCTTACCAATAGAGCATATTCCAAAACCACAAGGATTTACTTATGTTTGGTCTACTAAAGATGTTTTATTACCTGATTAACTCAGGCTTTAAGCTTGTAAACCCCAACACGAACCCACTGAAATACGCTCCGATACAAGTTAAGTTAATTGCTTCCATCTTGCTGGCTTGTTTTTGGTGTCTTGCCTTTGGCGTGTACTTTAAGAAATTTGATGGCATCGCGTACAACATGTTTGGTCATATTGCTGTCATCGGCATGGCTTTTATAACTTGGGGAGTATTTAAACTTTCTAAGAAGATCTATGGTCCCAGGCAAGGTACGCAGGCCTATTTGCGCACACCAGATTTTGCGAGTCGTTGTGATGAGTTAACGGATGAAGAAAGGCTCGCTCGTGTTGAGACTTTAAACAAAAAAGATAATTAGATAGAGCATCCTAGGCTTTGAGCAAATAGTCATTTAAGCATTAAGCGTTTTTTAATATGATGCCCACTAATTCATAAAAAAAATTTTGAAGTAACATGGTGAAACCTTACTTTGGCATTACACAGTTGCTTAATTTTTAATCTAAAGTATTGAATTTATTGTTGTTTTAAAAAATACGCATTTTCTCATTTAATGGAATAATTTTAGTTAAGATTAACCATATGTATAAGGAAGCGGCCATGGCATTTATGAAGAATTATTGGAGTCGATTACCAGACTTTAGTTTTAGTCATATTCTCTTAAGAATACCTTTAGGTTTAATATTCATTCAACAGGGTTTATCTAAATTACCATTTGATCCTGCCGGCGGTGAATCTTTTGGGTTGATTCCAATTGTTTGGACGGTAGTTGTCTATGGTGAAATTGGAGCGGGGCTAGGTTTATTGATAGGTGCTTTAGCTACTTTACCGGTTTTGCGAGATAGCTTTTACTTTTCTGTTCTTGGGGATTTATTAACACGGTTTTGCGGTATTACGATGTGTTGCATTACAACTGGTGTAATTTGGGTGGTGATAAAACCAGAGAGCTTGATATCGTTTATGTTGGCTGACTATTTACATTTTTCCCTTTGGGCAGGAGGCCTTTACTTTGGGCTTCGAGGCAATTGGACAGTTGCATCGCAAAAACAGCAAGCAATAGTCAAAACTACCTAACTTTGAGATATTTTCTATCTTTATTTTGAAGCTTTATTACCTAAACCGCATTGCACAGTTTATTACACAGTGCCATTTTTAAGCTGTAAGCCATTGAAATAAATAGACATTCCAGCAGCCGCGAATTCTTCTAAGGCGTAGGTCGCACGTTCGAATCGTGCTGGGCAGGCCAAAAACTTCAACTAGTACCCCTATTTAGTGCGTATCTGTTGCTCAGATACCTATTTCTTAGCATAATTACATCAAATGAATACAGCCCTGATCGACTTAGCTACTCAAAATGCAGCTCATGCATTTATGGAAAAAATTGCACATCAATATGATGTCAGCAAGGCTTTTTTGTTCGGTAGTCGTGCTCGCAATACGCACCAAGGTGAGAGTGATGCTGATATTGCTATTTTATTGCGAGGCAAACCGGGCCGCTTTATGGCTACTAAGTTTGCGATGGATGATCTGGCCTATGATGTTCTATTGGACTCCGGCATTCGCATTCAGCCTCTACCTATTTGGCAGGAGGAGTGGGATCACCCAGAAAATTATTCTAATCCGAGTCTTTTAAGGAATATTCAAAATGAAGGCATTGTTCTTTGAGGGCGAAAGAACTTTTTACTAAAGCTCAAACTGCAGCAGCTTCAGCTCGAATTTTGTTAAATGCTGGGGATGTTGATGGTGCTTGTAACCGTGCTTATTACGCTATGTTTGATGCTGCTAGGGCAGCTCTTTTGGCATCTGGTATCGATGAATCAACAGTCAATACAAAGACCCATAATGGTCTTATATCAAAATTCAGTCTTGAGCTTGTTAAATCTGGTCAAGTTTCCGTAGAGCTTGGCAAGTCACTAAACAAAGTCGAGGATCTGAGATTGATGGCGGACTATAAAGGGGATTCCATTTTGGAAGAAGATGCCGCTTGGGCAGTTAATCAGGCCGATATATTTGTTGAGACCTTACAGACCACTTTTAGCTAAGGCGTAGGTCGCACGTTCGAATCGTGCTGGGCAGGCCAAATATCCTAATTTAATGAAGTTTCAGGCTTATCTATTGGCTCGATTGTGGCTAATCATGGTCGAGCTTGAGCAGCGTTGGGTTCACCTTGAGTCAGCGTGGCGGATTCTGGCTGACTATGGGCAACAGGGCGAAGAGTAAATTTGTCGGTTTACCCGACAAAATTGGACGTTCGCCATTCTCTAACTTGAAACTTATAAACCTTTTATTTTATTAGTAGTACTGGTTGCTTTGCTGAGCTACTAATACATTGTGCTACTGAGCCCATTAAGACGTCCATAAAACCACTACGTCCCTTGGCGCCCATAACAATCATGTCCACTTTATCTTTATTGGCAAGACTGATGATTTCCTCGGCAACATGCCCGCGCTTAATGGCCATGTTATGTTTAACGCCGGCAGCATCTAAAATCTTTTGTGCAGCCTTTAACTCTTTCTCGCTGAGCTCTCGTAGGTAGTCATCCACAACACTTTTGGCAACAAATTGCTTTACATGCCCTAAGCCAATGTCATCATGAACGCTAATTAAAGTAACGCTAACTGGACTGCGAGAATTTTTAGCCATCTTGGCAATATATTTTGCGGCATTGAGTGATGATTTTGAGCCATCAACTGGTAACAATACTTTCATGCAAACCCTTTTCTTTATAGAAGTAATTTTAAATATACAGATTTCAGTCTAGACTAATAAGACATTATTGCCAAATGTTTAATTTAAAGGGTTGTAGCGTGTTTCATTTATTAGACAAAGAAAGAACAATTGCTGGCCTAGGCTTTAATCGCTGGCTTGTGCCGCCAGCAGCACTTGCCGTTCACTTATGTATTGGCATGCCATATGGCCTGTCTGTTTTTTTGGTTGCCACTATCTAAATTTGAATTTCCACCCTAAGACTTCAAAGAGATTTTAAAATACCAGCAGACTCTATTGCTAGAGAGTATGCTAAGGATATGAAGATTCAATTTCTCGGCGCTGCAGGTGAGGTCACTGGCTCACGTCATTCGGTAGAAGTGATGCTGTCAGGAAGGACTAGGCATTTCATGGTCGATTATGGAATGTTTCAGGGGGGTCGCGAGGCAACGAATAAAAATTTAGAGGCCTTGCCATTTTCACCCAAAGATCTCGATTTTATTGTCCTCACTCATGCTCATATTGACCATAGCGGTCTCTTGCCACGCTTATGCGCACAAGGATTTAAAGGACCCATTTATTGTACTGGCGCCACTCTTGAATTATTAAAGATACTTTTACCTGATAGCGCTTACTTACAGCGTGCTGATGTCGATAGGGCGGAGCGGAAAAAGAAGGCGGGTAAGTGGCGTGGTGAAATGCCCATAGCGCTCTATTCAAGAGAAGAGGTCGAGATGACCTTAACGCAATTTGAAGTTTTAGAGTATGGGCAAACTAAGACATTAGCGCCTGGCATAGAGTTGGAGTTTCGTAATGCGGGACATATTTTAGGATCTGCTATTGCAGTAATTGATATCACTGAAGATGCTAAACAGAAAAAGCGTTGTGTTTTTTCAGGGGATATTGGCATGAAGGGAAAAGTCTTGATGCCAGATCCAGATTTGATTACTAGTGCCGACGTGTTAGTGGTTGAGTCAACCTATGGTGATCGCTTGCATCGCAATTTACAGGCTACCGAAGATGAGTTAGTTGAAGTTGTTAATTCAACCTTGTCTGGCCATGGAAATATTGTGATGCCTGCTTTTGCAGTTGGTAGAACGCAAGAGATCTTATTTCTGCTAATTGACCTTGTGAAAAGAAAACGATTACCCCATTTAAATATTTGGGTTGATTCGCCGATGGCAACTGCTGCCACGCATCTCACTCAGCGCTTTTTCTCACAAATGGACAATCTTTCTCAAGACACTTTCAAGTGGTATCAAAATCATCCTAATGCTGTGGACTTGCGATTTATAGCGGACGTGGAGGAATCTAAAGCCCTTAATAAAATCAAAGGTGGGGCAATTATTGTTTCTGCTAGTGGTATGTGTGATGCAGGACGCATTGTCCATCACTTAGCCAGCAATCTACCGCGTGCACAAAACGCCATCATTATTACTGGCTTTCAGGCTTATGGCAGCTTAGGTAGGCGCCTTGTAGATAAAGCGCAAAAGGTCAGATTGTTTGGAGAAGAGGTGCCAGTGAAAGCTTCTATTCATACAATTGGAGGCCTATCAGCCCATGCTGACCAAGCGGGTCTGCTAGATTGGCTAACAGGATTCGATAGCATTCCAAAGAGTATCTTTGTCGTGCACGGAGAGCCTGAGTCATCATCGGTGTTCGCGGAAAGTATTCGAGAGAACTTGGAATGGAAAAATGTGATCATTCCAGAAAGACTTCATACCTATGAATGCTAAAGCGAGTTTTAGTTATTCACTCAAGGTATCTTTTGTCGGTTTAACCGACAGTAAATAATTCAGGTCGCCCAAATAGCCCAAACTGCATTGCACAGTTTATTACACAGTCCAGTTTTTACTCTCTGAGTCATGAAAATACACAGATTTTCCAGCAACTACAGATTCCTCTAAGATCTAGGTCGCACGTTCGAATCGTGCTGGGCAGGCCAAATTTCATATCGGTTCATATAAAAGTAGGCTGGAGGATTGTGGTCTATTGGCCCAATCATGGATCTGCTTGGCTAGCGTGGGGGAGGCCTTGGGTATAGCGCGGGGGATTCCCAGGCGCTATGGGCAACTGGGTGATCAGTAGTTTTGTCGGGTAAACCGACAAATTTACGCATCGACCCTTATTTAAATCTGAAATTAAGCTACAAGCGTCATTTAAAAGGGCGCTTGGAATGTCGGTTGAACCGACTCCTAGCCGGCCAATGGCATGTCGGACCCATGACGTTCGGCCCAACAACAAGGTTCTCGGTGGCGGTGAACACCTGATTTTAACACCTTAAAACTAATGTTTATGTTGTTGTTCGAGCTCATTTTTGCTTTAACTCTGATTAGGTATATGCAGTGGGTGAATTGAGCAATGCTTTGCATATTTAAATATTTAAACAACATCTCTTTTTACTGAATTCGAACTAAATTTTTATTTTGCTTTCTACTACTAAAGTGGCTACATAGCTCATTACAATAGACTCGTTTTGATTTTTCGTAAGCACTTTAATTTTTGCAAACCCTCTATTTGGTTTTGATGCCGATCTTTTTGTCTCTATAATTTCTATATCTAGGTGTAGCTCATCTCCTGGATAAACTGAAATTGGCCACCTTAGTTCGTCAATACCAGCACCGATGAGGCCGCCAGCAGGCTTGAGATTGCTCTGTACAAGTAATCGCATGGTTATTGCTGCAGTGTGCCACCCACTGGCTACCAGCCCTTTAAAAAAAGTATTTTTTGCTAGCTCTTTATTGGTGTGGAATGGTTGTGGGTCATATTGGGATCCAAATTCTTGAATTAAGTATTCTTGTACTGAAGCGATGCCTGATGTAAATTTTTGCCCAATAGTTAAGTCTTCTAAAAATAGATTGTTTATAGTCATATTTTTTGGTAAATAGGTTATTTAAGACTCGAACTCAAACCTAGTTATCACTGTTGAGATTAGTAGATTCCCTTAGATTCTATACCGTATAAGCCTCGATCCCTGCAGCAGAAGTAGCGCACGCACACTGTACCGATTTGCACCCAATAAAGATGAAATAGATGATGCTTAAAAAGTCCTGAAATCTTAGGGCCTTTCTTTTGCGCTGCAATATAACCTACCTCCCAGCAAATCTAGGTCTGTGAGATGATTAATTATGTCTAAAGTAATTCGACTACTTCATGGAGAGTTTGGTCGCGTGGCGCTACTAGAAATGGATGCGCCCTTGGTTACCCATGCGCATCATCATTGCCACATTTTATGCAAGGTCGGCGGTCCTGACACTGCTTTTCAGGTCCGAGGAAAAAATTGTCCATTGACTGACAGTAATGCAGTACTGATTAATGCCTGGGAGGAGCATTCATATCTTCATCTACCGGTTGGTAGCAATAATCCAATTTTGCTAGCTCTTTATCTTGAGCCAAAATGGTTGGCATCTTTTAGTAAAAAATTCTTAGCCAGCAGTCATCCCCGTTTTTTTATTAATAATCTATCTACCATGGGCGTTTATCAAAAAAAGGCTTTGGAAAAGATATCGATGGAATTATGGTGGGCAGATCAAATTGCCCATGACCAACTTGAGTCTATGTTGTTAGAGCTTACTTTAAGCTTTATGGAAAATACCGATGTTATAACTGCTGGCGATTTACGAAGCTCTGGAAATACATTGGCTTTTATGGATCCGCGCATTAGGAAGGCGATTCACCTAATGCGTACATCTCCCCAAGGCTTTAATGACATCGCATTAGTCGCTAAAAGCGTTAATCTATCTCGCTCACACTTCTTTGAGCTCTTTCGACGTTGTACTGGATTGTCGCCAGTAGTATTTGCTAATGTGCTTCGAATGGAATTTGCATTCGACGCTCTAGCTGATAAGGATGAGAGCTTGATACATATTGGCGATGAGTTGGGGTTTTCTGCGCAAGGTCATTTCACTCGGTTTTTTAAACAGCACCAGGGGGTTACCCCAAGCCTTTATCGTCAGCAAGTAGAAAAGGCACCCAAGCTAGACTCCTAGGGTTTACCTGATGCATATAATCAGACTCTAAGGTAAGCAGTCGGACTTTAGGGTAAGCATGCTGCTTATCCGATGATTAAGCTTCTTTCAGCATTAATTTATATTAATTCAGCTGAAAAGAGTAGATTGAAACCAAGTGCAAATTATTTAGGCAGGTCATGTGAACGCGTAGAAGATGTTGCTCTTCTGACGGGGGGAGGTCGCTACCTCGATGATCTTCCTTTGCCTATTGGAACGCTATACGCAGCAGTTGTGCGCTCTCCAATCGCTCATGGAAAAATTATTTCAGTGGACATTGAGCAGGCATTACAGATTAGGGGTGTGAGGGCTATTTTGACGCTCAAGGATGTCCAGGCCTGGTCTAATCCATTGGTGGTTGCTGTGAAAACCTCTATGCGTCAGTGGGTATTGGCTAGCGAATACGTGCGCTATGTGGGAGAGCCTATAGCAGTAGTCATTGCTGAATCACGTGCGCTGGCAGAAGACGGGGTTGAGAGGGTTGGGGTCAATATTCAGCCTCTTCCTGCTTTAGTCGATGTAGATGCTGCTCTGCAAGATAATTCCGTCATTTTGCATGAGGATATTGGTAGTAATTGTGTTTCAGATCGCTCATTTCAATACGGTGATCCAGATACTGCTTTCCAACAGGCTGCCAGTGTCATTGAAGTGGATATCCGCTATCCTCGCAATTCTTGTACACCCATAGAAACAGGGGGTGTTATTGCACAATGGCGGGAGGCGGACTCCTCATATGAAGTAACGTCAAATTTTATGGGGCCATTCTCATTACAAGTAGTCATGGCTGCTGCACTTAAGATTCCCGGAACAAAATTACGTCATCATGTTGCCCCAGATTCAGGCGGTAGTTTTGGTGTTAAACAATCAGTATTGCCATACATCATCATGAGCTGTTTAGCATCGCGTAAAGCTGGCGCCCCAGTAAAGTTTATTGAGGATCGCTTAGAGCATCTTCAGGCAGCAACTTCTGCAACATCCCGACACACTCATTTACGTGCTGCAGTGGATGGAAATGGAAAGATATTAGCGCTAGATTATGATCAAATTGAAGATTGCGGTGCTTATTTAAGGGCTCCTGAGCCAGCAACTCTTTATCGCATGCATGGGTGCGTTACAGGTCCATATCAAATTCAGAATTTAAAAATTCGTAATCGTGTTGTATTGATTAATAAAACTCCTACTGGACTGGTAAGGGGTTTTGGCGGTCCTCAAGTTTATTATGCCCTGGAACGTCTGATTCATAAAATTGCTAAAACGTTAGGTAAAACGCATCAAGAAATTGCAGCGCTAAATTATGTTCAAAAAGATCAATTTCCATATCGGGCTGCTGCAGGAGCATTACTAGATTCTGGTAACTACCAACAGGCTTTGAAAATACTGGAGGGTTCTCCAGAGTTTCGAAAAATATTAGACCGTAGGGAGCAGGCAAAAAAAGAGGGACGTTACTACGGCATTGGTATTTCATCGATTGTTGAACCTTCAGTTTCTAATATGGGTTACATCACAACCGTTCTTACAAAAGAGCAAAGAGCAAAAGCCGGTCCTAAAAATGGAGCGATCACCTCAGCAACTGTAAGTATTGACCCTTCTGGAAATATTTCTGCAAATATCGCCTCAGCACCAGCTGGCCAAGGCCATCAAACCGTTATCAGCCAGCTTTTAGCAGATGTTTTTGGTGTCTTGCCTTCACAAATTCAGGTGAATGTTGATTTTGATACTGCTAAAGATGCATGGTCAATTGCCGCCGGAAACTATTCAAGTCGTTTTGCTGGAGCAGTTGCGGGTACAGTATTTCTTGCGGCGGAAAAGTTAAAGGCTCGAATTGCTGATTATGCAGCGCAGGCACTGCAGGCAAAGCCAGAAGACTTAATATTTGCAAATGAAAACATATCGGTAGCAGGAGATGAGACCAGGCGCATTTCTTTCTCAAGATTATGCGGAAATTTCCATTGGTCTCCAGGATTGATTCGAGAGGCTCTTGGACCTGAGGCCATTCTTGCGCTACAGGAAACGCACTTTTGGAGCGCAGATGTTTTAGAGGCGCCTGATGAGGGTGATCGAATTAATACTTCCGCTGCGTATGGTTTTGCTATCGATGCTTGTGGGATCGAGATAGATCCGGAAACTTGCTCGGCAAAAGTTGATCAATACATTACCGTACATGACGCAGGAAAAATATTAAACCCAGCTTTAGCAGATGGACAGATTTATGGTGCCTATGCACAAGCTGTTGGGGCAGCTCTTTTTGAGGAGTTTGTCTATAGTAGTGATGGAAATTTTCTGTCCGGAACTTTTGCAGATTATCGCCTACCGACTGCAAGTGATATTTGTACTCCAAAAATTTATCACCAAGAATCTCCAAGCCCATTCACTCCTTTGGGCGCCAAAGGAATTGGCGAGGGAAATAGTATGAGTACTCCAGTTTGTATTGCAAATGCAATTGCAGACGCATTAGATATCGAGGATATTATCCTGCCTGCAACCCCAAGTCGAATTCATGCACTTCTTGTAAAAAAGGGTTCGCTTAAGCTTGATAAGCCGTCGAATCAGACTTCTTCAATGGTCTCAAATGCTGATTATCCTTTGAAAGCTCAGGGTGAAGTTAGGTTGCAGGTTCTTCCAGAAAGTATCTTTGCAGTTTTACTTGATCCGGAGAGGTTAAAAAATGTTATTCCGGGCTGTGAATCCATACGTAAAACATCTATATCAGATGGTATTCAGTTTGATTGCATAGCAGTTGTACGAATTGGTATTGCAAAGGCTCGATTTGTAGCCAAAGTTAATTTAACAAATATTCAAGATCCTGATAGTTTTTCCTTAGGTGGAGAGGGTCGTGGCCCACTTGGAATGGCGTTGGGGATGGGTCAAGTAAGTCTGAAGAATGATGGAGGCACTACTGTTTTAAAGTACGACTACCAAGCTCAGGTATCAGGAAAGCTTGCAGCAATTGGTAGCAGGTTATTAGAGGGTGCAATTCGATTGGTCTTAGATCAGCTGTTTAGGGCGCTTGCAAAAGAAGCCGGTGCAAAACAGGAAGGTTTATTTAAACTCTTGCTTAGCAGATTCTTTACCATATTGGGAGTTGGTAAATGAAGTCTGCTCCATTTGTCATGCACCAGGTCAACTCCCAAGCAGATATTTTAAATTTGTTAGACCAGTATGGTGATGATGCCCGTATCATTGCTGGCGGCCAAACACTGGTTCCCGTATTGGCAATGAGGGTGGCTAGCCCTGATCATCTCATCGATATCAATAAGGTTATAGAACTTAAAAATTTTGGTGTTTCTGGTGATGTCCTGCTTGTTGGGTCTGGTGTTAGACAGGCTGAATTAGAAAAGTGGAGTGATCTTGATAAGACTCAGCCACTTTTAAGCATGATGTTCCCATGGATAGCCCATGCCCCAATTCGGAATCGTGGAACAGTATGCGGATCTATTGCTCATGCTGATCCCAGCGCCGAATTAGTTCTTGGCCTAGCCGTATTAGATGGCTCTGTCACACTAGTTAGCAAAAAGAAGAAGCGGATAGTTCAAGCCAAGGATTTTTTTCTAGGAGCACTTCAAACTTGCCGTCAATCAAATGAATTTATCGAGTCTGTCCAGTTTCCTATTCGTGGGCATGATGCCAGATTTGGATTTTCTGAGTATGGTTATCGCCATGGAGATTATGCAGTAGTAGCTGTTGCAGTCATCCAGGAAGGTAATAGTTGGACCGTAGGGTTTGGTGGAGTTGATGATACTGTGCGGGTATATAAATGCGTTGCTAATTCTATAAATGAGATTAGCCAGTTTATAGATGATTTAGCCTCTGAAACAGAGGTAAGGGAAGATCCTACCGCAACTTCAGGACTACGCCGACATCTGATGCGCTCACTTGGGAAGCGTGCATGCCAACAAGCTACAGATTTTAGAGTGATTAAATAGAATGAAGAACCATTTAGTAACACTATCTTTAAATGGAGTTGAGCGCGAAGCTGCTTGTGAATCACGTACTACATTGCTTGATTTTATTCGGCATGACTTAGGCTTAACAGGTACTCATGCAGGATGTGAACATGGCGTATGTGGAGCATGTACCGTTGAGTTCGATGGAGAAGTGGTCCGTTCTTGTCTGATGTTCGCCTGTCAAGCTAATGGTGCAAGTGTTAATACCGTCGAAGGTATAGCAAAATCGGGCGAGATGTCTGATTTGCAAAGTGCCTTTAAAAAATATCATGCGCTTCAATGCGGATTTTGCACGGCTGGATTTTTGATGTCAGCGAAGGACTTACTTAACAAAAATCCAAATCCGACTGAGTTGGAGGTTCGGGAGGGATTATCGGGCAATTTATGTCGATGCACTGGATATGTTGGAATAGTCGAGGCAGTTTTAGAGATTGCATCAGCTAGAGCCTACAAAAATGGGAGAGAGCATGCTTGATTTAGGCAGAACTTTTTTGCAGGCTGTAGAGCGTGATCCAGGCAGCTTGGCAATCGTAGATGGTAACAAACGCTACACCTACGGAGAATGGGCGCTACATATTGGCGCTATTCAGCAATTTTTTAATGATAAAGGCTTGAGGAACGGCGATCGGATTTTGACGATTTTGCAAAATCGCTATGAGGCAGCAACCATTCATTGGGCTTGCCAGATGGCAGGTATCGCTATCGTCCCTCTAAATTGGCGCTCTAAGTCTGATGAGATTGATTATTGCGCTCAAAATGCTGATGTCAAACTAGCATTCGTTGAGGAAGTATCCCTCGGCAACTATTTGCAATCAGAAACTAGTAAATCAATCTCCGTCATTCTTTGTATGGAGAAGGGGCCCACAGATGAGTATACGTATTTTGATGAGTTAATACAGGTAGGTGTAGAGCCTACTGCACAGGGTCATGTTGAGGATATTTCTGTCATGCTTTTCACTTCCGGCACTACCGGCAAGCCGAAAGGTGTCCCAAGAAAGCAGCGGGCTGAGCGCGCAGCAGGAATTGCACATGTGGCTCAAAACCAATATGCAATGGCGGAGGTGACCTTAGGTGTAATGCCTCTTTATCACACCATGGGCGTGCGCACGCTGCTATCCCTATGTATTGTTAATGGCACATATGTTGCTGTACCACGTTGGGATGTTGATAAGGCAATAGATGCAATTGAGCGGGAGGCAGTGACGCATCTCTATTTAGTGCCAACGCTTTATCACGACATGCTCCAGTCAAAAAACTTTAATGCAAGTCGAGTTAAAACTGTCAAGAAGTTAGGATTTGCAGGCGCTCCTATGCATGATGCTTTGTTGCTGAGTCTAAGTGAAGCCTTCTCCCCTGAATTATTCGTAAACCATTACGGCTCAAGTGAAATCTATACATACACCATTAATCAGAATGCAGTGGCTAAACCAGGTTGTGCTGGCAAAGCTGGAATAAATGCACGCATTAAAGTAGTTAAGTTAGATCAAGGATCTATACAGACTATGCCTACACAATTGGCATCCTGTAATGAAGAGGGACAGATCATTTGTGATCTCTCGGGGGATGAGGCATTTGAGGGCTACTGGAAGCGGCCAGATGCAGATCAAAAGTCTATTCGGGGCGGCTGGTACTTTACAGGCGATACAGGTTACTTTGATGAGTCAGGTGACTTATTTGTGACTGGTCGTGTAGATGACATGATTATTTCTGGGGGGGAAAATATCTCCCCTGTTGAGATTGAATCAATCTTGTCTTTGCATCCTTCGGTAAGTGAGGTAGCTGTTGCAGGATTGAAAGATGATCGCCTTGGCCAAAAAGTAGTTGCATTCATTAGGGCCTCTGGAATTGTGGATTCAATTGTCCTAGATGAATATTGCCGTGGTTCTGATTTGATCAACTTTAAGCGCCCCCGTGAATACGTATTTGTTAAAGAAATTCCCAAGTCGCCAGTGGGAAAAGTGTTGCGGCGGATGTTGATTGCTGGCGAATATGAAAGAGCTTAATTTTTTTACTAGAAAGACCTTATGACTACAATTTTGAAGCATCCTTTTAGCAATATTCTTGATAACCCTGATGGTTTCTATGTGGAAATTAATGAATCCCAACAAAGGGCAGATATTGTTTTAAAGAGGCCTCCTTTTAACGTGATACAGATGCCACAGCGCGATCAATTACGCGCTGCATTCGAGGCCCTAGATGCTGACGATCGCATCCGCATTATTGTATTGAGAGCTGAAGGCGAGCATTTCTCTAGTGGTGGAGATATTAAAGGGTTTTTAGAGGCAACTCCAGAGCATGTTTCAAAACTAGCATGGAATGTTGCAGCGCCTACGCGTTGCACAAAACCGGTCATTGCTGCAAATCATGGCTATTGTTTCGGTGTTGGCTTTGAAATTTCGTTGGCATGCGATTTTCGTATAGCAGCTGAATCCACTCTCTATGCATTGCCCGAGCAAAAATTAGGTCAAATTCCTGGCTCAGGTGGATCTGCGCGTTTGCAAAAAATGATTGGCATCACTAGAACCAAAGATATTGTGATGCGCTCAAGGCGCATCAAAGGGCAGCAAGCGTATGAATGGGGAGTTGCAACTGAGTGTGTTCCAGATTCTGAGCTTGCTAGTGCCGTTTCTAAATTGGTAGATGAACTACGTTCATTCTCACCTCTGGCGCAGAGAACAGCAAAGAAGATGCTGAACGAAACAGAGGATTGCCTATTAACTACAGCAATCGAAGTCGAGGGTCATTGCTATAGCCGCTTACGCAATTCGGAAGATTTTAAGGAAGGGGTTGAAGCTTTTCATGGAAAGCGTCAACCAAATTTTGTTGGTCGTTAATTTTTTCGAGGAGAGTACATCATGAAAAAGCAATTTGAAACAAAAAAAATCGCTGTAGCTGTAGCTTTGTGCCTTGGCGCATCTTTAGTTTCTGCGCAACCTGGCCCTATCAAAATTGGAGTTGTAACACCATTATCCGGAACCTATACCCCGATTGGCGAGCAAGTCAAAATGGGCTTAGATCTCGCCGCTAGGGAAATTAATGCTGCTGGCGGTATTAATGGTCGAAAAATTAATTTGATTTATGAAGATGAAGAGGCAAATCCTGCAGTTGCAACTCAAAAGGCAGAGAAATTATTCCAAGTAGAAAAGGTTGACTTTTTAACTGGTACCGTTAATTCGGGATCTACATTAGCAGTAGGGCAGGTGGCCGAGCGCAATAATAAGCTAATCGCAACATCCGTTTCATTTGCGGATT
This sequence comes from Polynucleobacter duraquae, assembly GCF_000973625.1. Taxonomy (NCBI): domain Bacteria; kingdom Pseudomonadati; phylum Pseudomonadota; class Betaproteobacteria; order Burkholderiales; family Burkholderiaceae; genus Polynucleobacter; species Polynucleobacter duraquae. The sequence continues at coordinate 836,381 of NZ_CP007501.1, forward strand.
CGATTACGGGAGATAAATGCTCACCCAATGTATTCCGTGTCAATGCACGTGCAGGTATGCAGTCTGCAGCATTAGCCGCATGGGTGGATAAAGAAATTCCTAAGTCAAATATATTCTTTATTGGACCTGACTATGAGATGGGGCGTAGTACTGTATCAGCATTTAAGAGGGCATCTACTGAAAAAGGCGCTAAAGATGTTGGCGAAGTGTTTGCACCTCTCGATAACAAGGATTATTCACCATACTTTGGTCAAGTAAGGGCTGCTAAGCCTAATGTGATCTATACCTCAGTAGCTGGAAACGATACTGTGCGGTTATTTTCACAAATGGAAGAGTATGGTCTGAATAAAGGAGTGACACTTGTTGGAGCATCTGGCACAGTTACTTCTCAAAATATGGGCGCTATCGGGAAGTCTGCAAATGGCTTTGTAACAGGGGTTGGCTACTCTCCTAAGTTAGACAATCCAGCGAATAAAAAGTTCGTAGCTGATTTCCAGAAAGCTTACAACAAGCTACCTGATCTTTATGGCGCAGATTCATATGGACTTTTATATTTTTATAAAGCTGCCGTAGAAAAAGCGAAGTCTACTGAAACCGATAAAGTTCGGACAGCAATGGACGACTTAAGCTGGCAAACTCCACAAGGCACCAAGAAGATGCGTGCTGGTGATCACCAGGCAATGCAAGATATGTTTGCTGTCCGTGTGGAGAATGGCGAATTTAATATTGTTGGAAGAGTTCCGTCAGATCAGGCAATTGGCCCTGATGTATGTACTCGTTTTTAATATGCCGTTGAATTTCTCCGCATCTGTTTTTTGAGGATGCGGAGTTTTTTGAGCTTGTAAATATTACCAAGGGATCGGGTTTTTAATGCTAGAGAGTTTGCAATTTATTTACGCACCACAGATAGTCAATGGACTTTCAATTGGCGTTGCCGTAGTCCTAATGGCTTTAGGCTTAACTATTATTTTTGGTTTGCTAGATGTTATTAATATGTCACATGGCGAGTTTTATGCTGCTGGGGCATTTATCAGCGTGAGTCTCATGGCAATGGGAGTTTCCTTTTGGTTCTGTCTTTTATTAGTCCCGATGATATTGGTGCCCATTGGTTTTGCAATGGAAAGGCTTTTGATTCAGAAAGTATTCCACTATAAAGATCGCCATATCCTTACTTTGCTACTGACGTTTGGCGTAGCAATGGTTCTAGAGGATGCATACAAGATTATTTGGGGTGCGAATCCAATTAAACCTAGCGCCCCAATCTCAGGGGCTAGCGAGTTGTTAGGGGTAATGTTTCCAAATTACCGGTTATTTTTAATGGGATTTGGCGCTTTACTGATCTTCTCTGTATGGGCGCTTATTTACAAAACCCAATTGGGTGCAATTGTAAGAGCCTCTGCGTTTGACAAAGATATGAGCTCTTCATTAGGTATACCGGTAATGCGGGTTTATGCGCTGACATTTGCATTGGGCGTTGCTTTAGCTGGCCTTGCTGGAGTGCTCCTAGCTCCAATCTATTCAGTATTTCCTACTATGGGGCGAGACTTTATTTTGATGGCCTTTAGCGTTGTCATTGTTGGGGGTCTTGGAAGTATCAAAGGGGCTGTGATTGCAGGAATATTACTGACACAATTGCAATCAATTTCTTCTCTATATATTTCTCCAGTTTGGTCAGATCCTCTGGTATTTACGGTAATGGTCTTAGTCTTGATGTTTAAGCCATCCGGTCTGTATGGGGGGATGAAAAATGCATAATCCTCAAGTAAAGGCGATTCGATTTATTGAGCTATTTTTACTCTCATCGGCCCTCGTTCTTTATATAGCCGGAAGTATCTTTGAAGACACATTCTTTCTGAGGCTGGCTACGGAAGCATTGATCTTTGGCGGGCTTGCAATGTCCGTTGATTTATTGCTTGGGATTGTCGGACTACTTTCTCTTGGACAGGCGTTTTATTTTGGGTTTGGTGCTTACTTGTCCGCTTTAGTCCTGAAAGAAATTTCACCATCGTTTTTCTTGGCAATAGGGATTGTGACCCTGTCATCTATTTTATTGGGGTGGATTGCTAGCTTCATAGCTCTTCGGTCAAAAGGGGTCTACTTTGCATTAATCACATTTGGACTTGCGCAAGTAGCTGCCAAGGTTGTCTATAACACTCGCAGCCTTGGAGCATCGGATGGGATGATGGGTGTACCTATTTTGCAGATTTGGACCCCGTTTGGTTCTATAGATACTAGTCATCCAGGCGCATTTTTTCTAATTACTTTGCTGACTATTGGGGTGTTATACGCCGTCCTAAAATATTTTCTTACAACCCCCATGGGATCAATATGGCACGCTATCCGATGCAATGAGGATCGTTTGGCCTACGTCGGCTATAAGTCAAAAGGACCAAAGCAAGTTGCCTTTATTTTAGCTACAGTGGTTGCTGCTGTGTCTGGGGCTCTTTATCCTATGTTGAGAGGTTTCGTCTCACCAGAGTTAATGTTCTTTAGTGTTTCTGGTAACGCGGTAGTGACAGTTGTTTTGGGTGGCGTTGGAACTTTAATAGGACCAATTCTTGGTAGCGTTCTTTTGACTTCATTCAAATCAATTATTGGAACTTGGACTGTTCACCACCACATTGTTATAGGAATTATCTTCGTGGTTATTGTGGTCTCTGCACCAAAGGGACTCGCCGGCTTACTCGCTAAATACCTGGGTAAGAATCATACTAGCAAAGAGGGGGAGTGATGGAAAATATGGAAGTCATTCTCAAGGCAGATCATTTAAGCAAGCGTTTTGGTGGCCTTAAGGCAGTTGATGATGTGAGTTTTGAAGTGACACGTTTAGGTGTCACCTCTATTATTGGTCCAAATGGTGCGGGCAAGAGTACCCTCTTTAATTTAATTAGCGGTACTTTTATGGCTGACTCTGGACTTGTTGAGTTAGATGGCCTGAATGTTACAAGAATGAGTCCCGAGAGTCGTTTGTCATGTGGTATGGCCCGATCATTTCAGATTACTAACCTCTTTTTTGACCTCTCTGTGATTGATAATTTAAGAATAGCAAGCCAAGCATTAGAGTCTCGTTCACATTTATTCTTGCCCTTGAATAAAAGTACTATTGCAATTGCAAGAGCAGATGAATTATTAGAAGAATTTGGATTAACTGATTCTCGTGAACAACTTGCAGGGGCTTTATCCCATGGCCAGCAAAGACGGTTAGAAATTGCAGTTACCTTGGCGACTCGACCAAAACTCCTACTCTTGGATGAGCCTACTCAAGGGATGTCTCGGGGTGATACCCAGGAGACTGCTGAGCTGATTAAACATCTTGGATCAAAAATAACAGTCCTGTTAATTGAGCATGACGTAGACCTTGTAATGGATTTATCCAAAAAGGTCATCGTCATGGCACAGGGAAAGAAATTGGCTGAAGGTAATCCTGAGCAGGTTCGTGCCAATCCGCTTGTACAAACAGCATATTTTGGTGAGGAGTTGGCATGATTTTGGAGATGCATGATGTCCATGTCAATCTTGGGCTGTCTCATGTTTTACAGGGAGTTAATTTATCTATACATCCCGGAGAGACGGTAGGTTTATTTGGAAGGAATGGGGTTGGTAAAACTACGATTGTCAAAACCATTGCTGGTTGGTACCGGCCTTCCCAGGGAAAAATATTATTTCAGGGTCAACCCATTGATGCTTTACCGCCAAACGAAATCACAAGATTGGGCTTGGGGCTGGTGCCGGAGGATCGAAGGGTATTTCCTGGGCTCAGTGTCGAGGGCAATCTTAAGCTTGGATTGATGCAGGTCCAAGCAAGTGAGCGAAAAGCTGCAGAAGAGCGCATACAAATGGTCTTTGAACGATTTCCGCGGCTAAGTGAAAGGCGAGATCAATCCGGCAACACTTTATCTGGCGGAGAGCAGCAAATGTTGGCAATGGCACGAGTATTGATTGGTAATCCAAAACTATTATTAATTGATGAGCCGACCGAAGGCCTTGCCCCCATGGTAGTTGCCGATATTTTTCGGCTAATGGAGGAGTTGAAGTCTCAGGGAATTTCTATTCTTCTGATTGAACAAAATATCCATAAAGCAATTCATTTATGCGATAGGCATTATGTGGTTGAGCGGGGAAAGGTGGTACTTGAGGGTAATTCCCAAGATATAGAAGAGCGCAAAGAATTAATAAGGCGCGTTAGTGTTTGATAAATAAATGAAGAAGTTCATGAATGTAAAAAAATTAGGATTTAGCATTGCATTTTTAATTGGTATTCTTTCTATCACTGCGGGCCAATTATTTTTACAAAGCTAAATATTCTTCTCAGATGTGAACTTACTTAATTTTTTAGAGCCTTCCCCAAAGAGGGGGGATTTTTGATAATCTTCTACTTCAAGGAATTCTGATTATGGCTGAAGGACAACCTCTTAAAGTTGAATAGTTTGCCACTTTATCTCGTCAAATTGATGCTTGAGTTTCTATTAGCAAAACACTATCTCAGGCTGCGAAATCAAGGTCTCAGCAATACGATACCCATTGCACAGTTTATTACACAGTCACAATTTCAGCGTGTAAGTCATTGAAATATATAGATATTCAAGCAACCACGAATTCTTCTAAGGCGTAGGTCGCACGTTCGAATCGTGCTGGGCAGGCCAAAATATCCAACTTCGTCCAGCACTCTTAATTCCATCGCTCAGCTTGGTTTTGTAACGCTCTAGATCACTCTGTCCATCAATTTGCCTCCACGATAGCTCTTCTTTGGGGCATATTTGTTGAAATACTCATTTTCTGAATAGTCTAAAATATTTTGGGCGGGCCAGAAAATTGATTCTGTTATGTCTTGTCTTAGCTCTTCACCAAATAAATCATCTATCTACTTTCTTTTGTGGAAATTTTATGAAGCATTTTAAAGTTTGGCTCACTATTTTCAGCACTTTTTATGCTCTTAATACATACGCCCAAAGTGTGTTGGAGGGTGGTGATGATCAATATAAGCCTCAAGTTGGTCAAGAGGGTAAAGACGTGATTTGGGTACCTACTACGAATGAGTTACTTGCCATCATGTTAAAAACTGCCAAAGTGAATTCTAACGATTTAGTCTATGACCTCGGTTCTGGTGATGGCAGGATTGCGATTGCAGCCGCGAAAGATTTTGGCGCGCAAGCTGTTGGAATCGAGTTTAATCCCGCAATGGCAGAATTAGCCCAGCGTAATGTTAATCGTGCAGGGGTTGGCGAGCGTGTGAAGATTATTAATGGGGATATTTTTAAGGAAGATTTTAGTAAGGCAACTGTGGTTACCATGTATTTATTACCCGATCTGAATATCGCCTTACGTCCCACTATATTAAAGATGAAGCCTGGCACGCGAGTGACATCCCATGCATTTAATATGGGTGATTGGGATGCGGATATTGAAATCGATAGTCCTGCTAAGGCTTTTTATTGGGTCGTTCCTGCTCCGGTGGAAGGAGAGTGGTTAATTTCAGGAATGGAGCCAAAAAGGACGGTCTTAAAACTATCTCAACATTATCAAAAAATTGGCGGCACTCTTCAAATTGGTGATGACTCGCAACCTCTTCTAAATCCTAGGCTAGATGGGGCAACTCTTAGCTTCACATACCTCGATCGTAACAAGGCCTCGCATTTTGTAATAATGGCTGTAGATAAGAATGCAATTAAAGGTATTTATAAAAGTAGAGCCTTCAACGATAACGTGATTGTTGGTAAGCGCCTTTAATATTTCATTTAATGGCTGCTAATCATTCAGGGGCCTCGCCTCAGCGCTTATCAACACCTCGATATCATTGTTTTTAGGTTTGTTTAGCCTCATTTTTAAAGCTTCTAAGGGGTAGGTCGCACGTTCGAATCGTGCTGGGCAGGCCAAAAACCAAAGCCCCAGGTAAGTCAAACAGGGACTTGTGAGCACAAAAGTCAAAAAACACTTAAAGTATTTGATATGAAAGATCTGATTCATTACACCCCCATTCAATTTTCTGATCGAGTCGCTCTGTCATTTACTAAAGGCATGCGTTTTTTTGCTGACACCTTTTTTAAGAAACGCTATGGGCACCGAGCTGTTGTTTTAGAAACCGTCGCAGGAGTTCCGGGAATGGTTGCTGGTATGTGGACTCATTTAACAAGTTTACGTAGTATGAAGGTGGGCTATGGACCAAAGATTCGCACGCTTTTAGCAGAAGCGGAGAACGAAAGAATGCATTTAATGACTTTTATCGAGATTGCAAAGCCCAATATGTTTGAGCGCTATTTGGTCTTGATTACGCAAGCCATTTTCTGGAATTTCTTTTTCATTATTTATGTATTTTTCCCAAGAACCGCGCATCGCATAGTCGGCTATTTTGAGGAAGAGGCTGTCTACTCCTATACCGAATATTTAAAAGAAATTGATGAGGGGCGCACACCCAACGTTCCTGCCCCCAAGATTGCCATCGATTATTGGAAACTTGATGCCACTGCAACCTTGCGTGATGTTGTGATTGCTGTCCGAAATGATGAAGCCCATCATCGAGATACAAACCATCAATTTGCCAGTGACTATGACAGGTAATTTCATTTATTATGGAGAAGGTCGCACGCTCGAATCGTGCTGGGCAGGCCAATCACGCTTAAATCAAACTTTTAGGCCATATTTAATGAAAAAACTAATTCTGTTTAGTGTCGTATTCACTGCCGCAGTCCTTGCAGGCTGCAAAGGTGAGGATGCGGTAGCAAAATGCGTTCAAGCCAATATTAATTCTGATATTGATAGTGGGAAGCTCAAAAAGACAGACTCTGCGGCAATCAAACAATTTGAGTCAATGCATAGAGCAACTTGCATTGAAAATATGACGCCAAAGGCGTATTAAATATTCATTAAGCGCCTTAATGCACCACCAGCTCTTTGGTGCTTTATTTTCTGAAGCGGTCAGGAATCAATCCAATGAGGTTTAGGTTTTTCGTGGTGGGATGCGCCACCATAAAAAGACGAGCCAAAGGGTGCAGAGTAAATAAAGAGCAGTAAAAAATTCAAGGGGTAATTCCCAGAAAAGAATCTGACTTAAGTGGTGCATCCAAAATGAGTTTGGGGCTGCGGCACTTCTTAAAAAGGCCTCGAGGATTGTCAAAGGGCAGGTAATGTGAAAAATAGCCTCTAGGGCTATGAAAACCATGAGTCCAACGTGAATTTGGCGATAACGCCGCGACCTTACCCATGACCATTGATAGTGCGCGCCCAAGGGGATTAGCAACATACCAGTCACTAAAAAAGTAGCAATAGCAAAGTGAGCAAGCAGCACAAGGTCGGCTAATAAGGTCATGAAAAAGCATACACAATGGATTAGGCAATATCAAATATCGTTTTATCCAATTAACCTCATCGCACAGTTTATTACACAGTCTCGATTTAAGCGTGCAAACCATTGAAATATATACACATTCCAACAGCCAAATTCTCTTGATAATTATTGTGTCAGCTTATCTATTGCGCTTAATTGGCAAGATTTTGGATCAGATTACACCAATCGCTTAGTTATCTTAGTTTATAGTACAAAAAAAGCACCCGTTAGTAGCTGCTAACCCCTTTAATTGCAAGATCCCTATTAGAAATGGAAAGCAGATGGGTGATTACACCAAGATGTCGGCACATTACGACACGATTATGACATCAGGGTATTACGACTATAAGGCAATAGTTGATGGATTACTTAATCATCATCCTTTTGAGAATGTTTTAGAGATTGGGTGCGGCACGGGTTTAATTTTGGAGGAGATTGCTAAACGTGAACCAGCAGCTAATATCCGTGGCATAGACTTAACTCAATCGATGCTTGACATAGCACAAAAACGTTTAGAGCCTTACCCAAACATTCAGTTAAGTCAGCAAAATATTACTGAGTTAAGTCTTGAGCAGCAATATCGTTTGGCGTTTTCATATGGTGGCGTTTGGTATTTCGTGATTGATGGCGATAAAGAGCCATTTCTAGTTAGTCATATCTATGATGAGCAAGCAAATCATCTTGGGTTGGAAAGTTTAAGTAAATTTGTTCAGTCGGGTGGAAAATTGTTGCTAGGAATTCAAGGACCACACCATGATTATGAAAAGCCCATTTCTAATGGGATGATCTACTCACAAAAGATTGAACCTTTAGATCTAGGATTTACTAAGCACTATTATCTCGATGATAAAGATGATCGTGTCATGGCTCAAACGATTCACTACCGTACCTATAATTTTAGCGATGCTAAGAAATTACTATCGAGTTATGGTTTTGAGTATGAGGATCGGACAGAAAAGCATCAACATTTTCTTGAATTTAACCGTGTTTAGAGATGCCCATCAAGATGAATGATCCATTGATTGGTTTTATTGGTGTGGGTAATATGGGTAATCCCATGGCCGCTAATTTACTAAAAGCAGGTTATAGAGTCAGTGTGTTTGATCGTGAGCCTCACAAGGCAATTAATTTAGTATCCTTGGGCGCAAATCTTGCAGAAAATATTACGCAACTTGGTCAGCAATCGCAAGTGGTAATTTGTTCATTGCCAGGTCCATTGCAAGTCAAAGAGGTGATGTTTGGTAGTAGTGGGCTCATTAATGCAATGAAGCCAGGATCAACCATTATTGATACTTCGACGAGCTCGGTAGAGCTTGCACAAGAATTATCAAGCCTTCTAGAGCAAAAGAATGTGAGCTTTTTAGAAGCGCCAGTGACAAATGCTGTTGACTTTGCAGCACTTGGTAAGTTGTCCATTTTTGTTGCCGGCAAGCAATCAAATTTTGAACAGTGTAAGCCTATTTTTGAAGTGCTTGGTGAAAAAATATTTTATGTCGGTAAACCTGGTAATGGGGCTACGATTAAGTTGCTCACCAATCTCCTATGGTTTACACACGCTGCAGTGATCGGTGAGGCCTTAATGTTAGGTGCGAAGGCTGATATTCCACTAGATATTGTTGCTGAAGCAATTCAATCAAGCGCTGGTAATAGCTGGGTAGCTCAACATGACATCCCCTCTATTTTTGCAGGACACTATGACCCCAGTTTTTCTTTAGCGCTATGTTGTAAAGATTTAGATTTGGTCAATCAAATTGCGCAGTCTCAGGGCTTTACCCTGACTATGGGTCAATTTGTTCAAAGTCTCTTTGAGGAGGCTCAAAAAACTTATGGCGCATCTGCTGCTGAATTACATGTAGTCAAATTATTGGAAGATCGAGTTGGCACTTATTTGCGTCCTCACTTGCAAAATTCGCCCACATAATCCCCGCCAAGATCATGACGTTAAAAAATCAAGTCAAACTCATGCAAGAAGCTCACTTGCACATGCCACAAGGAGTTGCGGAAAACTATCGCTATTGGGGTGATGAGCAAACTGTATTTATATCTTCAGCCAAGGGTGCTCAGCTGACCGACTGTGATGGCAAAAAATATATTGATTTTCGTTTGGGATATGGCCCAATTATTTTGGGCTTTCGTGATGACCGGGTTGATCAAGCTGTCATTCGACAGATTCAGGAAGGCGGAACGCTGTCGGGTTTTTCTACATCACTTGATACAGAGGTGGCGAAGCAAATCAAAGCAATGTGCCCACAAATTGATAAGTTACGTTTTGCTAATTCTGGTACCGAAGCTGTGATGGGCGCAGTTAGAACAGCGCGTGGTTTTACCGGCAGGGATCGAATTGCTATTGTAGAAGGTAGTTTTCATGGCCTCGTTGATGAAATGATGTGGAAATCTGATATCGAGAATTGGAATTCTGGCGATCTTCTCCCGCCCAAAATTATTCCATTTGGGGCTGGTATTCCTGAGAATACGCGCGAGCTGGTTGATTTTATTGAACTCAATAATTTTGAATCTCTTGAGCAACTTTTTATGATGCGGAAAGATTCTTTAGCCTGTGTTTTATTGGAGCCAATTATTGGTAATGCTGGCAGTATTGCGGCCTGTAATTGCTGGTTACAAAGGTTGCGTGATCTATGCACCGAAAACGGTACGATCCTTATTATTGATGAAGTCAAAACAGGGTTTCGGGTAGCTAAGGGTGGCGCTCAATCTTTGTATGGGATTTATGCGGATTTGACAACGTATGCCAAGGCCATGGGCAATGGATATCCAGTGGCAGCTTTTGGTGGAAGATCCGAAGTAATGGCTGTGGTTGGTTCCCATGCTGGCGGTGTTGTGCATGGTGGAACCTATACTGCCAACCTAGTCAGTTTAAGTGCAGCGTATGCAACCTTAGATATTTTGGCAAATACCAATGCCCTCAAAACAGTGGATGAGGCGGGGCTGCAGATTCAAGCCTTATTAGGTCGTGTTTTTACTGCTGCTGGAATTGAACATGCGTTTGCTGGCCCTCCTGCAATGTTGGGAATTCATTTTTCGAGTGAAGTGCCTAATAATTATCGTCAGTGGCGAAAGGTCAACAACAACTTATATAAGAACTTTGCCTGGAAATTAATTGAGTATGGAGTGATGCTCGAGCCAGACTCTAGAGAGCCTTGGTTTATTTGCGAAGCACATAGTCAAATAGACTTTGCTTGGTTAGAGGATGTGGCTACAAAAGCAATTAAATCTGTTCTTTAAAAATGAACAGTCAATCTACCGATGTTATTGCACAGTTTATTACACAGTGCCGTTTTTACTCTGTAAGCCATTGAAATATACAGACTTTTTAACAGCCACGAATTCTTCTAAGTCGTAGGTCGCACTCTTGAATCGTGCTGGGAAGGCCAAAAATCCTGTAGCCCTCTAAAACTTGCAAAAAAGAGCTATCTCATTGATGGCGCTCCTTGCAGATTGTAAATATGTAGCCTGTAAGTGAAATACATGCCATCTCTCTTTGTAAATCTGTAGCGTTGTATTAACCTTAAATTTCTCGGCAACTTCAGCAAGTCTTAATGAGTCAGCAAGAAGTATTTCTTCGCTACCAACTTGTATCAGTAAGGGCGGAAATCCATTGAGATCCTGTGAAAGTGGACTGTGAAAAATATCTTTTGAGTCATATTCGTACCAATCAAAGGCCTGTTTCATTAACGCCATTGAAATCATTGGGTCAATCTCTTCACCAAGTTCAGTTATCGAGCTCCGAACCTCAAAATCTGTAACGGGAGATATCAAAAATATCTTATTAGGTAGCAAGAGCCCTAGCTTCTTTAGTTTGAGCGTGAGTGCTAGTGCAAGGCTACCTCCAGCTGAGTCTCCGCCAATGATGATTTGATTAGCAGTAAATCCAAGTTCTAATAATTTCAGGTAGCAATCTAATACATTAGAAAGACCCTCCGGGTATTTATATTCAGGCGCAAGCTTATAGTCTGGAGTCCATATCGAGTAGCCTGTAAGCATTGCAAGTCTAGTTGTAATCGATCTATGTGTTTTTGGGCTTCCGAGACAAAATGCACCGCCATGGATATATAAAATTACCTTATCGTTTTTTTTGTTAGGAGGGTTAAGAATTTCGACGCTGAAATTTTTCAATCCCAAAAATTCTCTTTTTACCCCTTTGATACCAAAGAGTAAAGGGGTGATCATCCCCAATATGAATCGTTGGGTTTTAACACTTTGAGGCGGACGGATCAATTTCTTGAAAACTAGCTTTATAAGTAACCTTAAACAAAAAGAGCTAATATTTTCAATGAGATTATTTGGAGGATTAATTTCCATAGAACAAAATTTTCATTTAATGACACATTAGCAGAAAGCATGTATTCATAATCCTATTCATGCGCCTAGTTTTTAACCTGAAAAATCTAGAGCTACTGAAATCTAGAACGCTTTAGGCATAGACCATAACTAGTCAAATACAAGGTTAGCCCATTAAATAAATGCCATAACCAATGCGAACCACCAATAGAGTCACATAAGGGCATATCAATTTGACGACTCAGTAGGGAGGCTGGAAAAACAATGACCGCCATCCATAAGAAACGAGCCGCTGACGGATTCGAGTATTGGGTCACCAAAGTAAATATTATTAACGCCAACCAAGCACCTAGGTACACGCCTGGGGGTAACCATGGTAGAGCGGGCTTCAAGTGACTTATTAATAATTGAGCTAAAACAATGCTGAGGATGAGCAGGAGAACAGACCCTAACTGAATCAATATCGAGTTTCTCGACCATTGCTTAGGGATCATAAATGCAAAAGCCACTAAATATAGAGCGATTGCCAAGACATCCAGTAGGCCGGTAAGGCGATTAGCAAAAGTATGAAAGCTAAAACTACCTAGGCCAATAAGGATTATCAAAATAGCCATCAGCTTGGAGCGGGAGGATCTTAGGCGCCACAGGAAAAATCCTGCCACGATGAATGATAGATTGCTAATGGCATTAATGGGCTCAGCCAAAAAACTTGCATCTAATCGCTCACAATAGATATCTACAGAATTGAACCAAGTATTCATACTGGTATCTTAATGGGGCATCAAGAGACTAATATAAAAATAAAGCTAATCAACAGTGCTAGAAGTATTCCAATGGCAACGATGCGAGTGAACTCCCCAATTCTGATCCATGCAGTTACGGGTTGCCTTGCGTGATAGGCATTACTGGCAAGCTCTCTTTGTTTGGTTCGCTCATGATGGCCCACTAACCAAGCATCATCTGCTCCAGCTAAAAATACTAGGGAATCATCTGTCTGGTAGTTAACAGATTCTTTGTATTTTATTAAGGTTAGCTGTGGAAGGCCTTGTAAAAGTAATAACTTATTTTCTTTTAGCCAGCCTTCGCATAATTTATTCGCAGCATTAGCCCTTTCACTGTGAGTTTGATTTTCTGACTCCAGTTGTGTCAGAAGCTTTTTACTTGATGCTTGGCCTTCTTTCATAGTAAGCCCCTTAAGACTAAGTGTCTTAGCTAGACTAATGATCTTTTAAGCAACGGGTACATATTTAAGACCCTACTTACCGAAGTGTCACTATCTAAATGTTGTTTTAAACAACATTACTTACAAATAAACTATGTTACCGTTAGACATGCTGAGCAATCTTAAAAATACCTTCAGTAGTGATTTATGCCAATCTATTCTTGAAACCATACTTTTGCAGGGCTACGATTCTATTCTTATCACCGATGCATCAAATAACCCCAAAATTACCTATGCTAACTCAGCGTTCACCCAACTGACCGGCTATAGCTCAGATGAAATTCTCGGGAAATCGCCAAAGATTCTCCAGGGCTCAAGTACCTCCCAAAAGGTTATTCAACGCTTACGGCAATGCCTCATTGATGTCACGGTCTTTGAAGGTGAGACCGTGAATTATAAAAAAGATGGCACGATTTTCATGATGAACTGGCGCATGATTCCAATTATTGACAATGGAGAATTAAAAGCCTGGTTAGCAATCCAACGCGAAAAAGTTGTCACATGGTTGCCAGATTAAAAAACTACATTATCTTTTCCAAGCTGTGAGTCATTGAAATAATTACATATTTCAGCAGCCACGAATGCTTCTAAGGCCAAGATCGCACGTTCGAATCGTGCTGGGCAGGTCAAAGATCCGTCTAGCCTATGAGATCTAGTCAAAATCCCCAATTTTATGGTGATTAGATGACCAAATTCTGATCAAGCTCACTCATTTTATCGAGCGCCATGGCAGGGCGCCGGCCGTTCTTTTAAAACTCATAGACATGTAGGATAAAACAACAAATTTATATGAATTTGCAATGGCACTTTAGCGACTTAAAACAGAGTTATTTTGATGCACAGCCGCATTTAAATCGTAAGTGATTGGTTTGATGGGTTAGCAATAATTTACATGGCACAAACTCTGAGTGTTTAATAATTTATTTATCTAAGGGGAATGTCATATTGGTTTTGTAGAATAAAACTATGCAATTAAAAGTAATCGACAGTTTTTTAGCTAAAACAGTTCTTGATGATGACGTAATCGGGCTCACGCCTTTAAAGGCAGGGCGATACCCAATCAAGGCGGTTGAAGATGAGCAATATGAAGTTGCCAAATCAAATGCGACAGTTTGCTATCTGACAAGTCATGAGCTTGAGCAAGTTATTAAATCTAAGGCTGCTGTCATCATCAATGAGTAATAATGATTTACTTTTTCTCGGTATGTTTCAGGCTACGGTCTTATAAGAGGTATTGATACATGTGTCGATGGATGGCCTACGCTGGAGAAAAGATTTATCTAGAAAATCTTCTTTTTTTGCAAAAGAATTCTCTGATCTCCCAAAGCCTCAAAGCTATAAAATCTAGCTTTACCACTAATGGTGATGGTTTTGGGGTGGCTTGGTATGGGGGTAAAAAAACTCCAGGCCTATTTAAGGATGTTTTACCTGCATGGAATGATGAAAACTTGAGACAGCTTAGTCAGCATGTCAAAAGTGGTCTATTTTTAGCTCACGTACGGGCTACTACAGGTACTAGCATCTCTCGAGCCAATTGCCACCCTTACACATATGGCAAATGGAGCTTTATGCATAATGGCCAAATTGGACATTGGCAATTGCTACGTCGTGACATTGAGTCCATGATTTCAAAGGATTATTATCATCACCGACTAGGCACCACAGATAGTGAGGCTCTTTTCTTGCTGGCTCTTTCTTATGGACTGGAGAAAGATCCTATAGGGGGTATCAAAAAGGCATTAGAGAAGGTCATCGCACTTTTAGAGGCTAACGGGGCAACTGAACCGCTGAGATTATCAGCAGCTCTCAGTGATGGTAAATCTATTTGGGCTTTTAGGTATTCAAGTGATCGGCAGTCACCATCCCTTTTTTATGGCACACCTGATTTACATAAAAAGCAAGCTCAGTCGAAGATAATTAACACGATTGCCTCTGAGCCATTTGACGATGACTCTGATCATTGGACATCGGTAGGGGAATCTAAAGTTGTTCTGTGGAAAAATAAGGCGGTTTCAATTAGTCCACTTTTCTAATGCGTCTAATAAAAACAAACATACAATTTCAAGCAAAATTTCTTTCTTTGATTCGTGTACCCATGATATTCATGAGTCTTCCAGTATTTTCTCAAAACACCCAACACGGAGTAAGAACGTTTAATTGGATTGATGCTATGAAGGAGATGCTATTAAGAGGGTTTCATACTATTCATTCTGGTAGCCCAGTTTTTAAGATTTTGTTCACCCTAATGGCGCTAATACTCAGCCCGTATTCTCGAGCAGATCAGAGTTCTTCCCCATACGACTTAAAAGTCAGCATTGATAGAGTGGGCGCTGGGTTTTCTATTGAAGCAAGTTATATTGCAAGTGTCAGTCAGTGTGAGGCATATACTTTTCTAACCGACTATGAGGATGTGAGGATGACGCCCGGTTTGATTGAGTCTAAAGTTAAAAAAAGAGAAGGTAATAAAGTCACCATAGAAAGATTGATTGAGGAGAGGGTGCTCCTTTTCCCTTTAAGGATGCATTCTGTTCTTGAGTACACAGAACAGCTAAATCAAGGCTTGAACTTTGTTCAAACTAAGGGTGATAGCAAGGTCTATTCGGGTAGTTGGCGTCTTAAAACAGGTGATAAGGGAGTTCAGGTGCGTTATCAAGCATTTTTAGAGCCCAACTCTTCTGTTCCTAAAGGCGTCATTGAGTATTTTATGAAAAATAATATGCAAAAGAGTTTTGAGAATATCGCTCAAGCAATGGATAAGAATCGCGACACCCTTAGTCTTGCCTGTAGGTAATATTAGCGGCATCGGCCAACATCTCAAGTAAGCTTTCTAAATAGGGGCTCACCCATACGAATAGCGTCTCCTTGTTTAAGATTCGCAAGTAACCGGTAGTTGCTTGGGGCAAAGACAATAATGGTTGAGCCATGTTGGAACCATCCTATTTCTTCGCCTCGGTTAAATTGAACATCGCATTCAATAGTATTGGGACCTTGGTATTTGAGATGTAAAAGAAGATTAAGACAGTGTAGCCGAATGCTAGCAACTAGAATTGCTGCAACTGGAACCATCGTCAAAGTAGCTCCTGTGCCTAACCCATTCTGATCGGTAAGTTCACACTCAAGAACCGCTCTTTCATTCTTG
This sequence comes from Polynucleobacter duraquae, assembly GCF_000973625.1. Lineage (NCBI taxonomy): Bacteria > Pseudomonadati > Pseudomonadota > Betaproteobacteria > Burkholderiales > Burkholderiaceae > Polynucleobacter > Polynucleobacter duraquae. The sequence goes on from NZ_CP007501.1 coordinate 852,362, forward strand.
CAAAATAGTCGCTCCACTCTTTTTAGTGCAATAGGATTGACATTCCAGGTATCCCCAGAAATATAAGTCACTCTTTTCATGCGTATTGAGCTTGGTGAATGGAAGCGGTGATACATGCTAGAAGTGAGCCTGAGTGTTACATAGTCACAGCCTTCGTATTGCATGGCCAAAGAGGGAATAGGTATTAAATCTTTGATGGTGTACGGAAACCCCTTAGCCTGAAAAACTTCCCCATCCTTGACTTGGCCAAATGCACCCACTAATGCATCACAGGGGCTATTGAGGGTATTGGGATCTTGATGGATTGGTCTTGCATCAGGCTTCAGTTCACGCGTAAAACAGGCATGCATGCTTTTGAAGTGGGTATTTTTTGCTTCCGTTAGATCTAAGGCAGAGAAGAATTGCCAAATTTTGATAGAGGCATAAGCGATTACAGGGTTTTCGATTTGACTAAACCAGCCAATAAAGCGAGTCAGGCTATTTCGAGGAATACGGTTGGTTAATAGAAAATTTAAATCTTCCTGGGATAAGAGGTTTTGTATGGTTTTCTTGATTGACATATTTGTGTCAAATAAATGAAGTAAAAGTGTAATGAATATTAATGGGAGTATTAATGGAAAACCAACTTGCGTTAAGTATATTCGGTGCTGGCCTCGGTCTTTGGATTATTAAGAAGGTTTATACGAGACTGCAACTTTCTATGGCAAAACATCCTTCATTGGCTGGGCACTCTAGAATGGCCAAGCGGGTGGCTCGTTTAATTCCTCATTACTCATTTAATCAGAACGTCTTTTTTAAGGCTGATGGAGCTCCTGAGGAAATTGCGCTTTTGAGAGAGGCGGGCTTTATGCGTCTATCAAAAGCTTTCAAAGAGCGTTTTACAAAATCCGTTGAGCTCACTAATCAGGCAGCTGAAGTGATCTCGGATCTTCAATTTACAGGGAGATATCGTGTTCCCTTCCAATTTAGCGATCACGTTAGTAAGCATCTAAAGTCTGGTAGTTTCATGCAATCGTCCTCTGGCGTTTCAATGACAGATTTAGATGGAAATATATTTTATGATTTGACTGGTTCCTATGGCGTCAATGTTCTTGGGTACGATTTTTATAAAAAAGCGATTGAGGAGGGGGCAAAGCGAGTTTCTGACTTAGGCCCTGTCTTAGGCTTTTATCATCCCGTCGTTGCAGATAACGTCAAGCGTTTGAAAGAAGTTTCTGGGCATGATGAGATCTCTTTTCATATGTCAGGTACAGAAGCGGTGATGCAGGCAGTTCGTTTAGCCAGATATCACACTAAAAGGAGTCATGTTGTCAGGTTCTGTGGAGCCTATCATGGCTGGTGGGAGGATGTTCAACCAGGCATAGGCAATCCACTTCCTCCCCGCGAAACCTACACGCTTAAAGAGGTTGACCAGGATACGCTGCGCGTTCTTCGTAATAAAAAGAATATTGCTTGTGTGTTGGTAAATCCACTTCAGGCCTTACACCCTAATAAAGGTGCTCCAGGCGACTCATCCCTGTTGGATAGTTCACGTAAAGCATTTTTTGATCGTGAGGCTTATACAAAATGGCTTAAAGAACTGAGGCAGGTATGCAGTGATAAGGGAATTGTCTTAATTTTTGATGAGGTTTTTGTGGGCTTTCGTTTGGCACTAGGTGGCGCGCAAGAGTATTTTGGTGTTAAAGCTGACATGGTGACCTATGGCAAGACTCTAGGCGGTGGTTTACCAATCGGAGTCGTTTGTGGCAAAAAAGAGCTGATGATGCGATTTAAAGCAGATAAGCCAGCTGATATCTGTTTTGCCAGAGGCACCTTTAATTCTCATCCTTATGTGATGGGTGCTATGCAAGTTTTCTTGGAGAGTCTAGATACTGATCCGGTTAAAAAGATTTATTCCGACTTGGATATCGTTTGGGATCGTCGCGCAAACGATCTTAACGAGAGCCTTTTAACGCTTAACCTGCCTGTCAAGGTAGTGAATATGTCTAGTATTTGGACTATTTGCTATACGGAGCCATCCCGTTACAACTGGATGTTCCAGTATTACCTTAAGGAGCAGGGTTTGGCACTCAGTTGGATTGGTACTGGAAGATTTATTTTTAGTTTGAATTACAGTGATTCAGACATGGCTGTCGTTCAAGAAAAATTCATTCGCGCTGCACAAGCCATGAAGCAGGATGGTTGGTGGTGGAATGAAGGTGGCTTGACAAACAAGATCATCAAGCGACAAATTCTCAGAGAAATGATTTTTGGCCGAAAATCCTAAATCATTTCTCTGGCTAAGGCTTTATTACTGGGGAAGCGGCTCTTCCTCGTAACTGCCATGATCCATTGGATCAATTAATTGACCTTTGAGTAAATATAGTGGGGAAGTGGCATAAATCTTTGCATCATGAAACGGATCTGTCATGATTTTTGTCATCCAGGCAAAGGCAGCTTCCACATTGTGAATAAAGAACAAGTGGAATGTGCGGAACAAGACCCCGCCGACGCCAAGCCAAAGCCATAGCAATCCTGTTTGCCTTATGAATCCGTCAGTATTTGTAAAGGTATTGAGGGCAACAAATTTTTGCAGCCATATTGGGTTAGCCCAGACTAGTAGTGGGATTGCAGCCCATATCGAAAGAAGAACTACCTTTCTGTTGAGGTTGTAGCCTACCTTGATTTGCTCTTTATATTCGTGTGTGGCTTTATTTACTTCATCGTAACCTTTCGGCTCAAAGAAGAAGTGACCACTTTGTCGTGTTGTCATAGCAACAAGCCATGCAAGTAAAGATGCTGCAATAGGGTCTATAAAAAGTAAAACATAAGCCGTCAAAAAGCTAATGGCACTAACTAAGTGTAATGACTGGTTGATTCGGCTATGGTGATAGTAGCGATGATCATCCCATCGTTGCTTTTTTAAGGTTTCTAGAAAATGAATCAATTTAGTTTCCAATGCTTAGTATGTACATCATGACAAAATAGTGACGCCTGCGTAATATTTACAGCTTAAATATGACAGTAACAAGACAGTCAAGTCCAAAGCTGTCATAAAACTGTTATGAAATTAACGAATACTCAGCCGATGACTTTCGTAGATAACCATTTAGAAATTAATCCTCCTTTAGTTGAGTCTTTAAATATCTCCATCGTCACAGAAACCTACCCCCCAGAGGTAAACGGAGTCGCAAGCACGCTAGCCCGCTTCATTCGAGGCTTAAGGGACCTAGGTCACTCCATCACGCTCGTAAGGCCGCGTCAAGGAAGGGGTGATAGCCCCGTATCTCAGGCTCATTTTCAGGAAATATTGACTCAGGGAATTCCTATCCCAGGCTATAGCTCCTTAAAGGTTGGCCTGCCAAGGCGAGGGATGTTCCTCCAGCAGTGGTCAGTCAATCGCCCCGATTTAGTACATATCGTGACAGAAGGCCCTCTTGGCTGGTCAGCACTAGAGGCTGCTCAGAAACTAGGTATTCCTATTTGCTCAGATTTCCGAACAAATTTTGATGCTTATTCCTCTCATTATGGATTGAATTGGTTAAAAAGCCCCATACAGAAATACATGAGGTATTTTCACAACAGAACAAACTTCACCATGGTCCCGACCCAAGGACTTAAAAGTCAGCTACAAAATGCTGGTTTTGAGAGGCTTAGAGTATTGGCTAGGGGGATTGATACTGACTTATTTAATCCCTCCAAGCGTTCAAGTGAATTAAGAGAAAGCTGGGGCGTTAAAGATGGTGAAGAAGTCGTTGTCTATGTTGGCAGACTCGCGTCAGAAAAAAACTTACTGGTGACTGTGAATGCCTTTAAGGCGATGCTGGCCATTAAGCCAAATCTTAAGATAGTGTGGGTTGGTGATGGGCCACAAAAAAGTTTTTTAGAGCTAATATGCCCCAACAGTATTTTTGCAGGCATTCAGTCCGGTGAAAGTCTGGCTCAATACTATGCTAGTGGCGATATATTTCTTTTTTCAAGCTTAAGTGAAACCTTCGGAAATGTTACTTTGGAGGCAATGGCTAGTGGTTTAGCGGTATTGGCATATGACTATGCGGCTGCTGGTCAAGTCATTCAGAACGGGGTAAATGGAATGTTAGCTAACTGCAATCATCCCGATAGCTTCATCAATCAAAGTCTTGAATTATTAAAGAAAGGTCCTGAGTTAGATGTTTTAAGAAAAAATGCTCGACAAACTACCTTGAATCTCTCCTGGGAATCTGTCACAGCTAAATTAAATCAAAATTATTACGAGCTCTTACACAGCTATCCTCCAAAAGAAAAAAAGATGAATGCCCTAGCTTTAAGCGAGGCTTGCATTAAACAATGAATCGTGTTTTCTACGTCGTTGCGTCTTCACAATTTTTATCTTCTCTAGCAGATACGCTTTACTAATTGCATCCATTGCCTTATTGGTTCAAATGAGTGAGCCTAGTTGGTTTTCTCCGGCACTGAAAATTTTCTTTGTAATTCCCTATGTGTTTTTTGCGCTTTTCGTTGGTGCATTCGCAGACTCAAGGCCTAAGGGTCAAGTCATGCTGATCTCTAATGTTCTAAAAACTGGTAGTTGCATATTGATCGTTTTTGGTTTGCATCCATTATTGGGTTATGGAATCGTTGGAATTGGTGCGGCACTCTACGCCCCCGCAAAATATGGAATCTTAGTTGAGCAACTTCCTTCGGATAAATTGGTGGCTGCTAACGGCTAGATGGAGGGTTTAATTATTCCCTACATTATTTTCGGCACTTTATTGGGTGGATTTCTGATTAGTGATGCCCTGAATCAATCACTAGTCAAATTCATTCCTGAAGTTTTTCAAACGGATTCATTCAGTCTTACCGAAATTGCCATCAAACGGTCATAAATTAAAAGAAGAATGAGAGCTAATTCTAAACATGAGGGTGTTATGGGCATTTGCTTAGCAAGGATTTTATGTTTGCAGCTTTTGTTAATACCCCTAGCTTGCTTTGGGGCCAATGATGGGCCGCCTTTTGATTTAAAGGTATTCGTAGGAAGATCTGGCCCTGGTTTTCAAGTGCAAGCTACTTATGTGGCACCGGTTAATGAGTGTCAAGCTTATGCATTTTTAACCGACTATGAAGGCGCTAAAAATATTCCTGGCATTAGAGATTCCAAAGTACTTTTTAGGACTGGAAATAAAATTCAGGTTGAAAGGATTGCAGAAGAGCGGGTTTTGTTTTACCCAATTTTGCTGCGCTCAGTTTTGGAGTTTTCAGAAGTTTCGGATAAACGCCAAGAATTTATCCAGATAGAAGGTGATGCTAAGTCCTATAAAGGTAGCTGGACAATTGAACCTGATAAAAATGGTACGCGTTTTACACATCATGCAACATTTGAACTCGATACATCTATTCCATTCTTTTTAATTAGATTCTTTATAGAAAATAGTGCTACTAGGCGCTTTGAAATTATGGCTGAGCGTGTGCTGCTACAAAAAAATACCTTGAGTGGGAGTTGTGGGAAATTTGCTTCATTGTGATATTAAAAATCACATCTCAAATTCTTCCACATTATTCTCTGTAAGGGGCAATCAGGATTACATTTAAGTGGTAAAGTAGTTTGAATTGCTGATGAGGGTCATGATGCATACAAGATCTTTGTACCTTTTGCGACATGCTAAAGCTGAAAGTGCAACTCTTCAGTCTCTAGATGAGGATCGCACTCTAACTACTAGAGGTATTGATGATGCTAAAAAATTGGCTACAAAACTAATTAAAAAAGAAATTAGATTTGATCTTATTCTCACAAGTCCTGCAATTCGAGCTATCACAACTGCTCAAATAATATCGAATCAACTTAAACACAAGCAAAGATTTTTAGAGGTTGATAAAAAGTTATATCAAGCAGATTGCACTACATTGTTAACAATAGCGAGCAAACTGCATAAGAAAATTAAAAGTGTCATGCTTGTGGGTCATAACCCGGCATTGGAGGATTTCGTTACGCTAATTGCCGGCGAATCAGTTTCAATGCAGACCTGTGCATTGATAGAGCTTTCCTTTGAATTTAAAGATTGGAGGGATCTAGATAAAGCGCCATTAGTCAAAATGAAGCTGCTAAATTAAACACCGTTGATTATTGGGCCCAATTAAATCTTTGCAGTTGGATTAATGCTAAGCAATTTCGCTTGCCAACACTCATCTGTTCCTTAAAGAAGGTTACTGGTGTTGGTGGCTGAAGTATCAAATTCGCCTCTGCATCACCCATCATATTGCGTGGCACTAAGCCATGTTTTTCACACAAACGCTTGATGGGGCGATTCCAGCTGATGCAATGCATGAAGAGATGGTGGTAATGGCGATTGCGAGCCCACGTTATAGCTTCGTCCATCATAGTATCGGCAATACCTTGCTGGCGGTATTTTGGGCTCACAATGACACCAAACTCTACTTCAGTCCCACGCGAAGCAATATGAATGGTCCCAGCCCACTTGCCGTCGATCTTTGCCACTAAAAAATGGTTATTTTTAGGATCACTTGCAAACTGCTTTACTAGGGTATCAATTGATTCCTTGCTCATTGAGTGACCAAAGTAGTTATGCAGAGTTTGTGAATCTTGGGCTTTTAACCAGGATCCATATTTCGAACACTGATTTCGTAATAGAAACTCAGTAGTCAGCCTGACTCTACTCAATATGGCCGCGCTTGTTGAAGTACTTGGCTTGGTAAAAAACATAAAGAGCATTAAAGTCTAATCTTCCAAATCCTCACTGCTGTCATCAACCCTGTATTCCAACTGAATCTTTTTTAGTGCCGGATGTAAAAGGGGGTTTGAATCCTTTGATGATGGATCAGATAAGTGGTAATAGCCATAAAAAGGTATGGGTTCTTTTTCAGCAAGCTCGCGATCTTCAGTAGTAAAGGTAGTCATTAGCACTTTCCTTAAATGAATCAGAAGTGGTTACCTATGGGCTGTTAGAGCAAGCTGAGGAGACCGGAAAGGAGCAGAATTGCTCTTCATCTCCCATAAGTAGATTGCATTCTCAATCAATAAATGTGACAAATCTATCGTTAACTGAAATATTTAGAGCTAAATTTTAAGAGGTGAAATTGTCATATTTGAGCTTGATAAATCAGCTTCAATTATGACAAAGGGTTTCAAGCATTCACAAAGATGTCATAAGAAAAGTGGAGCATCTTACTCAAGATCAATAAAAATTGAAGGAGATGAAAATGGTGAATCAAAATCTCAGTGACAAAATTATCAACCTTAGGAGAATGTCTGCTGAGTATTACCAAAAGGCGGCGTGGAATCAGTTGCTGGCATTAGATAATTACAGAGAAAATAATTTTGTGGCTGCAGAACGTTTTGCTCAACTGTCTTTTGAAGACCAGATGAATGCGATGGAATGTGCAGAACTGGCTGATGCAGAATTTTGTCAGCATCTCGATCTGGAGTTTGCGCAATAAGACTAAATGTTAACGTTAGCGCCTATGGCTTTAGGGTTATATTTGCACCAATTAACTTCGCCTGTATTACGGCTCATTTTTTTCAAGTATTGGCGATGAGTAATGTTTGGGCAAAGGCGAGCTGGTCTATTAAACAAAATCGTTTGCTAGTCGAGATTTGACTCAAAATCATCATCAACAATTTCGTACTCTAAATGAAGTTGTTTGCGGATTCGGTGTTGCCATGCGAGCCGTTCCTTTAACAGATCGTGCTTAATTGAATCTGTGTACTCATCAAATGAATCATCATACCCACTAAAATAATAGTGGATTCTCATGGCTCGCTCCAGGATCTATTGAGGTTTTTTGACCTATAGACCGAAGATGAAAGGCATTACATTTTGTGATGTAACTACTTTTATCTTCTGTTACCTTGCCAGCAGAAGTGTGATCATCTAAAAATTACATGTCTATCATGACGGTAAAAATTACTTACAAAATCTTTTGGATGATGGTTAAAAACGACAGTTAACTAAATTGTAATTCCCTAATCAATAAAGAGATTCTTTGTAAGACTGTTGATGCTCCCTTGTGTTGGGGGGGGTAACGGCTACTTAAATTTTTAATTACTTTATGACAATTGATTGACTATTAGGTTAATTATTGACATATAGCCATGCTAAATTGCTTTACGAAATCTAGAAATATTGAAGCCAATAAATAAAAATCCATATGAATAAAGTAGAGCTAATAGAGTTGATTTCGGCAGGGGCAGATATCCCAAATGCTGCTGCTAAGCTTGCATTGGAGTCGATCATATGTCGAATTATGGAGGCAGTAAGCGCGAATGAAGTAGTTCAGATTGGAGGCTTGGGATCATTTCTCCAGGTTAATCGAAGTGCTCGAATGGGGCGCAACCCTTCCACTGGCCTCTCAGTTCAAATCCTAGTCATTAAATCAGTTGTCTTTAGAGCTAGCTCAGCTTTCAAGAGGCAGATTAATCATCCTTAATCTGATAGATGCGAAGTGAGGCTTTAATGAGTACTTGATTGATTGCAGGAATGAGGACTCTTTGAGTAACTTTAAGCCAGGCTATTTAAGTCCAGCTAAAGTCTGGCCAATTGGCCGCTAATTTTGGCACCTTTTTCAATCGTAATTTCGTGGTAAAAAATATTGCCTGTAATCACTGCGCTTGCCCGAATAGTAAGGGTGATATGAACTTGAAGATCATTTTCAACGTGTCCAGCAATATCGGCTAATTGACAATTGACTTCGCCTTGGACTCTACCTTCTTTCCCAACTAATAGTTCTTTCGTAGCAAGGCTGCCTTCAATTAGCCCAGTTATGATGGTTTTATTAGGGACGTTGAAGGAGCCCATTAAGCAAACTCCTTCGCCAACAACTAGATTTCCTGCTTGGCGTACATTTTGCCCCTCTGGCAACGTTGGTGCACTTTGGATTATTTCACTAATCTCCTCGTTTTGAAGCAAGTCATTAGCGGGAATCATCTCTGATGATGTATTTGAGGTCGTTTCTATCTCTTTTTTAAAAAACATAGTCACCACCGCTTTCAACTAATGATTAGTAATAAAACTGTCAATTTCTTACTCTAGCATCGGTTTATGACAACTCTTTAATCAATCTTTATGTTTTTAACGCCTAAACCAAAGGTAGTCATTGTGATTCTTAAAGAAGTACTGAAGGCAGCTCGTGAGGAGCGAGGCTTGCGCTATGAAGAACTTGCTGAAGCTGTCTGCTTAAAAAAGTGGCATATCAAGGAGCTTGAAGAGGCAGATACTTTTTTAACCTTCTACACAATGGCAATTAAGATACAGGCGGCAAAAAGAGTGGCAATTTATCTCGGTCTTTCAGAGCATCAGTTTTTATCAACCAATGAGGAAATGGGTTGAGTAATGTACTGGACTATAAAAGTTCGCCATTTTGATGGCGGTGGATCACATATCTCAAAGATCAGAATTCATGGGGAAAACTTGAGGGAGGCTAGGTCCAAGGTGCAGGATGTATACCGGAAGTCCTTGCTTATCTCGTATCAGTTAGACAATGGGCCTGAGATTGAGTTTGAAAATTTAAATTAAAATCTGAGATCTGAAATCTATTATTAATTAAAACTTTTTAAATCAAAGGTTTGCAATCAATTTCAGAAACTAAGACAGCGTTCACTTAGTTGTCCAATATAGCAAAAGCTTGTCCAAAACATGGATTGGATTAAATAGCACTTGAATAGATTCCAGACTTAAGGATATACTTTTCCGCAAGCAGGAGAGTGAGGTTTTATCTCCACCGAAGGCGCAAACTCCCATGAACGCTCAGGTATCCATCAGGAAGGTACTGCTTATCCTAAATAGCCGTCTGGAGAGTCACCATCTTTATGGTGCACCGAAGGAGCAAGCACTCAGCCACGCTGCAGTGTGAATCTCTCAGGTATCAGGGACAGGGGGAGCGGCAGCTATATTGATATGGCACTTTAGGAGATTTCGCATGCGCGCACTTCCAAGCTAATTCAGTTTTTGGTAATACAAATCAATTGATTCAATTTTCACTTACTGAATAAGGATATTTATCATGAGCAATAAACTAGTCCAAGAAGCCCCTTTTCATCCTGGATATGAGGATGCTGGCTATAAAAATGAAGTTTCACCAGCAATTGCTGAATTAGAAAGCTTTAGAAAAACAAACGCACGCTACCTCGGCTTTTCAGAGTTAATAGTAGATTTCTGTAAGTCACCGAAGTCATTTACTCCAGCCTGATAGTCAAACAACAACCCCAGTTAGTAATAGCTGGGGTTTGTTTAAAGCGTAGGTCTCACGTTTGAATCGTGCTGGGTAGAGTAAAAAATCTATGAGCATTACCTTAAATAAGGATTCAAACTACATCTTGGTGGATGGATTTATCGGGACAGATCTAAAACTCAAAAGTAAATTGCGGACTTGTATCCTCTCCCTTAAGCTTAGAGCTGCTGCGATCATTTCTTTTTGCACGCGAGAATCGTGCTGGGCAGGCCAAATTCAATTTTTTTCTTGTATAAGCCCGGACTGATTTATTGGCTCGATTGTGGTTGATCATGGATCAAGCTTGGCTAGCGTTCAAGTAGCCTTGGTCATAAGTTAAAGTTATTGGGGTGAAGGTTAATTTATTGCAATGCATCAAATTAAGTCAACAAAATGAGAAAAACATTCCTTTTCCACTTAAAATAATAGTTTCAATTGCCTAAAGGATTCTGATGAAGGCTGTCATATTGGCTGGGGGCCTTGGAACCCGAATCTCTGAAGAGACCGCCTCTCGCCCAAAACCCATGGTCGATGTGGGTGGAAAGCCCATTTTGTGGCACATCATGAAATTATATTCTGCTCATGGGGTGAATGATTTTGTGATCTGCTGTGGTTATAAGGGCTACATGATTAAGGAGTATTTTGCAAACTACTTCTTGCATATGTCAGATGTAACCTTTGATATGGCAAGCAATAATGATGTGCAAATTCATCAGCAGCACGCTGAGCCCTGGAAAATTACTTTAATAGATACTGGTGAAGATACCTTGACTGGTGGTCGCTTAAAGCGAGTGCATCAGTATTTAAATGATGAAGATTTTTGTTTTACCTATGGCGATGGTGTTGGTGATATTGATATTACAAAACTTATTGCATTTCATAAAGCCCATGGTAAACAAGCTACGGTGACAGCGGTTCAGCCCCCAAGTCGTTTTGGTGCGCTCGATATGGACGGTACTTCTGTTATAAATTTTACAGAAAAACCCCTTGGGGATGGGATGTATATCAATGGTGGTTTTTTTGTGCTCTCCCCTAAAGTCATTGATTTAATCAAGGATGACAGTACAATTTGGGAGCGCAAGCCTCTAGAAACATTGGCTATATCTGGTCAGCTACAGGCTTTTATGCATAATGGTTTTTGGCAGCCGATGGACACCTTGCGCGATAAACAGCATCTCGATGATTTGTGGGCGGGTGGCAAGGCGCCATGGAAAGTATGGGTTTAGGTGCCCGTGACTATATCTGCATCACCCAATCCTAAGATCGAGCAACAAGGGGTTGTTAATCCCACCTTTTGGAATGGCAAACGGGTTTTTTTAACTGGCCATACTGGTTTTAAGGGCGGCTGGTTATCTCTATGGCTCGCTTCAATGGGTGCCAAAGTTACAGGCTACGCACTGGCTCCAAATGCTACCCCAAACTTTTTTGAAGTTGCTAAGATTGCAGCCGATCTTGAGCAATCCCATCTTGCTGATATTAGGGAATTTGCGAAATTAAAAAGGGCGATAGCTGATGCTCAGCCAGAGATTTTGATTCACATGGCAGCCCAACCTTTGGTACGCTACTCTTACGATAATCCAATAGAGACATATGCTACCAATGTCATGGGTACGGTAAACGTGCTCGAATCTATTCGGACTTTGGACTGTCTGCGTGCTGCAGTGATTGTTACAACCGACAAGTGTTATGAGAATAAAGAGTGGGCCTGGGGGTATCGTGAGAATGAACCGATGGGTGGTCATGACCCTTACAGCAGCAGCAAAGGTTGTGCAGAGTTGGTGACAAGCGCTTACCGCCAGTCTTACTTTCCACCAGAAAAATATTCGAAACATAAAGTTGCCATTGCTTCAGCACGAGCTGGAAATGTTATTGGCGGTGGCGACTGGTCGGTCGATCGTTTGATTCCGGATGCTATTAAAGCCTTTGAGGCAAAAGAAAACCTCATGATTCGAAATCCTTTAGCTACGCGTCCTTGGCAACATGTCTTGGAGCCTTTGTCTGGGTATCTTGTTTTGGCGCAAGCTCTTTATGAAGAGGGTGCTCGGTTTGACGGTGGATGGAATTTTGGGCCTTTGGACGAAAATGCGAGATCTGTGCAAGAGACTATTAATCTACTCATTAAAAATTGGGGATCAGCAGTGAGCTGGGTTCAGGATCAGGATGAACAACCTCACGAAGCGCACTTATTAAAGTTAGATTGCTCAAAAGCTCGTCAACATTTAGGTTGGGTGCCCCGCTTGAGTCTTGAGCAAGCTATTGAGAGTATTACACAGTGGCATCATGCTTATCAACAGCAAAGTGATATGCGCGAGACAAGTTTGAGACAAATTGCCCGCTATCAAAATCTTAGAAATTTTAATTAATAAAATATATGACCGAATTTTCTATTTCTGTTGATCAGCTTGCTAAAGATAAGATTCGTAAGCAAATTTTAGAATTGGTAAGAGAATATTCTGCTTTAGAGTTCGCTCCCAAAAAATTTATCCCTGGTCAGACAGCAGTTCCTCCATCAGGAAAGTTGATTGACTCAAAAGAGCTGGAAAATATGGTCGAGGCATCTTTAGATGGCTGGCTTACAACGGGTCGCTTTAATGATCTTTTTGAAAAAAAGCTTGCGCAATTTATTGGTATAAAGCATCTCATAACCGTGAATTCTGGCTCCTCTGCAAATTTGGTTGCCTTTTCAACATTAACCTCCGATAAATTAGGTGATCGCGCCATTAAAAAAGGCGATGAAGTCATTAGTGTGGCCTCAGGATTTCCAACGACCGTTAACCCTATTGTTCAATTTGGTGCGGTGCCAGTTTTTGTGGATGTTGATCCTATTACTCATAATATTGATGCCACTAAAATTGAGGTTGCTATTAGTTCAAAAACTAAGGCAATTATGTTGGCTCACTCTCTGGGTAATCCATTTAATTTAGATGTTGTTACAGCGCTATGTAAAAAATATAATTTGTGGCTTGTGGAAGATTGTTGCGATGCCTTGGGCACAACTTACAAAGGCCAAATGGTAGGTACCTTTGGTGATATTGGCACTCTTAGCTTTTATCCAGCACATCACATCACCATGGGCGAGGGCGGTGCGGTATTTACAAATAATCATGAATTAATAAAAATTGCAGAAAGTTTCAGGGATTGGGGTCGAGATTGTTACTGCGCCCCAGGTAAGGACAATACCTGTAGCAAGCGTTTTGCTTGGCAATTGGGCGAACTTCCTTATGGCTATGACCATAAGTACATCTACAGTAACTTAGGATATAACCTAAAGATTACAGATATGCAAGCTGCGTGCGCCTTAGCTCAATTAGAAAAAGCACCTGCATTTATTCAGGCTCGCAAGGACAACTTTAAATTCCTGAGGGAGCGCCTGAGCTCTTGCGAGCAATTTTTACAGCTACCTAAGGCTACAGAGGGATCAGATCCATCCTGGTTTGGATTTCCAATTACTCTTAAAAAAGACTGTCCAGTATCGCGAGTAGATTTGATAAGCTATTTAGATCAAAATAAGGTGGGGACTCGCCTTCTTTTTGCCGGAAACTTGATACGTCAGCCCTATATGAAAGACGCCCTGTACCGTATTAGTGGAGAACTCACAAACACTGATAATGTAATGAATAATACATTTTGGATTGGTGTCCAGCCTGCGTTAACGAGAGAGATGCTTGAATTTTCGTTATCAAAAATTGAAGAGTTTTTGGGGGTTAAATTTTGAGTGTAATTGATAGTGCAAGTACCACGCAATCTGCCCAAGGGTTGATTTGTAAATGAGCGTAATTTTTGATCTTGGTGGAACATCAGTTAATTCAACGCTAGGGGTACTTATAGCATTAATCTTCGAAATGAAAAAACTAGATTGATAGTCCAATTACATTATTTGTTGTTCTGATTTAATCATGCTTGCGTCCAAAAAATGGAGAGGCAGCATAATAAGAATGTAATTTAAATTTTATGCATACGGGGTTTTATTGAGGCAATATAGATGATTCATTAGTGCTTATCTTAAATAACTTTGATTAAGAGTAGTACTTTAGATTGGTCGATTTGAATTATTGTAAATGCTAAAGTTTTTTAAAGAAGGCTTAATTGTGAGTAAATTACCAAATAATTTGTTTGTTTTAGAAATGGCAAATAATCATATGGGTGACCTTGACCATGGGTTAAGCTTAATTAGGGCTTTTGGAGTGGTTTGCAAAAAATATCCTCAATTTAAATTTGCCTTTAAGCTTCAATATCGTGATTTAGATACCTTTATTCACCCTGATTTAAAAGATCGGATGGATATTAAGTACATCAAGCGTTTTGCAGAAACCAAACTTTCCAGAGAACAATTTGATTCTTTAATTGCTGAGGTTAGAGTCAATGGTTTTCTGACAATGGCCACTTCATTTGATGAGATCTCGTTTGATCTTATTGAGGATCAAAATCTAGATATCATCAAAATTGCAAGTTGTTCCTTTACTGATTGGCCAGTTCTGGAAAGGGCTGTCTCTATCGATAAGCCGATTATCGCCTCTACCGCCGGGGCATCTTTAGAAGATATCGATCGGGTTGTAAGCTTTTTGTCAAATCGCAAAAAAGATTTTGCAATTATGCACTGCGTTGGTGAATATCCAACTGCAGACGAAAAGATGCATCTCTCTCAAATTGATTTTTTAAGAAAAAGATACCCTAGCATCAGAATTGGTTTCTCTACACACGAAAATCCTGATAATACAGATTTAGTAAAGATTGCTATTGCTAAAGGCGCTAATATTTTTGAGAAGCATGTAGGTTTGGTAACTGAGAAATATCCAATTAATGCCTACTCTGTAACTCCACAGCAAGCTGATGCATGGCTTTCAGCTGCAGCGTATACAGTGATGGTTTGCGGTGAGAGTCAGACTCGATTGCCTGAAAACAAAGCTGAAAAAGATAGCCTGCGCTCTCTTAGAAGGGGTATGTTTGCTAAGCAAGCTATCAAGACGGGGCAGAGAATTACACGTGACAATTTTTACTTTGCGTTTCCACCAAATGATTCTCAATTTACAGCCAACGACTATTCAAAATATTCTGAATTTATCGCAAATTCAGATATTTTGGTCAATCAAGCAATAGGGCCAGAAAATACAGTTCATAGTAATACTAGGGAAAAAATTCTTGATATCGCAAGGCGTGTAAAAAATTTACTTCAAGAGGGTAAGGTTATTGTTCCGGGCGGTGTTGAACTGGAAATTTCTCATCATTATGGTCTTGATAAATTTGACGAATTTGGTTTAGTCATGCTCACTGTAGTTAATCGTGATTATTGCAAGAAGCTATTAGTAAGTCTTCCGGGGCAATTTCATCCGGAGCAGTACCATAATCAAAAAGAAGAAACATTTCATGTTCTATTTGGGGATCTGGAGTTGCAGTTGGATGGTGAGCCTCAAATCTTAGGACCTGGAGATGTAGTGACTGTTATGCCCGGTGTGAAGCATGCGTTTCGCTCGACTGGCGGTGCGGTGGTTGAGGAGATTTCATCTACACACTTTAAGAATGATTCTTTTTATATCGATGAGGCAATTAACAAAAACCTAAATCGTAAATCTGTTCTTACATATTGGATGGTTGATTAATGAGCTCGACCAAAAAAATATTTCGTGTTGCCGATTATTTGTTGGGTAGGTTGGCCGATCTAGGCGTACAAGACGTTTTCTTTTTGCCCGGCGGTGGCGCAATGTATCTGAATGATGCGCTTGCTTGCGAGCCCCGTATTAATGCCGTTCCCTGCCATCACGAGCAGGCCTGTGGCATTGCTGCAGAAGCCTATGGTAGAACCCACCAATCTGGATTTGGTGTTGCTATGGTGACAACGGGTCCTGGGGCAACAAATGTCCTAACGCCTGTTGCTGGTGCATGGATTGAGTCTTTACCCTTATTTATTTTATCAGGTCAGGTAAAAAGGCCCGATGCTCTTCGTGGAAGGCCGCTACGTCAAAGTGGTGTCCAAGAGGTTGATGTTGTATCGATGGTAAAGCCAATTACCAAGTTTGCTATCACTATTAACTCGCCTGAAGATGCGCGCAAATGTTTTGAAGAAGCACTTTGGCATATGCAAGAACGGCGTCCAGGACCTGTTTGGTTGGATGTGCCCTTGGATGTTCAGGCTTCACCTATTGACCCTGAAAAATTATTAGGATTTGAACCACCCGTTTCTAGTGTGAAGACTGAGTTATCTAACCAATTAGAGGAGTTTAAAAAGCTACTATTCCAAGCAAAACGACCTTTAGTGCTAGCAGGTCATGGCATCCGGATAGCTGGTGCATCAAAACAATTCAAAAAGCTTGTAGAGGAATTGGGAATTCCCTGTGTATTTACCTGGAATGCTTCTGATTTATTAGCTTGGGACAACCCTTTGTATGTCGGACGTCCTGGTGTGGTTGCAGCACGTGCACCAAATTTTGCTGTTCAAAACTGCGATTGTTTGATTAGCATTGGTTGTCGACTGGATAACATTATTACTGCTTACAACCCAAAAGGGTTTGCACAGAATGCAAAAAAAATTGTTGTTGATGTTGATCAAAATGAATTAGATCAACATCAAATGGATATCTCTTTACCAATTTTGTCTGACGCTAAAGATTTTATTGTTGCATGCCTTGCAAGTAGTTTTTCAGCGCGTCCTGAATGGGATACTTGGCGAGAGAAATGCCTTGATTGGAAAAAAAGATTTACTCCCTTAGATGGTAGAAAGTTTGATCTCAATACCCCGATCAGTCATTATGAATTTGTTGATACAATTTCCGATGCTATCCCAGAAAATCAGTTAGTAATTACTGGAAGTTCAGGCCTGGCAGTCGAGGTATTTTATACGGTATATCGAAATAAGCCTGGACAGCGGATGTTTTTAACTTCGGGGTTGGGATCCATGGGTTACGGTATCGCTGCTGCTATTGGTGCATGTATTGGTGCCAGAAGAATTCCGACCGTTTGCGTCGAAAGTGATGGAAGTTTGATGCTCAATTTACAAGAGTTTGCAACATTGAAGGCACTAAATTTACCCATTACTGTTGTAGTGATGAACAATGGCGGCTATGCTTCTATTCGCAATACGCAGCGTAACTATTTTGAGGCACGATACTTGGGCACAGGACCGGCGTCCGGCCTATATATTCCAGACTTTGTAGAGGTTGCAAAGGGAATGGGTTTAGCAGCTGAAAATATCAATACGGTAGAGCAGTTAAAAAAATCTTTTGCTTCTATAGGCCCAAGAATCTTGAATGTGCATCTGATGAGAGATGAAGCTTTATCACCAAAGGTTGCCGCAATGCCCCAGCCAGATGGTTCGATTATCTCAATGCCACTGGAAGACATGAGTCCTCTGTTAACTCTTGAGCAACTTAAGGCCGAAATGCTGGTCGAAATCCATCCTAATTCTGAAAAGGCCAGGGTTTGATTAAAAAATCAAATTCTTGTAGGGTCTGTGACGGATCCTTATCCGCATCACCGTTACTAAGGTATGAGAATTCGCCAAGATCAGCACAAGGATTTTTAGATGCTAGTGAAGAGTGTGATGACTTGGTCAATTTAGAAATATTTCAATGCACGTATTGTGGCCTTGTGCAACATAACTTGGCACCAGTTCCCTATTACAAGGAGGTAATACGCGCTATTGCCTTTTCAAAGGAGATGGGTGAATTTCGTGTTGATCAACTTCATCATTGGATTAAGCAAAACCTTCTAGAGAATAAAAAGATTCTAGAGGTTGGGTGTGGCAGGGGAGAATATATTGATTTGCTGATCAGTGCGGGCGCTACAAAAGTTGCCGGAATTGAGTATGCCCAAACGAGCGTTATAGCGGCTAGGGAAAAATATCCTCAAATCTATAAAGGGTATTTAGATTTGGATTTTGAATTACCAAGTGACTTTAAATTTGATGCATTTACTATTTTTAGTTTCTTGGAGCATTGGCCTAACCCAAATAAAGGGTTGAGAATAATTCATTCAGCTTTATCTGAGGGCGCAGTTGGATTGGTTGAGGTTCCTAATTTTGAATTAATTCTTAACAAGGGCCTGTATTCCGAATTCACAACAGATCACATTTTTTATTTTGATAGAAAGTCAATTACTTTCATTCTTGAAAAAAATGGATTCGAAGTTATCTCAGTTGAGTCGGTTTGGAATGACTATATATTGTCTGCAAAGGTGCGAAAAAGACCATTGCTAGATGTTACAAATTTCTTAAATATACAGGAAAAGATCAAATCTCAATTAACTACGTTCTTAGGTCATCATGGTAACCGCGACGTAGCTATATGGGGTGCTGGCCACCAGTCCTTAGCGGTCATTGCAATGTCTGGGGTGGCTAATCAAATTAAATATATTGTTGATTCTGCTCCATTTAAGCAAGGTAAATTTACTCCCGCTACACATCTTCTAATTGTTGGTCCGGAGCACTTAATTGCCCATCCCCCCAAGGCTATTATCGTAATGGCTGCTGGATATTCGAATGAGGTTATTCGAATAATTTTGGAGAAATATTCATTCATTGCGCATATTGCAGTTCTGAGGGAAGACAATCTGGAGATTGTGCGATGAGTGAAGAATTAAAATTTCACTTAGAGAAAGTACTTGAACATGTAAAGAATGCCAAGGAAGGCTTGCCGACTGATGTCTTTTATTTTGTAAGTCAACTTACGCCACTTATTAATGTTGACCTTCTAATTAAAAATAAGAAGGGTCAGGTTCTGTTAACTTGGCGTGATGATCGCTTTTATGGCCCTGCATGGCATATTCCTGGAGGTATTATTCGCTTTAAGGAAAAAATTGAGCATAGGATTGAACAGGTTGCACAGTTGGAGTTAGGTGCAATGGTCAATTTTGCTACTGAGCCTATTCATATTCGTGGCTTAATTAATTCTGAAAGAGATGTGCGCGGCCACTTTATTTCAATGCTGTATTTGTGTGAACTTAGTAGTGATCCAATTAAGGAAAAAGCCTACTCCAATGGTGAGCCCAAGCAGGGTCAATGGTCATGGCATGATAAAGCGCCAGAAAATTTATTGAAAGTGCACGAATCTTTTAGAAAATTTATAGACGATACACCACCCCTCTGACTAAGAAATCTACAATGATATTAATGTATTAATTTAACACTGCATATCGCATCTTTGGGAATTACCACTATATCTCAATGAAATTTTGGAACGGCTGTTAGGCATTTTAATTTTTATCAATATATTAGAGAGAGCTCTTATGAAAAGCTATGCACCCCATCAGATTGTTAAGTCTTGCTCAAGAATAGAAAGTGGGCTTAGATTGGCTCATGATGGTGTCAGAGCTTGCACATTCTCAACTGGTGCTGTAGAGGCTCCGAATTACTGGGGGCCAGATGAAATACCTCTAAACTTAACAAAGCAGATGATAGTTGATAAAAGAAGGGCCCTGTTTGAAAGGTTAAATGATCCAAATGACAATGATTTTCTTTGTAGAAAATGTACTCATTGGGTTGAAAAAGAATATAAAGAGATTCGCTTTGATCAATTAGAATTTGTAAATGTCGCCCACTTCTCAGCATGTAATTTAAGATGTAATTATTGTGGCTTTACTAAAAATAATGACTTCAAGAAAGAAAAATATAGTGCATTAAATATATTGAAGCATTTTGATGCCAAGGATGTCACATTCGAAGCTTCTGTTGATTTTAATGCCGGAGAGCCGACGTTAATGAAGGACTTGGATGAGCATTTAATTTTTTTTAGAGAAAATAAAATGCGGGTTCGTTTATATAGTAACGGTATTATATTTTCTCAAGCAGTTTATGATGCAGTAAAGGATGGAACAATCACTTGGCTAATTATTTCTGTTGATGCTGGCACCCCGTCGACATACTTTAAAACTAAAAAAAGTAATTGTTAAAGTGATGTTATCAAAAACTTAGCAAAATACAGAGAGGCTGAGGTCGAGGGAATAGGCAAAGTTGCTGCTAAATATATTTTTACTGAGGATACACTCGGTGATGATGATTTATACGGCTTTCTTTATTCAATGCTAGCAATTGGAATCGTAAACATTTGGTTATTACATGACTACAGCCTTTCTCATTTTGAAAACCTAGATGATAAAACTGCATACTTAGACGCTTATGCAAAGTTGTACAATCTATTTGAGGATTGGAGTATTACACCATCCCATTTTGGAGATTCAGCTGCTGGAGACGTGATTCCAGTTATGAATGCATTCCAAATAAAAACAAAAGAAAAAATTGAACAGCTTAAAACCAAAAAAAAATCAGTTAAGTCGGTTGACGTTTCAAAAATAGTCATCTACAAAAATATTTTAAAAAAATTTAATAACTATAAAACTTATGGATTAAAAGATGTTGATTCCTTACTCGACGAACTGAATAATTCTAGAGTACTTGTAGCACCATCTGGAGTTGCAACCCTTAACTTATTATCAAATGTTAAGTTTAGTAAATTAAATATTATATCTTTTGCCGATCTTAGCGTGAGCAAGCATGGCCAAAAACTAAATGGTGTTGAGGTTAGGTCTTATAAGGATTTAAAAAATATCAACTTTGATAAGATTATAATTACAAGCGAATATTTTATGAACTCTATCTTAAATGACATGAGCGACTCATTTCATATAAATGATAAGGAGATAATATTAATTTCAGATGAACCCTTAAACCGCAGATACTAGATTATTTTTTAAAACAAACTGCAATTAATTTTGAATTATTAGTTATCGTTAATTATTCTTCGGATAATTTAATAATCGAAATGGTTGGTAATAGAGAAAATGCAACTATCGTTATATCTTTAGGCAATTCTAATCCAATTATTGCGTACAATCATAAGCAGGACCGGAGGGCTTGGCATTACAAAGCATCCAAATACTTATTGAAAGTGCGCTTATCTTTAAGAAAGTTAACTGATGATGCTCCACCTCTCTGACTATGACATCAGCGCCGATATTGCTGATGCTATTTCTCGTTTGGGCGAAGATATTCAGTTATTCAACAATAAGTCAATATTGATTACCGGGGGCACTGGTTTTTTTGGGCGCTGGCTGCTTCAAATTCTATGCTCCTTGATATTAGAAAAAAAATTCAAAATAGATATATATGTACTGAGTCGCAATCCAGAAAAATTTTTAGAAGCAAATGCCGAGTACTCATTCGATCGGCTTGTTAATTTTATTTCAGGGGATGTGATAAATTTTGAATTGCCAAATATTAAGACTGACTACTTAATTCATATGGCAACTACAGCAGCATCCGAAACCTTTGACGGAGAAGATCAGTTACAAAAGCTAGATCTTTTGTACAGGGGCACAAGAAACACTCTAGAGCAGGCAGTTCGATCTGGGGTAAAAAAAGTATTATTTACGTCGTCTGGTGTTGCTTATGGCCCATCAAATGACACTTTTTTTACTGAAGAAATGCTTCAGGCTCCCAAGACAACCATGGTTTCTTCTGCATTGGGCGAAGGAAAAAGGTTGGCAGAATATCTAATTGGATACTACGCACTCAAAGGTGGTTTTGAGTATTCAATTGCTCGATGCTTTTCTTTTTTTGGCCCATTTTTGCCCTTGGATATCCACTATGCAATTGGTAATTTTGTAAATGATGCAATAACCAAGGATGTAATTACCGTAAAAGGGGGAGGTCAAGAATTACGCTCTTATCTTTATATAGGTGATGCTTGGGTTTGGCTTTTAAAATTACTACTCCATGGAGATAACGAAATTTATAACGTGGGATCATCAAAATCTATTTCTATTGGGGATCTGGCTTTCCTAGTTCGGAATACCCTGGCAGCGGAAAAGAGGGTGGAATTTTTGGGGCTGACCCATGAAGTAGGAAACTTTAGTCGTAATACCTATATCCCAAATACTGATAAGATTTGTAATAAATATGGATTACGTGAGTGGACGACATTGAGCCAAGGTATTAAAAAGATGGCAAGTTTATGAATACATTTCTGCGTCCAAATTGATTAAATTTAGCAGTATTAATTTTCTTGAGGAAAATAGGTTATGAGTAGTGCACTTCAAATCTTGGCTGACCATGAGGCACTATCTTTGGTTGAAAAAAATAAGCGCAAGGATCAAAGTCAAAAACGTCCAAGAGTTCATCAAAAGATTCAGAGTTATTTTAAAAATATGCTTGATGGAGACATTAGCCCAATTTTAAGATTAAAGATTAATCGCTCACTATGTAACTTTAGTTGCGCCCACTGCTGCGAAGAGCCCTATATGACGCGAGACTTAAAAAAACGTACCGGTATGCCAGATCCTCGCCCACAAATGTCATTGGATGACTATAAAGAGCTCTCAAGACAGGCTGATGATTATGGATTATTTAGATTTGTTCTTACGGGTGGGGAGGCTTTAATTGATAAAAATTTGGATAAATTGATTGAGGTACTCGATCCGATGAAACACTTGATCATTCTTGATACAAATGGCTGGACTTTTGACGACGAGAAGGCAAAGTGGTTTGCAGGTCTAGGTGGTTATAAAGCCCAAATTTCACTGGATAGTTTTATTGAGGCAGAGCATGATCAGTTTAGGAGTAAAAAAGGTTCCTATAAGAGAGTGATGCGAGCACTAGAAGCATCAAAAAAAGCCGACTTGGAATTGCTTATTTCAACTTGCATAATCAAGGATAGAGTCTTTACACAAGAATTTGAAGACTTATGCAGCTTTTGCAAGGAGGGTGACATACCTCTGTATGTAACCCTTGCAAAACCCGTTGGAACAATGAGAGAGCAAGATACTTGGGTATGCACTAAAAAAGATGTGGACCAATTAAAGTATTTGGAAGATAAATATAATGTTTTTACTCACATGACTCCATCCTATGGTCAGCCAGGGCGCTGTATAACCGTGAAAGGCATTAATACCGTCAATCACGATGGCGAAATTATTCCTTGCCCATATATGGATCTTTCAATTGGCAATGTTACTAAAGAGCCTCTGTTCGAAATTCTCGAGAGGGGGATGATGAATAGCTGGCTGGGACCGTATCGCGATGAGTGCATCATCGGTGAGCATAAAGACTTTATTCAATTCCACAATCAATCGGTACATGATTATTTGGATATTAGTCCGCTATTACCTGTGCCATATGAGCATGGTTTTGGGCGAACAAAAACCATATCTAAATAATTAAGGCATATTATGAGTTTTTTTAGTGAAACTGGCCGACGTATTCCACGTAAGGAATTTCGTCTTTTTGGTGAGACTCCTCAAACTTATTACCGACTTGACGGACGTCTCAATGATTATTCTGACGTATTATCAAAGTCTATTCAGTTTGGTGGCGTTGACTCTAGTATTGACTTAAATACTTTTCAGACTGCCTGCGAAAATCTTAAAAAAGAATTCGAAGCTAATTCTGATTATCGGAATTTATTTAATGGGTTAGCTGTTCCATTCATATGTAAATCTAATAAATCTTTCGATGACTTAGGTAGGGATTTACAGGATGTTGAGCTACCAAATTTTCAACGGGCGTTTAATGCCAAATTCCCCGATCATCATTTCAAGGCAATATTGCAAAGTGATTCACAGCTAGCGGGTAGTATCACTTTGGATCCAAGATCGCGCTATCAATCTTTTGTAAATGCATGTAAATCAGGTACTGTAATCGGTTGGTATTTTCCCCAGACACTGCAAGAATTTGATATTGAGTCACAAAGACAGCAAATGGATGATTTGCCGGATATTGGAAATATATGCCTTAGTGGTGGCATCGATATTATGGCTGCGCTAATTGGAAATCCACAGCTATTAATTAGCGAGGAAAACTATGCGCCCATATTATGCCTTTCAGCATATATTCACAAGGATCCAAGGTTGGTTCTATTGATGAAGTCATATGGCCCCCACATGGAATTTTGGTGTATGACGCAGATGCTCTCAAAAAATGTTACCCAAGTATCAGAGCAGTGGGCTGGTGGTATAACAATTTTTCAATCTCTAAATTAGACATCTCTTCGAAAAGTAGTGTTTATGGCCCTGGTACTTTTAAATCAAACCCTAGAAAGTGCAAAAAATTATCTCTTGAAATTGAGCCCTAAAGAGCATTGTATTTTGATTGATAATGCAAGCACTGACAAGCTGTGGGATTGGGTTTCCAAAAAAGCAGTTACACAAATAAATCTAACGGTTGTAAGAAATCGAAAAAGAAAAAATCTTAAATTTAATATTAAAAATGCTCTTAGACTAGTAAAATCGGGTGAGACTATATTAATCAAAGATGGTTTAAATACTGTTCCACATAAATTTTATAATAATTTTCTATTTAAATCGTACATTGAATTAGGTGGATTTTATAAAAATTCCCTTGTCTCTATAACTCTTCATAACTATTGTTATGGAAAATATTTACGAAAATGCTTAACTAGTTTAGTGGAGCAAACTTATCAAAATATAGAAATTCTTTTTTCTGACAATGCTTCTAATGATGACTCATGGGCTATTGCTTGCGAATTTGCTGAAAAGTATCCGAAAAAAATAACATTGACTCGAAATAATATAAATAAAGGCCCCAAAGCAAATTTAGAAAATTGTTTAGTTCATGTGAGTGGGCATTATAGAATTGAGATGTGCTCAGATGATTATTTGGAGCCAAACTGTATTGAAAGGGCCGTTAAAACCTTCAAAAAATATCCTCAAATAGGATTTGTCATGTTTCATCGAAACATCGTAGATGATCAAGGTGTCATTAGCAAGGAGAAGCCTTTTTATGATGGATCATATTTGATTGATGGTGTTGACCAGGCTGCAGTCTATATGATGGCTGCCGTTAATCCAAGCGTTTCTCAAATTGTTTACGATACCGCTAAAGCTGCTAAGTCGGATAGCGAAGATTCTGTTGTTTCGCGTTGGTGGGGCGCGCGAATTAGAGACTTCAAGATGTGCTTGGATTATCCAATAGCCTATATAAGTGAGCCTCTTCTCGGTCATAGGGATCATCCGTTAAGTGACTCAAAAAGCACTGAAAATAGTATGCTAGAAATTTTTGGGCCTCTACTTATGTGTCATAGTTTTGTTGAAATGTCTAACTATCATCCAAAAGTGGTCAAAAAATTTGATCAATCAATTGAAAAGCTTGCGACTTTATCATTAAGATACGCTAGTAGGGCTATAGCTAGAAAAGATTTTAAGTTAGCAAAACGTTATTTCCATCTTTCTCGCTCTCTCTCTTCTGATATAGAGGGGTTAAAGCTATTTAAAATGCTTGATGGTCTCTTTAATGAGGTGGACGTGGATAAAAAGCAATTAATAATTACAGCAATTCTTGCATTAGAAGGAAATTTAACTAGGACAAAATCATATTTACCTCCTAAAGGAAGTCGTAAGCTAATGATTTGATATCAAGTAAATGCGTTTGTTTCAGTGAGAGCTATATTAGAACAATGTTTTGATGAACTTGTAGCGCGGTTTGGACTTAAGCAGGTTGAGCTATCCTGAAAATTAATTGGGTGCAGGATGTATACCGGAAGTCCTTGCTTATCTCGTATCAGTTAGACAATGGGCCTGAGATTGAGTTTGAAAATTTAAATTAAAGTCTGATATCTATTATTAGTTAAAACGGTTAATAATTGACTGCAGCAGAGCTTCATAGCATCTCACTTACATCATGGGATGATACGGTTTGTTAAATAGTGCCATTTTTTATATTTCAAGCCATATATATACATAAATTTTTAAGTATTCATTGGTTCTTTTGAAGGCGTAGGTCGCACATTCTTATTGTACTGGGCAGAGTAAAAAATCTATAAGCATTACCTTAAATAAGGATTCAAACTATATCTTGGTAGATGGATTTATCGGGACGGATCTAAAATTCAAAAGTAAATTGTGGGCTCGTATTTCCCCCTTTAGCCTTAGAGCTGTCGCATTCCTTTCTTTTTGCTCGCGAGGCATGTTTATCAACAACAGATTTTTTACCAGCCCGTACTTCTGATAAGTTACGTCTGGCATATAGACGATCTTTAGATTGCTTTGTGGCAATGGCAATTTCTACGACTGGTTCTGGGATTTCTTTACCCGTATAAAGTTCTATACTCTTTTGCACTTCCTGAGGCATCATCCATGGCTCAAATATCCATGTATCTGGTATCTGACGCATATAAGGAAGCCACTTTTTAACGAAAATGCCTTTTGGGTCCTGGTCTTGCGCTTGCTTAATGGGGTTATAGACGCGAGTCACATTAATTCCAGTTGTACCAGATTGCATTTGTAGCTGACTCCAGTGGATGCCTGGCTCATAGTCTAAAAACTGAGTGGCTAACCATTCTCCTACCGGTCTCCAATGCAGCCAAAGTGGGTAGGCTGCAACAGAGACCAGCATTGCACGCATTCTAAAATTAAGCCATCCCGTCTCGCGCAGCATAGTGACGCAGGCGTCTACCATGGGCCAGCCCGTCTTAGCGTCCTTTAGGGCATTAAAGTAATCTTGATTAAATTCATTCTCACGGAGTCCGTCATAGCCACGGTGCATGTTTTGCCATTCGATTTCAGGTTCACTCTCCAGCTTTTGAATGAAATGACAATGCCAATATAAGCGACTCATGAAGGCACTCAGACCCGATATTTTTCGACTAGCTTGAGGCGGAGTTTGAAGTAATTCTTCATTTGTAGCTTGGACTACTTCTCTAATGCTAAGGCACCCATAGCTCAGATATACCGATAAGCGGGAGCAAGCATCTGGCGCAGATAGGGGTGAAGAAATCCCGCCGCGGTACTGCATGCTTCGTTGCTTTAAAAAACTATTGAGTGTTTTGAGTGCAACAGACCTTCCTCCGTGTTGTCTGCGGGGAGGGTTATGGCGCAAGTGCTGAGGCGCCTGCATCGTTGAGGGCGTTAAATGAGATGCACTTGAATTCAGTATTAAGGTGCTTGCAAGAGGGGCTTTCCAAAAATGAATCTGTGAAAGTTCATGTAAGGGTGCTTCCATGTGTCTTTGCCAATTGGCTTGCCATACATTACGGTTTTTAAGCCCCCTAGTCACACCAAACTGGGGATATTCACCCCATTGAATGGCGTGAGACCTGCACCAGTGACCAAGCTCTCGATCTCTGACGTAAGTAAATCCATTTCCAGTTTCTTCATGAGAATGAATGCCTTTAAAAGGATTGGCTTGCCAAATTTTAGTAAGCACCTCGATCAGTTCACCCTCATGGATCTCTAAAGAACCACCACGTAAACGCAGTTGGGCATCTAGGTCTTGAAGGGATTCTTGAATGAACTCAAAATGTTGTAGGGAGACATCTGGTTGTAGCCAAAGTCTTGGCTCAATGACGTAAATGCACCGAATAGGTCCACGCTTTATAGCTTCGACAAGGGCGTCGTGGTCCTCACAGCGCAAGTCACGCTTAAACCAGACCAGTTGATAACTCATAATTTAGCAGTATTAGAAATTAATCTTTTTAAAAGACAGTTACTAATCATAAAAGCCTTTGGCTAATTTTGCCCAACCAGTAAGATTGTTTTATGGTGCTACTTTGCCCATTTATGGGCTCTATTAAGACCGCAGTCTTTTACTCTTACGGACCCGTTCAAAAAACTCATCGGGCTTCAAACGAACCCACTTTATAAAATCTGCCATGTCGGTTTGTAGCTTGAGTTGTTCGACGGAGTTGTATTGACGCGCTAGCTCAGTTTCGGTGAGGACAGCATGGATCTGTCGATGGCAAATACGATGTAATACCGCAGTTTGACGGCCCCCATGGGACTTCGGAATAAGGTGGTGCTCATCTCGTTGAGATTTTGGGATGACTCTGTTGCAAAGTGGGCAAATCAATAATTCAGGTTGTGGACCTGGTAAGTTACTTAACTCAGACAGAATCAGTTTTTTCTTGATGCGTCCTGTCATAGCATTGGTAACCTGAAAATAGGTTTTCTTATTGGGCTGCTAAATCAACAATCACAAATCCAACTGCGATGATATATGCCAAGGTAATAACAACAGATAAACCATGTAGCATTAAAAAACGCTGCTTCAGTTTTGCATCCGTAGCTGCATTGATTGCGGGCATTAGGATTTGACGGGTAGGAATAGTAGTTAGAAAAATGAGCGCCAAAATGCTAGCGCTAAATAAACTGCTCGTTATAGCTAGTAACGCTGCAATGAGTGATGTGATAGCAACAAATATATAAAAAGAAGGGAAGGCCTTGCGTATTAATGCACGAGCATCTTCAGGTGGTAAAGATTTGAATAAAAATGCGGCAAAGCTTGCAGAAAATAACAGCATGCCTCCAAATAGTAAGGAGGAGCTTAGTAAGGCAGATGTGTGGAGAACGGTTTCAATCAAAGGATAGCCTCGAGATAAGCAGGCTTACAAGCAGCACTGTTGGGTAAGAAATAGGATGAATCAAAATAGCAAAGTATTATGGTGAATCAAGTTGAGCTTTGGTTTACGCGATGTTTTCAGAAAATAGACAGAGTGCTGAGCCAGCCACTAAGTTTCTTGCTCTTTTTTCTTCTGATTTTTTTCTCGTTCTTTCCGAAGATCGCGTAACTGCCACCATGCGAATAGTAAAACGCCTCCAAACATCAGTATGACTTCAATCAAAATAACGGGGCCAAAGTTATCCATTTGTTTCCTAAATCCTATGTGCTCATTTTAGGGTCTGCAATACAAGCCTTAATGGCCTTTGACTCTAGAGTCTTGAGCCACTCAGGCTTTGCTTTTGGGTTCATGACTAGCTCATTAACTTGTCGATTCGAAGCATTTTTAGAAATGAAGTCGGCTTGGCAAGCGCAATAGGCTGTAAAGTCCTCCTCTGTGAGGGTTTTACCTTTAATGCCTTGATGTTCAGCTACTTGCTCGCGAGCGCAATTCTTTTGATAATCTTTAGAGATTGCTTGGGCAAATGACTGGTTAGATGTGATCAATACAAAACCGAAGAGTACAAAACTGCGAAATATTGACATGATCCTTTTCCTTTAGGGTTACAGATTAATTAGCGGCTATTCTTCCATAAATATCAAGATCCAACCTAGTTACCCCAAGTAATCCCTCTGAATTACAGGCACTCTCTCTATTTATTCAACATATTTTCTGATTGCGTACTTCCTAATTGCATAAAAAAAACCATTACCTAGCACATTAAATAGTCTCTTTACCATGGTGTAAACCATTGAAATATATAGAGATTCGAATAAACGCAGATTCACTTAAGACGTATGCAGCACCTTCAAATCGTTTTGGACCGGCCACTTCACTAGCCTTTCTCTCCAGTTCCTTCCGCCCTATTTGGGAGTATTTCTCATTTCATCTTATATCTATATATATACTAGAGATGCTACTTTGATGCTGATAATAGATAGGAGAATTTTATGAAAAGCAAAAAAATCGGTACCAACTATTTAATCGCTGCAACATTATTGTTGAGCGCTGCAAATACCCTTGCTGCAAGCCAGACGATGGATAAAATTAAAGCTTCTGGAGCGGTCACTATGGGTGTTCGTGAATCCTCTATTCCAATGTCATACACCATTGGTGACAGCCGCTTTGATGGCTATCACGTTGAGGTATGTCGCATGATTTTGGCTGATATAAAAGCCAATCTTGGTCTAAGCACTTTGCGCATTAACTATCAACCTGTTACATCTCAAAACCGTGTACCTTTGGTCCAGAACGGCACAGTGGATATTGAGTGCGGAACAACGACTAACAATACTGCGCGCGCTAAGGATGTGGGTTTTGCAAACACACTTTACGTAGAAGAGGTTCGGATTGCAGTAAAAGCAAACTCTGGTATCACCTCAATCTCACAGCTAGCCGGTAAAAAAATTGCTACAACTACAGGCACTACTTCCGTGCAGTTATTGCGTAAACACGAAAAAGCCAATGGCGTCAATTTTGACGAGGTATTTGGTAAAGATCATGCTGATAGTTTCTTATTGCTAGAGTCCGGTCGTGCAGATGCTTTCGTAATGGATGGCTCAATCCTGGCTGGCAACATTGCTAATTCCAAGAATCCAAAGGACTACAAGATTGTTGGTGAGGTTCTAGCAACTGAGCCTATCGCCATTATGGTTCCTAAAAATGATCCAGAATTTAAGGCCGCTGTGAATACTGCGATTGCCAAGATTGTGGCTAACGGTAATATGCCTAAGCTTTGGAATAAATGGTTTTTAGCTCCAATTCCACCAAAGAATAGTGTTGTAGGTCTTGAGTTGTCTCCAGCAACCAAAAATGCTTGGGCTAATCTCAACGACAGGCCTGCTGAAGACTACAACAAAAAATAATCGACACTTGTTACTAAATACGAGCTAACAATATGTCTTTAGATTTAGGTGTTTTTTGTAAGAACACCTTAGACGGAGAAGTGGTGGATCACTGCTTCTCCGCACTTTTTGGTTTGGCTCAAAACAGCGATCCAAGCTATCTTGATTGGTTGATGAAGGCCTGGGGTTGGACTTTAGCTGTAGCGGCTCTTAGTCTGACGATTGCTCTAATTCTGGGGGCTGTGATGGGCACCCTCCGAACCTTGCCAACTACAAACTCTTTGAATCGTTGGCTGATTCGCATTTCTACTGCTTGGGTAGAGTTATTCAGAAATATCCCCATCTTGGTTCAAGTGTTCCTTTGGTATCACGTTATTCCTTCTTTTGTTTTGCCCTTAAAATCTCTTCCATCCTATTGGTTAGTGAGCATCGCACTTGGTTTCTTTACATCTGCTCGTATAGCTGAGCAGGTGAGGGCGGGTATTCAGGCCCTGCCAAGCGGACAAAGGGCTGCTGCTACTGCATTAGGTTTAACAACTGCGCAAAGTTATCGCTACGTTATCTTGCCAATGGCATTACGGATTGTGATGCCGCCACTGACCTCGGAGAGTATGAATCTAATTAAAAACTCCTCCGTAGCTTTTGCGGTTTCTGTACCAGAGCTAACCTTATTTGCAATGCAGGCTCAAGAAGAAACATCAAGGGGGGTTGAAATCTACTTAGCAGTCACCTTGCTATACGCGCTCTCGGCATTCTCAGTTAATCGAGTTATGAATCTGATTGAAAAGCGCAGTCGTATTCCGGGTTTTATTGTCTCAAATGACGCAAGTTTGGCGCACTAATTGTTGGCGGAATTAATCTCATGTTGACCTTAGACCTGAGTTTTTATAATTGGGAATTATTTACTAACTACATTCTGAAGGGTTTGGTATTTAGTGTTCAGCTGACTATTTTTGCAACAGTTGGAGGCATCCTATTTGGGACATTTTTAGCTTTGATGCGTTTGTCTGGAAAGCCATTTTTAGTTTATCCCGCTACCTTTTATGTGAATACGATGCGGTCTATTCCCTTGGTAATGGTGATTCTCTGGTTTTTCCTGCTGATCCCTATGTTGATTGGTCGACCCATTGGAGCAGATCTCTCGGCCACGATTACTTTCATCGCGTTTGAGGCGGCATTTTTCTCTGAAATTGTTCGTGCTGGTATTCAATCCGTGCCGAAAGGGCAGAGCTTTGCAGGAGAGGCTTTGGGCATGACTTATGGTCAGAACATGCGTCTTGTAGTTTTGCCTCAAGCCTTTAGAAACATGATCCCTGTTTTTATGACCCAGACAATTGTCTTGTTTCAAGATACCTCCTTGGTCTATGCGATTGGCGCATACGACTTACTTAAAGGATTTGAGATTGCCGGTAAAAATTATGGCCGCCCAATTGAAACCTATATTTTGGCAGCAGCAACTTATTTTGTAATTTGTTTCTCACTTTCTAAACTAGTTCGCAAGATACAAACAAGAGTCGCCATCATTCGCTAATCTCACTCAGTAAAAATTAAATAGATCATCATGATTGAACTTCAAAACGTATCCAAATGGTATGGCTCATTCCAAGTCTTAACAGATTGCTCCACATCGATCAAAAAAGGTGAGGTTGTGGTGATTTGCGGACCCTCTGGCTCTGGTAAATCCACCTTGATTAAAACTATTAACGCTCTCGAGCCTTTTCAGTCAGGCGAGATTAGAGTTGATGGAATTGCGCTACATGATCCAAAAACCAATTTACCAAAACTACGTTCGCGTGTTGGCATGGTATTTCAACACTTTGAGCTTTTCCCACACCTCAGTGTTACCGAAAATCTGACGCTTGCTCAAATGAAGGTCTTAGGTAGATCGGCAGATGAAGCCAATGCTCATGGACTTAAATATTTAGAGCGTGTTGGGCTAATGGCGCAAAAGGATAAGTTTCCTGGGCAGTTATCTGGCGGTCAGCAGCAACGAGTAGCGATTGCGCGAGCTTTGAGTATGGATCCGATCGTGATGTTATTTGATGAGCCAACTTCTGCCTTAGATCCAGAGATGGTGGGTGAGGTGCTAGATGTCATGGTAAAGCTTGCTAATGAGGGCATGACGATGTGCTGTGTTACCCACGAGATGGGTTTCGCTCGCAAGGTGAGTCACCGCGTGATCTTTATGGATCAAGGCAAAATCATTGAGGATTGTAGCAAGGAGGAGTTCTTTGGCAAACCCGAAGCGAGATCGCTGAGAGCCAAAGATTTCCTCTCAAAAATTTTAGATTACTAAATTAAATCCCCATTTCAGCAAAGACTTCTTTGGCGCATCTAAAGCTATCAATCGCTGCGGGTACTCCACAGTAGATCGCCGCCTGCAAAAATACTTCCTGAATATCTTCTTTACTTAATCCATTATTAATTGCGCCTCGCACATGCAGCTTTAGTTCATGAGAGCGATTTAAAGCAGTAATCATAGATAGGTTAATGATGCTCCTTGTCCTGCGATCTAATCCGGGACGATTCCAGATTTCATTCCAGCAATACTCAGTGACCAATTCCTGCATAGGCATATTGAATGCATCAGCATTCTTGATAGAGTTGTCTACGTACTCAGCTCCAAGTACTTCGCGGCGAGTTTTGAGGCCTTTTTCAAATGCTTCTTTATTCATGCTGATCTCCTGTGGTGATGCCTTGTTGGACGAATTTCATATATTGCCACTATTCACGCTGCTCTGTTTAGTCTTGGGTTATTTTCATGAATATGACTCTAATGAGTGGAGGCTACAACCCCATCAAAAATCAGGCGACCCGATGACTTGCTCAGCATCGCTGATCACTTGGTCTCATGGTCTGTATAAAGCGTATGATTTAACAACACTGGCAGTTAGGCTAGTATCAAATAGATCATTCACTGGAAGAAATTATGAATAAATTAGGCGCCTTAGTTGCGGCAATCTCTGTAGCTACTTTGTTGGCTGCTTGTAGTAATACGCCTAAATTGGCAAGCCAGCCAATGCCAAAATCTGGTTTTTTGCCAAATTACTCAGTGCTTGTACCGATGGCGACATCTGAAGCTGATACTCGTATTTGGAGATTCCGAAAAGCTGGCGTCAATCCAGCTGCTTACACTGCAGTGATTTTGGATCCAATTTATTTGAACCAAAATGCGACTAAGGAAATTTCTCCAGAGGTGATTAGTCAAGCTCAGATTGCATTACAAGATTCTATGGTGAGTGCATTGAATAGTCGTGGCAATATTAGGATCGTCAATCAAGCTGGTCCAGGTGTTGCTCGCATCTCTGTTGGTATTACGGGTGCAGAGAGCTCGGCAGATAGCCTATACCCATGGAATTTCACGCCGATTGGTTTGGCTTTGAACGCTGCTGCTTATGCTGGCGGTGTGAACTCTAAAACCCCAGCAATGTTGGTAGAGAGCAAGATTACCGATAGCCAAACAAAAGAATTGATTGGCGAAGGCTTGGTCACCATTCAGGGTGAATCGTTCCGCACTGGCGGTGGTTCGGTTGAGTCATTTGTAGCTATGGCTAAGAAGGTAGTGAAAGTGGCAATGGAGACATCTGCTGACCCAAGAGCAACTACTGCCAAATAATCGTTTTATGCGATATCAATTGAGTAGGTAGCTGGCTATGGATGAGGCATAGGCATGTATGCCTCGAATCTATTGAGAGAGCTTCGGTAACCTTTTAGAATCTGCAGGCCAAGTCAGCACGATCTTTGGGTCAATCTTTAAGATCTTCTTGTCTTTGTCTGGGTAATCAACTCGTGACAACAAATTGGCAATCAGATTGAGGTGCGCAAGCCTTTTATCGTTGGCACTAACGACTGTCCAGGGAGCATCTGATGAGCTAGTTTTCTTGAGCATGTTATCTCTAGCTTCCGAGTAAGCGCTCCACATCTTTTGTGCCTTTTGGTCTATTGGGCTAATCTTCCATTGCTTTAGTGGATCCTTTGCACGATCCTTCAGTCGAGCTGCCTGCTCTTCTTTGCTGATATCTAAGTAATATTTAATGATTTGAATATCAGATCCGACTAGTAGGGATTCAAAATCATTGACCGTATTCATAAACTGCTTGTACTGGTCGTCAGTGCAAAATCCCATGACTTTTTCGACGCCCGCACGGTTATACCAACTACGGTTAAATAATACGAATTCACCAGCGGTTGGAAGTTGAGCAACATATCTTTGAAAGTACCATTCGCCTTCCTCGTGCGGAGAGGGCTTATTCAAAGCAACAATTCGGCTATCTCTGGGGCTTAAATGCTCCGTAATACTTTTGATGGATCCATCTTTACCAGCAGCGTCACGACCCTCCAAGATGACTAGGAGACGCTTACCTTTTTGAATAATGTGACGCTGAAGTTTGACTAATTCAATTTGAAGAAGTCTGAGGTCTGCCTCGTAAGTATGCTCATGAATTTCAGAGTTACTCACGGGCAGCATTCGCAAAACATTGGATTATTCAGCAATAGGTGTTTCTGAAATTACTTTTTTCGCAACAACCTTTTTGGCTACTACTTTTTTAGCCGGAGCCTTTTTTGCTACCACTTTCTTAGCTGCAACTTTTTTAACTGGGGCTTTTTTGGCTACTACTTTTTTAGCCGGAGCCTTTTTTGCCGCTGCTTTTTTGGCTGCTACCTTTTTAACTGGCGTATTTTTCTCGAGCTTATCCAAAGCTTTTGCCAGTTTGTCGATGAGTTTTTCTCTATCTGCCTCGAGCTTGTCTAGTTTTTTCAATAACTGCTTAACCAATTTTTTCTGACTCATGGTGTATTCCTTTCAAGAGAGTACTGTTTATTTAATCTGCGTAAATGGCTGATGTCTAACTGTTGATCCTACGTTTTATTGCGATCAGTTTCAAGCGATTATGACACTCAGATTCATATTCCCAATATGTTCAATATTTTTTTCGAGGTAAAATTGATGGGATCTTGCAAGGTCTATTAAGTTAGGCAAGAAGCAGGAATCCGATGATTTGGGTATCAGTTACTACTTGATCCCTGAATTGAAAAACCCCAGACAGGAGATCTTCTGGGTTTTTTTGAAGTGAAGCGGATTATTCTGGGTGGAAGTTATTGCTGGCCATAAAGCTAATAGTGCGCTCAAAGCCCAAAATACGAATGTAGCGCCAGGCGATATCGCGGTATTTGCTATCTAGATAGCCAATAGCGACTTCAGGTGTCCTTTTGGACAAGTCGATCTGTTCAATAGTGCGGGCCCAGCGTTTTAGTCTTGTTGACATATTAACTACCTCCATGAGCATACAACGCATGGAAAAGTGGCTGAGATGACACAAATAAGTAATATTTTTAAAGAATTTGGCAAAAAGTCGGCAAATCAGCTCCTTTAAGGCCTTTACTCTGGGATTTCGGCTGCAGCCCGCTCTTTTTTTGCTGCCTTAGCGCGCGCTTTGATGGGTTTGAGGAACATGAGCAGACAGACAAACCCCACTGTTCCTATGGCAGTCTCTAAGGCTGCCATCCAGAAATTGACTCCAGTTTCCAAAATACGAACCAAGCCCTCGGTGATATAGAGCAGGATCAGCATAGAGGCCCACTGCATGGTGTAGACATTGCCTTTCCATAGGCCTGGAATGGCGAATAGTAAGGGAATAGCCTTGAGAATGAGCCAGGAGCCGCCGGGCCTGAGTGGGGAAATGAACCATTCCCAAGCAACGCACAGAATGAATAGATCAACAAAAGCTGCCGTAGCTATAAGCTGATAAGGGTTTTTGGAGAGCCAGCTTTTGAACATAAATTACCCTTAAATCAGTTTGAGAGCTGCCAGTGCCAAGCGTTTGCCTTGAGCAATCGCTAGGCGCTGTTCTTCAGGGCTAATCGGCGCTCGACCATCGGCATGCGCAAGGTGGGTGACGCCATAAGGACTACCCCCACTTGAGGTGTTCATGAGATCTGGTTCGCTATACGGAATACCCATGAGCATCATGCCGTGGTGAAGCAAGGGAATCATCATGGTAAGTAGGGTAGTTTCTTGGCCGCCATGTAGGCTGCCAGTGCTGGTAAAGACACAAGCAGGTTTGTCAATGAGCGCACCATTAAGCCACTCTGAAGAGCTGCCATCCCAGAAGTATTTCATGGGAGCGGCCATATTGCCAAAGCGTGTGGGAGAGCCTAAAGCGAGACCAATACATTCTTTTAAGTCGGCATATTCAACATAGGGGGCTCCATCTGCTGGGACTGCAGCTTCCGTAGCTTCACATACAGCGGAGATTGCTGGGACAGTGCGCAGTCTGGCGTTAATACCCGGGACACTTTCAATACCCTCGGCAATGAGTCGAGCCAAGTCTCGGGTTGCTCCGTAGCGTGAGTAGTACAAAACTAAAATGTCAGATTGGCTCATATTCTTCTCTTATCTTTTATGATATGGGCGATGCGCCTCATACGGAATCCTCAATTATGGCTCTCTCTGGGAAAAGAGATATGGGAGCGTAACCGGGGTCAAAATTTGAAGCAAGTAGCGGCTAGCTTGGCCTTTACTACTACGCTTGCCTTAATTCCCATGCTGACGGTAGCCTCCATTTTGATTGGCTATCTCCCTAGTGTGATTCGAATTAAATATGCCTTTCAGGCTTGGCTACTGGATACCTATATGCCGGGGGGCTTAAATCAGCAGGTCTTTAATTACTTGGATCAATTTTCAGCTCAGGCTAAAGGTCTCACCTTGATTGGTTTGGTCGGCCTGGTAATTACAACGATCATGACATTAGCCGTCATCGAGAGTGCCTTTAATCAGATCTTTCGCATCTCTGAAAGTCGTCCTATTTTGAAGAAGGTGGCGATCTATTTCTCTGCAACCATATTGGGGCCTATCTTATTGGGTATTGGCACCTACTTGAGCGGTCTCCTATTTAGTGCGGCAGAGGGTTGGACAGAAACCCTGAGCTTTGGTTTGGGGTTTGTGGCAACGGTGGTTCCATTTCTCCTGGCCATGGCCGTATTTTCAGTGGCTTACAAAATCCTACCTTACGCCAAGATTCAGTGGCGTGATGCTTTGAGTGGCGCCTTCTTTGCGGCTTTAACTTTTGAGTTGATGAAGTTTGGCTTTGGCCTCTTTTTAACTAATGTCGCCTTCTACAAAACGGTCTATGGCGCTTTTGCGATCTTCCCCTTGGCGCTGATTTGGATTTACCTTACCTGGTGGATTACCTTGGCTGGGGCGGTCTTGGTTGCCAATCTCCCCAGCATTCGTAACGGGTTACTTAATGTGATTAGCTACTGAAACCGCTTATACCCCTTGATTCCTTTGGGGCATGAGCATATATTGATTGAATGAAAACCCTTTGCTGGAGATCCAATGAAAGTTTGCGACATACTTCGCGTTAAGGGCAGCACACTATTTACAGTGGCACCGGATACTGCTTTGCAAACTGCTGTCTTAGTCATGAGTGAGCATGACATTGGCTCATTAGTAGTGATGGAGTATGACAAACTCGTGGGTATCTTGACATTCCGTGAAGTGATTGCGGCTCTGGCAAAACATCATGGCCAATTAGATGATCTTAAAGTTCAAAGCGTGATGAATGCCAAACCATTGACATGCAATATGGAGACGGAGATCGATGAGGTTCGCCGCATGATGCTAGTGGATCATGCACGTTACTTGCCGGTGATTGATCAAAAGATGCTGATGGGCGTGATTTCTTTCTACGACGTGGCCAAATCCGTTGTTGAGGCCCAGGACTTTGAAAACACCATGCTCAAGGCATATATCCGCGACTGGCCAGAAGAGACTCAAAAAGCTAGCCCATAGGCTCAGCCTAGCCCAAGCCCCCGAGCAATGACATAATGTCCATATGTCAGGAAATACATTAGGTCTTCTCTTTACTGTCACCACTTTTGGTGAATCCCACGGTCCCGCCATTGGCGCTATTGTTGATGGCTGCCCTCCAGGCATGTCTCTGTCTGAAGCTGATTTGCAGCTAGACTTAGATCGCCGCAAGCCAGGAACCTCCCGGCATGTAACCCAGCGTCAAGAGGCTGACAGAGTAGAAATTTTATCCGGTGTATATGAAGGCAAAACCACGGGTACGCCCATCGGCTTGTTAATTCGGAATACTGATCAACGCAGTCAAGATTACGGCAATATCCTACAAACATTCAGACCTGGTCATGCTGATTACGCCTATCACTATAAATATGGCTTGCGTGATCCTCGTGGGGGCGGGCGCTCTTCAGCAAGATTGACTGCACCGGTAGTGGCTGCAGCAGCGATTGCTAAGAAGTGGCTTAAAGAGCAATATGGCACGGAGTTTTATGGCTACATGAGCCAACTCGGTGAAATTGAAATCCCATTTAAAGACGCGGCACTGATTGAGAGTAATCCTTTCTTTGCCGCGAATGCCGATATCGTTCCTCAGTTAGAGGCTTATATGGATGGACTGCGCAAAGCAGGGGATTCTTGCGGAGCGAAGATTGAAGTGCGGGCGCGCAATGTTCCCATTGGATTGGGCGAGCCTTTATTTGATAAGTTAGATGCGGATATTGCTCATGCCATGATGGGCATCAATGCAGTGAAGGGTGTTGAAATTGGCTCAGGCTTTAAGTCAGTAACGCAACGCGGTAGTGAGCATGGCGATGAGTTGCATCCAGATGGCTTCGCTAGTAATAATGCGGGCGGCACTGTAGGCGGCATTAGTACTGGACAAGATTTGCGGGTATCGATTGCCATCAAGCCAACCTCTAGTATTTTGAGTCCAAAAGAATCGGTTGATTTAGATGGCAAGCCGATTACCGTGCAAACCAAAGGTCGTCATGATCCTTGTGTTGGTATTCGTGCTACTCCAATTGCTGAAGCGATGCTAGCCTTAGTATTGATGGACCACGCTTTGCGTCACCGCGCTCAGTGCGGCGATGTGAAACATCCTATTCCTTCGATCCCAGCTGCACGTCCCGACTCTGTAAAAGATTGATACACAATTTACTTTAGAAACCTAAAAAGAAAATGACACCTTCAGTGCGTTGGGCCTTCGGGTCCTTTTTCTTTTTATATTTCGCTTATGTTGGTTTAGTTTCTCCATATGCGAGCCTCTTTTTTTTAGATCGTGGCTTTAGCGTTATTGAGATTGCAGTTTTAATGTCCATGCTACAAATCACCCGAATAGTGGGGCCATTCTCTTGGGGTTTGTTATCAGACTACCTATCGGATCGCATTGGCATCATTCGCTTTTGCGCTTGTTTAGCAGCAGTCACTTTTCTAAGTATCTTTTTTCTCAATAGCTATATTGCATTTTTTATTTGGATGTTTGTACTGCACACCATCCTCAGTAGCTTGATGCCATTGGGTGAGTCGGCGACTGTGCATGCCTTATTTAAAGACAATTCATTTGATAAGCGTTACGGTCGTTTGCGTTTATGGGGCTCAATTGGTTTTATTGCGATGGTCTTATTTGCGGGTGAATTATTTCAGCGTAAGGGCATCGAGCTTTATCCCATTGTGGGCGCGGTGATTTTGACCTTCTTAGCGCTGGTTACCTTTCGCTTGCATGAGCCCAAGATGGAGCGTCGCAAGATGGTCAAAGGCGAACTTCTGATTGTTCTCTTGAATCCGGATGTGCGCTGGTTCTTGCTTTCTGGATTTTTCATGATCTTTGCGCATGCTGCTTTGTATGTCTTCTATTCGCTCTACCTGGCTGATTTAGGTTACGACAAATTCCAGATTGGATTGTTCTGGGCCTTAGGTGTCGCAGCTGAAGTGATTTTCTTTTATTTCCAGAGCAAAGTACTGAGTCGCTTAGATCCCGAAGTCGTTTTGCAAATCGCTTTTGGTATTGGCGTGTTTCGATTTATCTTAATGGCCTTTTTCCCGCTGACTTGGGTTCTGATTCTGGCTCAGCTCATGCACGCTGCTACTTTTGGAGCGCACCATAGTGCTGCTACGAAACTATTGCAACGGTGGTTTACTGGCCCCCTTCAGGCACGAGGCCAAGCTTTAATGGCAACCGTGTCTTATGGCTTAGGCGGAACCTTAGGTGGTTTATTTGCTGGTTGGCTATGGGATGCTACTGAGCCTCGCAATGTATTTGTGATGGCCGCTTTAGCCTGCGGTCTAGGGGGCATGGCAATTGGAAGGCTACGACCTCGCCGCTAGCCCGCTAGATAACTGGATCAGCAGCTTTACATTGATCCATAGTTTGGGCCACCACCCCCTTCAGGAGCAATCCAAACAATATTTTGACTTGGATCCTTGATGTCACAAGTCTTGCAATGCACGCAGTTTTGCGAATTGATCTGTAACTGCGGCTGACCCTCCTTTTCAACATACTCGTAAACACCAGCAGGACAGTAACGTTGCTCCGGGCCTGCATAAGTTTTGAGATTCAAGTTCACCGGTACCGACGCATCTTTTAAGGTGAGGTGAATAGGTTGATTTTCAGCATGATTGG
Source organism: Polynucleobacter duraquae (assembly GCF_000973625.1). NCBI lineage: Bacteria > Pseudomonadati > Pseudomonadota > Betaproteobacteria > Burkholderiales > Burkholderiaceae > Polynucleobacter > Polynucleobacter duraquae. The sequence goes on from NZ_CP007501.1 coordinate 893,186, forward strand.
TATTGGAGATAAATACTGATGAGAGACGATCAAAAGTAATCTTGCCATCCGGCTTTGGATAATCAATTGCATGATGTTGCGCTGCTGGCTCTAAGCATTCATGATCAGCATGTTTTAAGTGAATCGTCCATGGCATATTGCCGCCCAAAATTTTCTGTTCAAGGCCAACCATGAGGGTGCCTAAATACAAACCTTTTGACATCCAGGGTTTAAAGTTGCGCGCCTGATTTAACTCGGTATGGAGCCAGCTATTTTTGAACGCACTTGGATAGGCAGCCAGCACATCAGCGGAACGATTCTCAGCAAGCGCAGCAACTGCAGCTTGTGCAGCCAGCATGCCGGTCTTAATAGCAGCATGACTACCTTTAATACGTGAGGCATTGAGGAATCCAGCATCACATCCAATGAGTGCGCCACCTGGGAAAACTGTTTTAGGCAAGCTGTTTAAGCCGCCAGCTGTCAGTGCCCGCGCACCATAAGCTAGGCGCTTACCACCTTCAAAGGTTTCACGAATCTTTGGATGTAATTTATAGCGTTGAAACTCTTCAAACGGAGAGAGGTATGGGTTCTTATAGGACAGCCCAACTACCAAACCAACGGCAACTTTGTTGTCGCCTAAGTGATACAGGAAGGAGCCGCCATAGGTGTCGCTCTCTAATGGCCAGCCTGCGGTATGCACCACTAGACCAGGTTTACTCTTGGAAGGTTCAACTTCCCACAATTCTTTAATGCCAATGCCATAGCTTTGGGGATCAGCATTTTTGTCTAAGGCAAACTTGGTAATGAGTTGTTTGCCTAAATGTCCGCGTGAACCTTCAGCAAATAGGGTGTACTTGGCACGCAATTCCATACCTAGCTGAAATTGGTCTGTGGGTTGACCTTCTTTGTCTAGGCCCATCGAGCCAGTAATCACACCACAAACTGCGCCTTGCTCGTTATAGAGAATTTCTGCAGCAGGAAAGCCTGGAAAGATTTCTACGCCCAAGTTCTCAGCCTGTTGACCCAGCCAGCGAGTGACATTAGCCAAGCTGACAATATAGTTACCTTCATTCTTAAAGCAATGGGGCAGCATCCAATTCGGAACTTGAAACGAGCCCTCCTTGGTCAGAAATAAAAACTCATCTTGGTTTACTTGGGTATCAAGTGGTGCGCCTAGCTCTTTCCAATTAGGAAATAATTCAGTTAGTGCTTTAGGATCCATGACGGCGCCAGACAGGATGTGCGCGCCGATTTCAGAACCTTTCTCCAGCACGCAGACGCTGATTTCTTTGCCAGATTCATCAGCTAGTTGTTTTGCTTTAATGGCTGCGGATAGGCCTGCAGGACCGCCCCCTACGATGACGAGGTCATAGTCCATGGATTCTCTAGGTCCAAACTGTTCGAGTAATTCCTGGGCAGTCATTTCATTTCTCCGACATTACTTATCAATAGGGCGCATTAGTCATTAGGCATTGTGGGTATTTAGGTATTTTGAGCATTTCTGCCACCTATAAAGCTCTAAGCTATGCCTATAGTTTAGTTCTAAGCCATAGAAACCACGTTAGTGCCCAATGCCAATAGGCGCAGGAGCCTAAAGCGTTATGATTGCTTTTTTACCTTTTTTGGCAATATTAGGACGAATTTATGAACAAAACTTACCCATCGGCTGTTGATGCCTTAAGGGATATCTTAAAAGATGGCCAAAAACTGGCTGTTGGTGGTTTTGGCTTGTGCGGTATTCCTGAAGCCTTGATCCAAGCGGTTAAGGACCTCGGTGCGCAAAATCTGACTGCGATTGCTAATAACGCTGGGGTGGATGGCTTTGGTTTAGGTCTACTACTGAACTCAAGACAAGTAAAAAGGATGGTTGCTTCCTACGTTGGTGAGAACAAAGAATTTGAGCGTCAGTTTTTGGCTGGCGAGCTCGAGCTGGAATTTACTCCACAAGGAACCCTGGCAGAGAAGTTGCGGGCTGGTGGTTGCGGTATTCCGGCTTTTTATACCAAAACAGGTGTTGGTACTTTGGTAGCTGAGGGCAAAGAAGAAAAAGAGTTTGACGGTGAGCGCTACATCATGGAGCGTGCAATCGTTTCTGATATCTCACTCGTAAAAGCATGGAAGGCAGATAAATCCGGTAATTTGATTTATCGCTACACCGCTCGTAACTTCAACCCCATGGTTGCAATGGCTGGCAAGATCACGGTTGCTGAAGTTGAAGAAATCGTAGAGAACGGTGAATTAGATCCTGATCAGATTCATACGCCAGGCATTTATGTTCATCGCTTGGTACTTAACACGACGCCTGAGAAGCGTATTGAGCAACGCACTTTGTCTGCTGCTTAATACCGATAGACACCATATAAAAACAGTACAGAATATTTAGGAAGATTGATATGCCTTGGAATAGAGATGAAATGGCGGCACGTGCTGCTAAAGAGCTAAAGGATGGTTATTACGTCAATTTAGGTATTGGTATGCCAACCTTAGTGGCCAATCATGTACCAGAAGGCATGGAAGTGTGGCTTCAGTCTGAAAATGGTTTGTTGGGTATTGGTCCATTTCCAACTGAAGAAACGATTGATGCGGATTTAATTAATGCGGGTAAGCAAACGATTACGACTTTGCCTGGCTCATCTATTTTTTCTTCTGCAGATTCCTTCGGAATGATTCGTGGTGGAAAAATTAATATTGCAATTCTAGGTGCGATGCAGGTAAGTGAGTATGGTGATTTAGCGAACTGGATGATCCCGGGCAAGATGGTCAAAGGTATGGGCGGCGCCATGGACTTGGTTGCTGGCGTAAAGCATGTAGTTGTCTTGATGGAACACGTTGCTAAGAAAAAAGATGGCACAGAAGAGATCAAGATTCTGCCTAAGTGCACTCTGCCATTAACTGGTGTGGGTGTTATTAGTCGCATCATTACCGATCTTTGCGTACTCGATATCACGCCAAAAGGTTTGAAGTTGGTGGAGTTGGCTCCTGGCGTAACTAAGGAAGAGGTCATATCTAAAACGGGTGCCCCTATAGACGCCGCAGGTTTTTAACCTCTTTTGATAGATAGTGAAATAATGGGGTCAATGACCCCATTTTCTTTTTTAAAGACTCCTTTATGAGCGTTGTAGATCATTCACTTCACGCACACAAGCAGGGCGATGCTAAGCATAGCCATAGCAAGGAAGTCTCTAATCAGAATCTCCTGCTTATTGCCTTGGTGCTCACACTCGGTTTTTCAGGAGTCGAAGGGGCCGCTGCTTACTTTGCAAACTCTTTAGCGCTGATATCCGATGCTGGTCACATGGTGACTGATGCTGCTGCCTTAGGACTGGCTTTGTTGGCGCAAATCATTTCTCGTCGTCCACCATCGCCAAAACATTCGTTTGGATTTGGAAGGGCTGAGGCCTTGGCGGCCTTTGTTAATAGCATTGCAATGCTGGCCTTAGTTGCCTGGATTATGGTTGAGGCAATTAGTCGATTCTATGATCCACATAAAGTGGATGGCTTAACTGTCACGATAGTGGCGGCCATTGGCTTACTCATGAATATTGTGGTCGCATGGGTGCTGTCGCGCGATAAAAAGAGTGTTAATACTCGTGCTGCCTTGGTTCATGTCATGGGCGACTTGTTAGGCTCAATAGCTGCTCTGATTGCGGGTATCGTGATTCAGCTCACTGGATGGATGCCGATTGATGCCATCTTATCTATCTTGGTCTCCCTTTTAATTTTGAAGTCCACCATTTCTATTTTGAAAGAGTCCTATCACTTCCTGATGGAGGGGGTGCCTCTCCATATCGACTACCTTCAAGTCGGTCAGGATTTAAAAAAGGTGCCAGGCGTTTTAGCGGTACATGATCTGCATGTTTGGGAGATGACTCCCAGCTTCCCAGCCCTGATCGGTCATATTGAAATTGAGCGTATTGGCGAATGGCCTGAAATCATGGCGCGTATCAATGAGATGCTACTGAATAAACACGGAATTGATCACGTGACTTTGCAGCCAGAAGTTCCTGGTATGTCAGATGAGCATGTACACGACGAAGATTTCATTACTGATAAGAAAATACCGAATGTTATTCATCAGGGTGACACCTTCTTCGTCACGTGTACTAGTCCTGATGGTCCCCATCGCATGGCGTATCACGCCTGGGGCAATCCTGATAATCCTAAAGTCTTAGTTTGTGTTCATGGTCTAACACGCAGGGGAAGTGATTTTAAAACCCTAGCTGAGGCAATGAGTCGGGACTATTACGTTGTTTGTCCGGATGTAGTCGGTCGCGGAGATTCGGATCAATTAAAGAACCCCATGCTCTATGCTGTTCCACAATATGTTGCCGATATGGCAAGCTTAATTGGGCATCTTGGGGTTGCGCAAGTTGACTGGCTTGGTACCTCAATGGGTGGTTTGATTGGCATGGTCTATGCGGCAATGCCGAAGAGTCCGATTCGTCGCATGCTGATTAATGATGTAGGCCCCCGCATTGAGCCTGAGGCCATCAAGCGACTAGGTTCTTATGTTGGCCAGCCTTTTAGCTTTTCTCATCGTGCAGATGCTCTGCAACGCCTCAATGAGATCTGTGCCTCTTTTGGCAGTCATACTCCAGAAGAGTGGGAGATTTATAACGGCCCCATGCTCATACAAAAAGATGGGCTTTGGGTAATGCACTACGACCCTGATATTTCTGTTCCGTTTGCGTCTGTCAATCCGATTATGGCAAAGGCGGGAGAGATGGCGATGTGGCATGCCTTCAAGCAAATTCATATCCCGATGTTGATTGTGCGTGGCGGTGAGTCAGATTTGCTTTCGGCTAAAACTGTAGCTGAGATGTGCAAGGTCAATCCTTATATTCGGAGTATTGAAATTCCGGGAGTAGGGCATGCGCCTGCCTTTGTGAAGTCTGAGCAAGTGGCTTTAGCAAAAGAATTCTTTAGTTAAGGATTTCTATAGCCCATGTCAAATGCTGCTTCTGCATCTGAGAGTATCAAAATTATTGATGGTTGGTATGGCGAGCCTTCTGAGCATCATGCTGCTGGCGTTCTCAGCATACTGAAGTTGCTTCACCTTGATGAAGCCACGCTCATCGCTGCACATAATATTGCCCGCACCCATGGCAAAGAATCACTCACCAAACTGATTGGCGACGAGTCAGCTAGGTTACTGATTGGCTATCGCGGCCTGCGGCAGGCTCAAGCCAAGCTAGTACGTAATGATGGCGGCCTGAGTATTTCTGGGCAAGAAGAAATGCTCAGAAAAATGTTGCTCGCGTTTGGTGATGACTTACGTGTCGTTTTGATTTATCTTGCTTCGCGCTTACAAACCTTACGTTGGATTACTCAAGAAAAAATCGAGATGCCAACAGCTTGGGCGCAAGAGATTCTGAATATCGATGCATCGCTTGCGAATCGTCTTGGTATTTGGCAAATGAAATGGGAGATGGAGGACTTGGCATTTCGTGTTCTCTCTCCAGAAACCTACCGTGACATCGCCAAGATGTTGGATGGTAAGCGTATTGAGCGTGAATCTTTTATTAACCTGATTGTTAGCAAGCTTCAAGAAGAATTAAATGCTGCCCGTATTGAAGGTGAGGTTCAGGGTCGCCCAAAGCACATCTACAGCATTTGGAAAAAGATGCAGGGCAAGTCACTCGACTTTGCTAATCTTTATGACGTCAGGGCGTTTAGAGTTTTAGTAGATGACGTTAAATCCTGTTACGCCATTTTAGGAATAGTCCATAACGTCTGGCAGCCTGTGCCACGTGAATTTGATGACTATATTGCCAGACCAAAACCAAACGGATATCAATCCTTGCATACCGTAGTGATGGATGAGCACGGTACGGCATTTGAGATTCAGGTGCGCACTAATGAAATGCATCAACAGGCTGAGTATGGTTTGGCAGCTCATTGGCGCTACAAGGAGGGTGCTTATGTCGGCACTGCAACTCCGCTAAAAAATAATCCAATGAGGTAAATCCAAGTCATCAAACTGGTACCCACAGTGCGGCGGTTGCCTATGAGCGGCAAATTGCTTGGGCAAGGCAACTCATTTCTTGGAAAGAGGATGCTTGGGAGCAACTCAAGCACCATGAGATCGATGACCATATCTATGTACTCACTCCTTTAGGAAAGGTCATTTCTTTAGAGAAGGGTTCATCGCCTATTGATTTTGCATACGCAGTTCATACCGATCTGGGTCATCGCTGTCGAGGTGCGCGGGTAGATGGCGCGATGGTGCCTTTAGATACCTCATTGCAAAACGGTCAAACGGTTGAAATCGTCGCTGTAAAACATGGCGGACCTTCACGAGATTGGATCAGTCCGAGCCGCAATTACTTGCGCTCACAGCGTGCTCGCACACGTGTACGCGCTTGGTTTAATGCCTTGGATGATGAAGAGGCAGGGTCTAAATCCACCGACGCCAAGGTGGAACAAAAGACAGAGGCGAAGGTCATTACTCCAGCCCCAGAAATTGTTCTTAAACAAAGCACTCGCAAGCAGGGCCAGGCAAGTGATGTTTTGGTTGTGGGGGTGGATTCATTGATGACCCAGTTGGCGAGGTGCTGCCGGCCGGTGCCACCCGATGCGATTGCAGGCTTTGTGACCCAAGGTCGTGGTGTATCGATTCATCGGCGCTCTTGCAAAACGTTTAGAGGTTTATTGGAGCGAGCCCCTGAGCGCGTTATCCAAACCGCTTGGAATGATTCTGGACTTGAAACAGCAGTCGTAAATGACCCTAAGCGAGTATTTCCTGCAGATTTAGCTGTAACCGGGCTTGATCGCCCTGAGTTGATGCGTGAGCTGTTTGAGATTCTGTCAAGGCAGGGCGTCCATGTGATTGATCTTCGTAAATCTGCCAAGCGAGGCCTTGCTCAAATACTGCTGACTGTGGAGATTAAGGACTCGGTAGCCTTGCGGCTTACCCAAAATGCGCTAGAAGAAGTCAAAGGGGTGACCCAAGTACGCCGCCGGTGATAAACTCTAGGGCTTATATAGGCTCGTAGCTCAGCTGGTTAGAGCACCACCTTGACATGGTGGGGGTCGTTGGTTCGAGTCCAATCGAGCCTACCAACGAATAAAGACCCAAAAGTGCGCGGTTGCCCAAAAGCTCCCGCGCTTTCTTTTTGGTGGATGTTGTGCAGTAAATCAGTCTTTCGGCTGAATCTTAATAAGATGGAGCGGTCATGCTTGTAGTTACTCTGCCAGATGGATCTAAACGTGAGTTCGAAGCTCCCGTACGCGTTCTTGATGTTGCCCAAAGTATTGGAAGCGGGCTTGCCAAAGCTGCCCTCGGCGGCATAGTAGACGGCAAGATGGTGGATGCCAGCTTTCTGATTGATAAAGATAGTCAATTGGCAATCATTACCGATAAAAGCCCAGAGGCGCTGGAGATTGTGCGCCATTCCACAGCCCACTTATTGGCTTATGCCGTAAAAGAGCTATTCCCAGAGGCGCAAGTCACTATTGGCCCTGTCATCGAAAACGGTTTTTATTACGACTTCTCATTTCATCGCGCATTCACGCCTGAGGATTTGGTGGCAATTGAGAAGAAAATGGCTGAGCTGGCTAAAAAAGATGAGCCAGTGATGCGTACAGTCATGCCGCGTGATGAGGCTGTAAAGTTCTTCAAGGATCAAGGCGAAAACTACAAAGCAGAAATCATCTCTAGCATCCCGCAAGGCGAGGATGTGTCTTTGTATGCCGAAGGAAAATTCACTGACTTATGTCGCGGACCCCATGTGCCATCTACTGGCAAGCTCAAAGTGTTTAAGCTTCTGAGCGTTGCTGGTGCTTACTGGCGTGGCGATAGCAAGAATGAAATGTTGCAACGGATCTACGGTACAGCTTGGTTGAAAAAAGAAGATCAAGACGCGCATTTGCATATGCTCGAAGAGGCTGAGAAGCGTGACCACCGTCGCCTTGGTAAGTTCTTAGATTTATTTCACTTTCAACCTGAAGCGCCCGGTCTCATTTTCTGGCATCCAAAAGGCTGGTCTATTTGGCAAGAGGTTGAGCAGTACATGCGTCGCGTTTATCAGCGGGAAGGCTACCAAGAAGTAAAGGCCCCACAAATTTTGGATCGTGGTCTTTGGGAGAAATCTGGCCACTGGGATAACTACAAAGAAAACATGTTTACAACCGAGTCAGAGAATCGTGCCTATGCATTAAAGCCGATGAACTGCCCAGGACATGTGCAGATTTTTAATTCTGGCTTGCATAGCTATCGTGAATTGCCATTGCGCTACGGCGAGTTTGGCCAGTGTCACCGTAACGAGCCGTCTGGTGCCCTACATGGTTTGATGCGCGTACGTGGCTTCACACAAGATGATGGCCACATTTTCTGTACTGAAGATCAAATTCAGTCTGAAGTAGCTGCGTTTGATAAAGCAGTGCGTGAGGTTTATCAAGATTTTGGTTTTACTGAAGTTGCTGTAAAGCTGGCTCTCCGCCCAGCTAAGCGCGTTGGTGATGATGCAATTTGGGACAAAGCTGAAGCTGCCTTGCGCGGTGCTTTGACTGCTTCAGGCCAAGAATGGGAAGAATTGCCAGGTGAGGGTGCTTTCTACGGTCCGAAGATCGAATATCACCTCAAGGACTCCATTGGCCGTACTTGGCAGTGCGGCACGATTCAGGTGGATTTCTCGATGCCAGCCCGTTTAGGTGCTGAATATGTCACCGAAGAGAACACTCGTAAAGCTCCAGTGATGCTTCACAGAGCAATTGTTGGCTCATTGGAGCGTTTTATCGGTATTTTGATCGAAAATCATGCTGGAAATATGCCAGTTTGGCTTGCTCCAACCCAGGCTGTAGTCCTCAATATCTCGGATAATTCTGCTGCGTATGCTCAAAAAGTCCAGCAATCTCTGAAAAAACAAGGGTTTAGAGTCGAATCGGATTTGCGGAATGAGAAAATTACGTATAAAATACGCGAGCACGCATTACAGAAGCTCCCATTTTTGTTAGTTGTAGGGGATAAAGAAGCAGAAAGTAATTCGGTGGCCGTTCGTGCCCGTGGCGGAGTGGATTTAGGGGTAATGCCTCTTGATGCCTTCGTTGCCCGACTCCAGCAGGATATTTCTCAGAAAGTCGGACCCGAGCCTAGCTAGGGGTGGAATGGTTTTTATTGTTTTTTTAAAGGAATTAAGAAGATCGCTACTGATAAATCGCAGCGCATAAATCGGGAGATTACTGCTCCTGAAGTGCGTCTGATTGGACTGGATGGAGAACCCATCGGTGTAGTTAAGTTGAGTGAAGCCCTGGCTTTAGCGGAAGAGAAAGAGACCGATTTGGTTGAGATTGCTCCGACAGCTGTGCCACCTGTAGTCCGGATAATGGACTTCGGCAAATTCAAGTACCAAGAAGCCAAACGTTTGCATGAAGCTAAGCTCAAGCAAAAGGTGATTCAGGTGAAGGAAGTGAAGTTCCGTCCCGGCACAGATGATGGTGACTATGGTGTGAAGCTACGCAATCTAATCCGCTTTTTGGAAGATGGTGATAAGACAAAGATTACGCTGCGGTTTCGGGGTCGTGAAATGGCCCACCAAGAAATCGGAGTCAGAATGTTGGAACGTTTGAAGTCAGACCTGATTGAACATGGTCAAGTAGAACAGTTTCCAAAGATGGAAGGTCGTCAGATGGTGATGGTATTGGCCCCCATTCGTAAGGCTAAGTAATAAACCCAATCGCAAGATGGGTTTGTTGTTTAAGTAGGGAGGAGCTCCTAAGAATTAATAAGGACTCTGGTAGTTAGAAGTGCTCCTAGGTACAGGAAGCGTAACCGTCGGTTACCACCTATGTTGCACAAGTAATTGAAGGGGTGCTTTATGCCCAAGATGAAGAGTAAGAGTAGCGCCAAAAAGCGCTTCACGGTTCGCGCAGGCGGAACGATCAAACGAGGCCAGGCTTTTAAACGCCACATCCTCACCAAGAAGACCACAAAGAATAAGCGTCACTTACGTGGTACTACCGAAGTTGCGAAGGCAGACGTTAAGTCAATTCGCTCCATGCTTCCATACGCTTAACCTCAGACTAGATTAGGAGAAATAAATGCCAAGAGTCAAACGTGGGGTTACAGCAAGAGCCCGTCATAAGAAAATCACCGATGCCGCAACAGGCTATCGTGGACGTCGTAAAAACGTATTCCGTATTGCTAAGCAAGCGGTTATGCGTGCTGGTCAATATGCATATCGTGACCGTCGCAATAAGAAACGTGTATTCCGCGCATTGTGGATTGCTCGTATCAACGCGGCAGTTCGTCAGCATGACATGACCTATAGCGTATTCATGAATGGTATGAAGAAAGCTGCGATCGAACTCGACCGTAAAGTGCTTTCTGATATGGCCATTGCTGACAAGGCGGCTTTCGCTGCTTTGGTTACTCGGATTAAATCCGTAGTAAGCGCTGCAGCTTAATTCTTAGTTCATTAAAAACTAAGCTGCAATGGTTTCTCTCGACCACATTGTCGAGGATGCTAAACGTGATTTCCTCGGAGCTGCCGATTCGGCAGCTCTAGAGGACGCGAAAGCCAAGTATCTCGGTAAGTCAGGTGTTCTCACTGAGCGTTTAAAAGCGCTAGGTGGAATGTCGCCTGATGAGCGTAAAAGTGCTGGCGCCCAGATTAATCAAATCAAAACCCAAGTTGAAGTTGCATTACAAGAGCGTCGCCAAGCACTGGCTGATGCAGTATTGCTACAACGTCTTGCGGCGGAATTCATCGACGTCTCTTTGCCTGGTCGTGGCCAAGCAGTAGGTAGCCTGCATCCGGTGATGCGTACCTGGGAACGTGTTGAAGAGATCTTTCGCTCCATTGGTTTTGATGTAGCTGACGGCCCTGAAATTGAAACTGATTGGTTTAATTTCACTGCCTTAAATAGCCCCGAGAATCATCCCGCACGCTCAATGCAGGACACCTTTTATATCGATGGCAAAGATTCCAATGGAAAGCCTTTGTTGTTACGTACGCATACCAGCCCGATTCAGGTTCGTTATGCCAGTGAGCATGTAAAAAAATATGCCCATGCTGATGTAATGCCACCAATCAAAGTGATTGCGCCTGGCAGAACCTATCGCGTGGATAGTGACGCAACCCATTCACCGATGTTTCATCAGGTTGAGGGCTTGTGGATTGCAGAGAGTGTTTCCTTTGCAGACCTTAAGGGTGTGTATACCGATTTTCTCAGAACCTTTTTTGAAACGAATGAATTACAAGTTCGTTTCCGTCCATCGTATTTCCCATTTACTGAGCCTTCAGCTGAAATTGATATGGCTTTCGGTAGCGGCAAGCTAGCCGGCCGTTGGTTAGAGATTTCTGGTGCAGGGCAGGTTCATCCAAATGTATTGCGCAATATGGGTATTGATCCAGAGCGCTATACCGGTTTTGCTTTTGGCTCTGGCTTAGAGCGTTTGACGATGTTGCGTTACGGCGTTGATGATTTACGTCTTTTCTTTGAGAACGATCTCCGTTTCTTAGCGCAATTTCCAGCTTAATTGGCCAACCTTTTAATAGTAGATAGCGCATATGCAATTTTCTGAATCTTGGTTACGCCAATATGTAAATCCTTCACTTGATAGCAATGGCCTAGGTCATGCCATGACGATGGCTGGACTTGAGGTAGAAGAGCAGCATTCAGTAGCGCCTGCATTTACGAAGATTGTGGTTGCTCAAATTCTTTCTGCCGAGCAGCATCCCGATGCAGATCGCTTACGTGTTTGCAAAGTTGATACTGGTACTGGTCAAGAGTTGCAAATTGTGTGTGGCGCTCCAAATGCACGTGCTGGGATTAAGATCCCGTGCGCATTAGTTGGCGCAGAATTGCCACCAGTTGAAGCGGGCGGTAAGCCTTTCCTTATTAAAGTGGGTAAGCTACGCGGTGTAGAAAGCCAAGGCATGTTGTGCTCTGGTCGCGAGCTTGGTCTTGGTGATGATCACGAAGGTATTTTGGAGTTGCCTGCAGATGCACCAGTGGGTGAGGATATCCGCAACTACCTAAGTCTGGATGACCAGATCTTTGTGATTAAGTTAACACCCAACAAAGCTGATTGTTTATCTCTGATGGGTATGGCACGTGAAGTGTCAGCAATTACAGGTGCTGCATTGTGTGCTCCTAAGTGGACCCCTGCAAATGTCACTATTGCCGATAAGCTCAAAGTGACAGTTGAAAGCCCAGATCTATGTGGACGCTTTGCAGGTCGCGTTATTCGTGGCGTTAATCCAAAAGCACAAACTCCAGATTGGATGATTCGGCGTCTTTGTAATGCCGGGCAAAGAAGCATCTCTCCCTTAGTAGATCTTTCTAATTATGTGATGTTAGAAATGGGTCAGCCGACCCATGTATTCGATATTGATAAATTGACTGGTGACTTATCGGTTCGTTGGGCGAAGCCAGGCGAAAATCTTGAGCTATTAAATGGCCAGACAGTTGTTTTGCAAGGCCCAGATTCTGCAGGAAAGCTGCAGGATGCTGGCGTGGTTGCTGACCAAAATGGTCCTGTGGCATTAGCGGGGATCATGGGTGGTAATCACTGCGCAGTAACAGATGACACTAAAAATATTTATGTTGAAGCGGCTTATTGGCAGCCTTCAGCTATTCAGGGTCGTGCGCGTCGCTTTAATTTCAGCACTGATGCAGCGCACCGCTTTGAGCGTGGTGTTGATCCGCAAAATACAGCTAACTGCTTAGAGTATTTAACAGCTTTGATTGTTGAAGTATGCGGTGGCCAAGTTGGCCCAATGGATGATCAAGTATTGGCTATCCCTGAGCGTAAGCCAGTGAGTATACGTTTGGCTCGCGCCATGAAAGTCATTGGCATTCCGTTAACCGCTGAAATTGTTGCTGATGTGTTCAAGCGTCTCGGTTTTGATTTTAAGCAAGAAGTAGGTAATGTGTTTGTTGTAACGCCACCAAGTTATCGCTTTGATATCGAAATTGAGGAAGATTTAATCGAAGAAGTCGCCCGCATGTACGGCTTTGAAAATATTCCTGATGTACCACCAGTCTCCTCTTTAAAAATGAGTGCTAGGGCTGAGGCAAAGCGTGGGGTGCATTTATTGCGCCAGCGTTTAGCTCTGCAAGGCTACCAAGAGGCGGTGAACTTTGGGTTTACTGATCTAGAGAGTGAACAGCGATTAGCTGCTGCTACTGAAAAAGATCTGATTCCCGTACTCAACCCGATTGCCAATCAATATGGCGTCATGCGCAGCAATCTGTGGGGTGGTTTATTGGCTAACCTTAAGTCAAATCTGAATCGTGGTGCTGGCCGTGTGCGTTTATTCGAGACGGGTCGTGTATTTAAGCGTGATGTAAGCGTACATGAAGAGGCTGGCAAAGTTGCAGGATTTCATCAGCCTCAGCAAATTGGTGGTTTGGCTTATGGACCATTCGTAGCAGAGCAGTGGGCAAGCGCTGACCGTGCAGTTGATTTCTTTGACGTTAAGGGTGATTTGGAGCGTGTGCTCGACCCATTGCATTTCACAACTGAGGCCGCAGTTCATCCTGCGCTGCATCCCGGGCGTTCGGCACAGATTCAATTATTAACCCCATCTGGCAAGCACAACATTGGCTGGATTGGTGAATTACACCCTGGCTTACAGCAAGCTTACGAGTTACCGCAGGCTCCAGTTTTATTTGAAATGGATTTAGAGGCTATTCGTAATTTAGGCATTCCGCAGCCGGAAGAGTTGAGTAAATTTCCTGCTGTACAGCGAGATTTAGCGGTAGTGGTAAAGCAATCCGTTCCTTCGCAGGCTCTGCTCGATGCAATGAATGCAAAGAAGCAAAACTTTGTTAAGGCGATTGAGCTATTTGATGAGTTCAAACCCAAGGCTGGCTCTAGTAGTATGGCCGATGATGAGAAGAGCTTAGCCTACCGTGTGACTTTGCTCAATCCACAGGAAACTCTGCAGGATGCGCAAATTGAAGCGGTTATGACTGCTTTATTGGCAACACTTGAGAAAAATTGCGCAGCCCGTCTGCGCTAGGTTTAATATTAGCAACAGATCTAGTAAGAAGAGACTTTCGCCATGAATGATTTAGTTAGCAACGATACCGTTACCAAGAATGAGCTCTCGGAAGCCCTCTTTGATCAAGTTGGCCTCAATAAGCGTGAAGCTAAGGATATGATCGATGCCTTTTTTGATCGTATTGGCAAGTCTCTGGAGACTGGTGTTGAGGTAAAGATTTCTGGATTTGGTAATTTCCAGTTACGTAATAAATCTGCTCGCCCAGGTCGCAATCCAAAAACCGGTCAAATGATTCCCATTGCCGCTCGCCGCGTTGTGACATTTCATGCAAGTCAAAAGCTCAAGGACGTAGTTGAGTCTCATGCTCGAGAAAACAGCATTTGACGCTGGGTCGGTGCTGCTGAGTTCGCAGCTTCCCCCAATTCCTTCTAAGCGTTATTTCACTATTGGTGAGGTATCCGAGCTTTGCGGCGTTCGTTCTCATGTACTGCGCTATTGGGAGCAAGAATTTGCCCAATTAAGCCCTCAAAAGCGTCGCGGTAATCGCCGCTACTATCAACATCATGAAGTCGTCCTCATTCGCAAGATTAGGGCGCTTTTGTATGAAGAGGGCTTCACGATTAGTGGCGCCCGTAATCGTCTTGATGAGGCTCGTGGTGAGCTTCGCTTGCGCGATGAGTTGCAGGCTGTCCTGCAAATTCTCTCCAAATAGTAACTGATACAATTTTGTTTCTCGTCGGGGCGTAGCGCAGCCTGGTAGCGTACATGCATGGGGTGCATGTGGTCGGAGGTTCAAATCCTCTCGCCCCGACCATTTTATCAAATAAAATCAACGACTTACGATGCACCCTGTTAACACAAATATAGGTGTTAACATAAAATCAAATAATTCCCCGCTAAACCAGTGCTGAATGACTGCTTTCGGCCAAAAGCGGTCTATCCTCATGATCCTCAAAAATTACGCTACATTACTGATTTAATGTCAAATCATCTCAATCCCTCAATCTCTAAAACCATATTCATCGTGCCTGCTATGGATTGTCCATCGGAAGAGCAGATGATCCGCATGGCATTGGGCTCATTATCAATACACACGATGGATTTTGATATTCCCAATCGAAAATTAATCATTTGTCATAGCGAAGAGCCTAATGTGGTTCTCGATAAATTAGTTCCCTTAGGTTTTGGGGCAAAGATTGAAAGCAGCCAAGTATTAGAAGACTTTGAAATTAAGCCAATTCAATTGGATGCCGCCAAAGATGCTCAAGAGCGAAAAGTCTTAATTTGGCTCTTGGCATTAAACGGATTGATGTTCTTTGTTGAGATTATTGCGGGCTGGATTGCCCAATCGGCAGGGCTTATTGCTGATGCTTTGGATATGTTTGCCGATGCCGCAGTCTATGTGGTGGCTTTATATGCCGTTGGTAAAGCCGCACAGCATAAGCTCAAAGCCGCTAAATTAGCTGGTGTGGTTGAATTACTTTTAACTGCTCTTGCTTTTTGGCGTACGGGTTATCAAATTTACATTGGGACAATGCCTGAACCCAATGCCATGATTTGGATTTCGCTACTTGCTTTGACGGTTAATGTCACCTGCCTATATCTAATATCTAAACGCAAGAATGATGGCGTTCATATGCGAGCCAGTTATATCTTCTCCGCCAATGATGTTTTGGCAAATCTAGGAGTTATTGTTGCTGGTGTATTGGTGGTTTGGCTCAATAGCCCCTATCCAGATTGGGTCATTGGACTAGTTATCGGATTCTTAGTATTAAGCGGTGCTATTCGTATACTGCGTTTGAAGTAAAGCTAAAAGAGGGTAATTTGGAATTTATAAAACTCACAGGACTATTTGCTATTACGGCTGTAGCCGAGATTATTGGTTGTTATCTTCCATGGCTTGTATTGAGACAAGATAAGCCTGCTTGGTTGTTTTTGCCAGCGATAGTATCTCTACTATTATTTGCGTGGTTGCTAACCCTTCACCCTACCGCCGCAGGTAGAACTTATGCGGCGTATGGCGGTATGTATATCGTCGTTGCGCTGATATGGCTCAGACTAGTTGAAGGAATTGAACTGACAAGGTGGGATGTAGTTGGGGCAATAGTCGCCTTAATTGGTATGGCAATTATCGCTTTTCAACCATTTAGTAGGAGCTAGTGGCATGTTGTTTAAAACCACAGTCTAGATACAGAGTCGGGCATCCTAAGCTTTGGTCGATTCTGCCTAGGGACATCAAGAAACACTAAAATTGTGTGTAGGTGTTTTACTGGTATGAGCTGTCGGTAACATCTTTATCCAAAGCTAATCCATTAAGCGTTTGTGAGAAAGCTCATAATGCAAAATACTAAGAAATATGCTGTAATAGAAACATGAGAAAAATCCTGATAATTCTGGCCCTGCTAGCTTTATCGATACAAACATCCTATGCTACGGTTTCTGCTTACTGCCAAGAAGAGCAGGCAGCAGCTTCTCATGTTTCACATCACGAGCATGAGAAGCCAGTCAGTATTGCCTCAGCTAGCGATTCTGCAAGCTACGATTCTGATTGTGGAGTCTGTCATTTGGCGCATTCTCCAGCATTGCATTCCACTTTTAGCATTTCAGTTACCTCTACCATCTTTCATTATGAAGATGCTCGATTAGAGTTTTTAGTCGATATTTCTCCTCACCGCCCCGAAAAACCCAATTGGCTCGCTCTCGCCTAAGTTAGCGAGAGCCTTAACCTAATTCTTCTCCTCTCGCTAACTCTGTTTTGAACAAACAAATGGAGTTTTTATGTTGCGAGAGTATTCGGGCGTAGTTCGTCGCTGCGTCATTCAATTTACTGGATTGGTATTTATATTGGGATCGCCAATAGCGCTGGCTAATGCCGAGCTCAAAGGTGGATCGACCTTAAAGTCCTTCTATGAATCTTCATGGGAGCGCCAACCTGACTACAAGTCCTATCAGTATCGAGTAGAGGCCGCGCTTGCTAAGCAAAAAATTGCTAGCAGCCTTTTGGTAAGCCCAGCTTCGGTTGAAGTGTCGCAAAAGACCGATAGAACTAACAGCAATCAAGGCGCTAGTGAAACCATACTGGGTTTAGATATCCCCCTGTGGTTATGGAATGAGCGGTCAAGCTCAATTAATTTAGCGGATGCTGAATATAAAAAGCTTTTGTCTCAATACTATCTATCCCAATTGAGAATTGCAGCTGAAGTAAGGGATGCCTATTGGAATTACCAGAAATCAAAAATTGAGTCTGATTTAGCGCTACGCAGAAATGAGAATGCAAAGAGCTTAGCTCTTGATGTTGAAAAGAGATTTAAGGCTGGAGACTTATCTCGCGCTGATCTTCATCAGGCCAATGGTGCCCTCGCATCATCAGAAGCTTTTTTGGTCGAAGCGCAGGCCAACGTAATTAATGCTGAGCAAAGGGTGCGTACTTTATTAGGAAGTGAGTATCTCAAGAAAATTCAATTCGGTGACATTGCTAAAAATATTGAACCGCTACCTAAGGTTCCTGAAAACCTGTCAGGACTAGATTCTAGTTTGCCAATCGTTGCAGCACTTGTAGATCAGTTGGAGGTTGCTAAAAAAGCGCTTGACTTAGCAAAGTCTCAAACTCGGGCATCCCCACAATTGCAAATATGGACTACTAAGGGCCGTGAAGTCTATGGCGTTCCCTATCAGCAATCAGTTGCTGTTGGGTTAAGAATTCCTTTTGGCTCTGATGCTCGCAATACTAATAGATTAGCCAGTGCTACAGCTGAGATGGTCGATTCAGAGGTTCGATTGTCCTATGAGCGAGAGTCTGCATTAAGTAATGTGGAATCAAATGTGGCTTTAGTGAAGTCAGCACAAATGAAGCTTGGCGCCGCAGATAAGAGGTCTAACTTAGCCAATGAAACACGTCAATTTTTTGACAAATCATTCCGCTTTGGTGAAACCGATTTACCCACAAGACTACGTATAGAGCTAGAAGCAGTGGATGCAAATAGACAGGCTGCGATTGCAAAAATCAATTACGCAGTTTCAGTTTCAAATTTACGACAGGCCCTTGGCCTGTTACCAGAGTAAGGTCACTTTAGCTATGAATTTATTGAACAAATATAGTCAGTTGGCGTCGAAACTATTAATTGCGCTATCTCTGACAATCGCATCGGCAGCTCATGCAGGGCCTGGTCATGGTCATGGGGAGGAAAAACCCACTACTGCACAAACTCAAACATTACCTCGCTTTTATGCTGAATCTGATCTCTATGAGGCGGTAGGAGTGATCAATGGTAAGGAAATCACGCTCTACCTAGATCGCTACTCCTCCAATGAATTGGTCAAAGGAGCTAAGGTTGAAATTGAGCTTGAGGGCTCTAAAATTAGTTCAGAGCCTCATGGCGATGGAGAGTATCTCTTTCGCCTAAAAAATAAAATTAAAGATCAGCCTACTGCGATCACTATCACGATTAATGATGATGATGTTACCGACATACTAGCAGCCACTATCGATCTAAGTTCCTTTGAGCGCTCCTCATTGATCACTTGGAAATCAGCAATAAAGATCTTGCTTTATTTCAGCCTCTTAATGGCAATTGCCTATTTTTCTTATCACAAGAAAGAGGTGTTGATGACGCATACAAAAAAATTAATCAAACAAATCAAGGAGCGGGTATGAGTCGCAAACATAGAGATTTTGTATTTCGCCCCTTTATCCTTATTGGTTTATCTGTGGCGCTATTTGCTTTTAAGGTTCATGCTGGGCCGGGTCATGGCGAGTCGGAAGCATCCCAAGTTCAGGGCGACGCCCCGAAAAGACAGTCGGACGGCAGTCTTTTTATTCCCAAGCCTGCGCAACGCCAGTTACAAGTGATGACAACTCCTGGCCAGTTCGGCGAATATGCCAAAACCTATGATTTAGCTGGAAAAGTCATCATGGATCCTAATTTTGGCGGTAAGGTGCAGGCGATTGTTGCGGGCCGTATTACGCCGGGACCAGCTGGTTTTCCATTGCCCGGACAGAAGGTTAGTAAAGGCGATGTCTTGGCGTATGTAACGCCAGAGGCTGGCCCAGGAAAATCAAGATCACTTGCGGAAAGTCGACTAAAGCGTTTGCGAGATCTGAGCGATACGGTTCCACGTAAGACTATTGAAGAGGCAGAAGCAGCCGTCGCGAACGAGGAATTAAGAGCCCCTGTCAGCGGAATTATTTCTACTACGGGTGTCGTATCTGGCCAAGTAGTGCAAGCAAGAGATTTAATCTTTGAGGTCGTTAATCCATCTAAGCTATTAATAGAAGCGCTTGCCTACGACTCAAATCTGAGTAAGAACATCGCTGATGGCAAAGTGGATGTCAATGGCAAAGTGATTAAGCTCAAGTATCTTGGTGGTGGACAGACCCTCAGAGAGCAAGCTTTACCTCTTACTTTTTCTGCTAAATCGGACGATCTCCAATTTTTACCGATAAGCCAACCCATTCGAGTATTCGTAAATACCGATAGCAAGGTCACTGGAGTAAAGGCCCCTTCAAAATCATTAGTCAAAAGCAGCTCGAACCAAACAATTGTCTGGATTAAAAAGTCCCCAGAAATATTTGAGCCCAGAACAGTTGTATATGAGCCTTTAGATGGTCAGAGCATTGTTATTACTAGCGGTATTAAAGATAGTGAACGAGTCATTACTGATGGGGCATCACTCATCAATCAAATTCGTTAAGGACTAAGACATGTTTACTTGGTTATTAGATTTCAGCTTAAAAAATCGCATGATGGTGATTTTGCTTAGTGCTATATCTATGGTCTATGGTGCGTACACCTTAAGCAAGATGCCTGTGGATGTCTTTCCCGATCTGAATAAGCCTACTGTCACCATCATGACTGAGGCTGGCGGAATGGCTTCAGAAGAAGTTGAACAACTCATTACATTCCCACTCGAAACGGCTATGAATGGTTTACCAGGAGTAGAAGCCATTCGCTCAGTATCTAGTGCTGGCCTTTCTTTCATATACGTTACTTTTGACTGGTCTGTAGACATCTATCGCGCCAGACAAATGGTTTCAGAAAGACTCTCATCTATGGACGGAGCAATTCCGGATGGCATTGTTTCGCGTATGGGGCCCATTAGTTCAATCATGGGTGAGATCATGCAAATTGCCATTCCGATTGATGAATCTAAGATTTCATCCATGCAGGTTCGCGAGTATGCTGATTGGGTTCTGCGACCCAGATTGATGGCTATCCCCGGGGTAGCGCAAGTCATTCCTATTGGCGGGCAAGTTAGGCAGTTTCAAGTACAACCTAATACTCGTCGTATGGCGGAGCTAGGCCTTAGCATATTGCAGATTGAAGATGCATTGCGGGGCTACTCTGCAAATACGTCTGGTGGATTTCTTGAGTCTAATAATCGTGAGTATCTCATTCGTCATATAGGGCGAACTTCCAGCCTTGAAGATTTAAAGAACATTGCCGTATCGAACCGCAATGGACAAACAATACTTTTAAGACAAGTTGCAGATATTACTTTTGCACCAGCAGTTAAGCGAGGTGATGCCGGTTATGAAGGTGGGCCAGCAGTCATTCTAGGTGTACAAAAACAACCTTCAGCAGATACGGTAGTGCTAACAAAAAAGATTGAATCAGCTATTGCAGAATTAAAGCAGGGCTTGCCAACTGGCATGGAAGCCCCAACAGTAACATTTAGGCAGGCGAGCTTTATTGATGCATCCATTAGCACTTTAGAGGGTAAGCTCATCGGCGCATCAATCTTTGTTGCTGTAGTACTGTATTTCTTTTTAGGAACAATTCGCCCAGTTCTCATCTCATTAACAGCAATTCCAGTTTCAATTCTGTTAACTGCCTTGGTTTTTAAGTACTTTGGTTTATCAATTAATACGATGACCTTAGGAGGCTTAGCCATTGCAATCGGAGGTCTTGTTGATGATGCAGTGGTTGATGTGGAAAACGTAATTCGTCGCCTTAGAGTAAATCTAGATAAAGCATCTTTAGACCAATTAAGTCCACTAGCGATTGTGAGAGCCGCCTCGCTTGAGGTAAGGACCGGCATTATCTACGCTACAGCCATCATCGTTTTGGTATTCATTCCATTATTTGCGTTACCAGGTATAGAGGGGCGACTATTTGTGCCTTTGGGTATTGCTTTTATAGTCTCCACTCTTGCATCACTTTTAGTTTCAGTCACTATCACGCCAGTACTCTGCTTTTATCTGCTGCCCTCAATGCAGTCCCTGAGGGATCACGATACAAAGATTGTCACTTGGCTTAAAAGCCATTATGAGGTTCAGTTATCAAGGTTGTTAGCGGCGCCTAAAAAGCCTCTGATGTATGCTTTTGCATCCGTCATAGTCGCTGCTGCCAGTGTTCCCTTTATGGCGAGCTCATTTTTACCGCCCTTTAACGAAGGGACTTTACTGATCGGGCTGCGTTTAAATCCTGGTGTCTCTCTCTCTGAGTCGGCAGGCGTAGCTAGCCAAGCAGAAAAGTTAGTCAGGCAGGTTCCTGAAGTGACTTATGTTGGACGCAGGAGTGGCCGCGCAGAATTGGACGAGCATGCGGAAGGTGTACATGTAAGTGAGTTAGATGTTGGTTTAGAGCCTGCGGGAGATTTAGATCGCTCCATGGCTGAGATACAGGCAGATATTAGGTCAAGATTAGTTAACTTACCCGCTGCAATTGCGATCGGTCAGCCAATCTCACATCGAATAGATCACATGCTTTCCGGGGTTCGGTCGCAAATTGCGATTAAGATTTTTGGAGATGATTTAGACGTGCTGCGTAGCCAAGCCGATCTTTTGAGATCCAAATTAGCGGGCATTGAAGGCTTAGTTGATTTGGAAATTGAAAAGCAGGTTTTAGCACCACAAATTAAGGTCCGAATTGATTACGATAAAGCAGCGCAATACGGGGTTTCAACATCTCAGATTATGGCCACCTTGCAGGGCATGGTTGAAGGGGAGAGACTCTCGCAAATTATTGAGGGTAATCGACGGTTTGCCTTAGTGATCAAGTTACCAGACTCAGCAAGAAATTTAGAAGGTCTTGCTGATATCTTGATTGATACGCCAAATGGAAAAATTCCACTCTCAAAAATTGCTAGCATTGAGGATGGGGATGGCCCAAATCAAATTAGCAGAGACGGCGGTAAGCGAAGAATTGTCTTATCGGCTAATGCCTCCAAGCGTGCCCTGTCGGATATCGTGGCTGACATTAGAGCTGTTATTTCTAATCAGACTCTTCCAGAAGGGTACTTCATTACTCTAGATGGCCAATTTAAAGCGCAAGAAGAGGCATCTAAAGTAATTGGTTTGCTATCAATTGGCTCATTTCTTTTGATGTTTGCAGTTTTAAATAATCGCTATAAGTCCATGCGCTTATCTTTAATGATTATGTCTAACATTCCATTGGCTATGGTCGGAGCAGTGATTGGTTTGTGGATTTCAGGCCAGCCACTCTCGATTGCTGCATTAATAGGATTTATCACGCTAGCAGGAATATCTGTACGTAACGGAATCTTAAAAATTAGCCATTACCTGAATTTGATGCAGTCAGAAGGTGAATCGTTTAGTCTGGCAATGATTATTCGCGGATCAATTGAGCGCTTAAGTCCTGTACTAATGACAGCTTTGGTCACAGCTTTTGCCTTGGCACCATTGTTATTTGAAGCAGAGCGTCCTGGTACAGAGATATTGCATCCAGTAGCAGTCGTTATTTTCTCCGGGCTCATCAGCTCTACCTTATTAGATACGTTTTTAACTCCAGTTATGTTTTGGCTTTATGGGAAAAAGGCATCCGAAATAGCCTTGAGCAATATGAAATCTAACGAAGTATTTTAATTTAAAGGGGTTTATATGAAATCAATGATGGTGATTGCAACCTTGCTAATCAGTTTTATTGGTCCAGCCCATGCTGGAGCCGGCCATGATTTAAAGCCAATGCATGGCGGTGTCATAGTAGAGGCTAAGGACATTGATGTTGAATTGGTTGCAAAGCCTGATAGCCTATCGCTGTATTTGACGGACCACGGTAAACCGATACCTATAGACGGTGGAACCGCACAGCTGACAGTCTTAATTGGATCTGACAAAAAAGACTATGAACTACTGCCTAATGGAGGGAGATTCGAACTGAAAGGAAGTTTTGCTATTCCTAAAGGGGCTAAAGCCATAGCAGTTATCAAGATAAAATCGAAAGTGATTACAGCAAGGTTTAATTTATAAGTTAAATCACCTCAATCTAGCCTATAAATTGGGCCTTCGTGAAGTGATCGGATTGCTATCGTTGATTAGTGGAGCCATGTTCCGCCAAAGTCTGCTTTGGGTCGTTAGCTGACATTGAGTTGTTTATCCAAATGCTAGCAAGTGGTACGCTAGCCATACCATTGGTACGTTTACCGTACCAAAAGGTATGTATAGGGAAGGTACGTCTCGGGTGGATCTAGAACTCAGGCTCAACGTATTCCTCAATGTAGGCCTGAACATCGTCATGCCAATTCCCGAGGAGTTCCTTCGGAAATCTTGAGGAATAAAGCTCAAGCGCCCTAGCGAAGATTGCTGGCTGTCTTGAGGCTTTCGTTCCATATGCCTTAGCTAATCTATCAGACCATATTCTGGCTTGTTTTTCTTCCCATGTGTCATCTCTGACAATCTCTTTAGCTCCAAAGTTCCTAGCATCCTTCCAGCTCAAATCTAAGGCCACCTCAAGGAAATCCTCAGGGTGCTTCTCCTTGATGAGGGTTAAAACTTCTCGCATCCTCGCTATGGTTGATGTGCCCACCTTACATATACTTTGTATCTGTGGCTTGGTGTAGTTACTGGTAACAGTCAGTCTCCATGCTCCAGTCGCCTTATCGTCTTTAGTCATCGGTAGCTTGTCTTTGGTGTTGAGCTTAAGGCTCTCCGCAATAGCTGCTTGAAGGTTTCCCTTAAAGACAGCTACAGGAATCATAGGGTTATGAAGCAACCTTTTCTTATTCATACGTCTATAAGCCATTAGCCTATGAGCACCATCAATCACAGTCCATTGTTTACCAGACCACCAGACCACTATAGGATCTAGGAGGTGACTATCCTCACCTTGAATGGCTTCCATCAAACCTTGAGTGTGATCCTCAGAGGTTGCCATAGTTCCATCCTGGAATTGCCTTGGTTGGAATACAGAGTGAGCCATGTGAATGGCTTCCAAGTGGATAGACTGCGGATCTTCTTCCGGTGGCTTGCTGTTTAATTCAAATTCTTTAATGAGTAGTTTGCGACCTTGCTCATAGGTCCTAGTTTCAGACACGAGATTGTTTCCTTATTTTAGAGTTTTACTACTGTGGGTATTACTTGGTTCCTAGCTTGGCTAGGTGTTCCATGTGTAGATTCTGAGAGTGAATCCACTCAGTCTTATTGAGTTCTTTGGCTTGGTTTACTGCACTGGCATAAAACTGAATCGCAGCTCTAGTAACTAAAGTCCTAGAGGGGACACGCTTATTCTTCAAGATAAACACAGGGTCTTCTTGAAGTTTCTTAAGATCATTGAAGGTCTTTTGGTCTAGCCCTAACGAGAAAGCGTTGTTACATTGCGAGGCAATAGCTCGCCTTGGTTTATCCATGGGATAACCTCCGAGTAAGTTGGGAAAAAGATAGATAGGAAGGAACGGACGTTCAAACCTTTTGGGTTGTTTTTTTAGGGTGGGGGAGCGGTAACCCAAGAAAAACACCCCGTGAAGATGGTTTGCTCCACCAAGTGGGCAATAGTCAAATTAGGTGTGCCCCTCTAAATGGGCAACCTTCAAAATATTGGCTTACTCATCCAATTGTGCAATAGTCAAAAAATCGGCTTATTCCACCAATTGTGCAACTGTTAAATAACGAGCTCCTCTACCAATTGTGTAATAGTTAGCTAACCTTAGGAAAGTGTTGCACACCTTTTGACACTAGCTGCACTGATTCCAAAGTGTTTAGCCGTATCGGCAATGGAAGCCTTATTGGTTCTTCGCCACTTGATTACATCGCCACAGTCGATCTTCTTGGGCCTACCTAGGGATAGTTTGCCGTTGTGGGTCTTTCCGGTGGCCCTGAAGGTACTCTTAGCTAAATCTCTTCCAGCCCCAGTTCTTTCGTTGATCTTGGTTCGCTCTAGTTGGGCGATGTGAGCTAGCACCCCAGTAACGATTGCTCCTACCTCACCATTAAGTTCACCGAGTCCCACTACATGAACATTGATTCCAGCTTGGAGAAGATCCCTAATGGTCGTCTGAATGTCTATAGCATCCCTACCAATACGATCAATGGAGTAGAGGTAGAGCGTATCTCCTTTGCTAAGGCAATGCTCCACCATGGTTTTAAAGCCTTCTCGCTTCATAGCTTCAGTAGCTCCTGATACCTTGTCTAAATACTCCTTATTAAACTCAGTCAAGCCAATAGCTTTAAGTAGCGCATCTCTCTGGGACTCTATAGATTGATCTGTAGTGCTGACTCTGAAATAAGCTACTTTTTTCATGACTACTCCTAGTTGGTTCATAAGATAGTAAAAATTATGAGCTAGGATAATAAGTCCGTCAAGGCTATGTAATGAGCTAGATATTAGGTAGGCTCATAAGCTACACCTTTTGAGCTAGCCACAGAGACCACATGGTTAGGGAAAAGGATATCTATAGCTTGGTGCGTGGGGGGGTGTTGCGAAACGGATAAGAGTTCAGATACCTTTTCAGATTTTTTCTCTAAATTATTTCCACCCCCTAGTTAAACTTAAAGAATGACCAAGAAGACCCCAGACTCCAATGCTGAATTCTCAGGGAAGGTCTATGGGCAAACCTTTAAACAGTTTCAGCTAGAGAAACTTAAGAAAGACGGGCAAGTCTTCCCAGCGTCAATGCTAGAAGTACGTAAGCGTGAGGAAGAGGAGCAAGCGATAGAGTTCGCTAGGTCTGTAGAAGATGAGGAGAATCTGAGGAGGGTGAGACCATCAAGGCCAGTAGCCCCAGTTGGTAAGAGCTTGTCTGACACTCAGGATATCTACACCCGAGTGCCTATTGATGAGGAGTAACTATCTGCCGTTTGGTTGGTAGTAGGGGTTAGTAGGAGCGTATTGCTGAGACCCGTCTGATCCTTGTTGATACTGAGTTGTTCCGGTGCCAATAGTCTTGTTTCTAATATCTCCATAGAAGGAGATATCACCGATTCTCTTTTCTGTTCCGACTACAGTATTCGTTATGTCTCTGTAGTAGGTCGTGTCTCCCACAGTTTTAGCTGATCCCACCACATGACCATGGATATCCCTGTAATAGGTAGTTTGTGCAAGTGCTGGGGTGGAGATGATTGCTAGGGTGATGAGGAACTTTTTCATATCTTTTTATTCCCATTGATGACCTTAAGAAACTTCTTGGCTGCCTTTGCGTTCCAAGGTCTAAGAGTGTCCATCTCAGCCTTAGAGTAGGTGTCAAAGGTAATCTTTCCGGTGGTATGTCTCATTAGTCGCATGATGTTCAATGGCTCACACCCAATAGCTTCAAGCTCCTGAGCGTATCTCTTACGTAGAGCGTGGGTCGAGCCGTACTTCAGATCACTTGCTAGGCCATTGAAGTTCCTCTGAACTCTTCTGAAGAGCCCCTTGTTCTCGAATGGAATTCGTTTCAGTAAGGTGTTTACCTCAGGGATCACAGGGAGGTAGGCTGACGAAGCCCCGTTCTTAGTGCCTCTGACGAATACTGAGCCAGCATCTTTAGGCTCTATCTTGAATACTTCACTTATGCGAAGGCCAAGGAGGAGGGCTACTGTTACGCAATCCCTTGTATCGGGGAATAGGTCGGGGTGATTAAAGAGGGCTTTAAGTTCCTCATCGGTGTGGGCTATAGCTCCACTACCTGATTTGCCTCTAGCTCCAGCACCCTCAGCGTAGTTCCTATCAACGATTCCAGACCTAATTCCCGACTTAAATAGTAGTGATATCTGAGAGAGTTTATTGTTTGCGGTCTTGGCTGAAAGCTTCCCATCGGTGGTCATATGATCCACCCAAGAGGCTAAATGCTTTGTTTTTACTGTATCAATGAAGACCAAGCCACTATGTAATGAGAACTCCCTTACGGCTTCTTTTAGTCTTCCCTCAGCGTTCTTTTGGTCAGACTTTTTGGGGTACTTTTTCTCTGCAATCCATCGCTTAATTTGTTGTTCTGCAAGTGTGTGAAGGGAGACTCTTCCGTCTAGTTCTCCAAGCAATCTTTGAGAGGTGATCTTGTCTAATTTCTCTGAGAGGTTCTTTGCAATCTCCCAAGCTCTCTCATCCGTCTCATCATCTTTAGTGTGGTGTTTGATATCAAGAATCAAACTAGCAACGTAGTCCCGTGAGTTGAACTTCTCGAACTCTTTAAAGATCTCGTTTACTACTTCGTGAAGTCTTCTCTTGGCTACTTGAAGATCTTTCGTCTTCAATGAGCGAACAATCATCTCCTTGCGAACATAGGGCGCGAGTTTCGTAGGTACACGAACACGGGCGTAAAATGTCCCATCGGGTCTAGGTTGGAATAGATAGTTGGGTTTCATGACTGTTAACACAATTTAGATAAATGTTAACACACAAGAATTTTATAATCTATATGGAATAAGGCTTTGAGAGGGGTGGCATAATGTTCAAATCCTCTCGCCCCGACCATTCAATTTCCCATTTACTTCCCATGACATCAAACTCAAACAACACTACGTATTTTGGATTGACCATCCCATTTTTAGCTCACCTGGGGGTTGTTCCTGAGTATGCCGAAGGCGGTAAATCCCGTATTAGCTTAGTCATCCAGCCAGAATTTGAGAATAGCTTTCAGATTGCTCATGGTGGTGTTGTGATGACCCTGTTGGATTTTGCAATGGGGGCGGCAGCTCGCAGCACTGTCAACCAGCAACTTGGCGCTATGACAATTGATATGAATGTCAGCTTCCTGCGTCCAAGCATTGGCAAGATTGTGGTGGAGGGTAGCGTTCTGAAGTTTGGCAAAACGATTCATTATTGCGAGGCCATAGTATTAAACGAGGCCGGTGAAGTAACTGCTAAATCTAGCGGTACATTTATGCTGAGAAGGTAATTTTTTGAATAATCATTATAAATATAATATTTATAATGATATTCCAACATTAGTTGTATATATATTTACAACATTATTACTGAAATTACTAACCTATATAGGTTTTATGGTTTATTTACTTAAATCTTTCTGCCATTAATTAAGCGTATAATGCTAATCTTAGAGATAACTATCTCTTGATTATCTCGTAATTAATATTCGGAGAATTACTTAATGTCATCTTATAAAGACCTTTTAGCTCAGCGCGAACAGTTAGATAAACAAATTAAAGAAGCAGTTTTACGTGAAAAGGCCGACGGCATTGCCAAAGCCAAGCTCATCATTGAACAATATGATTTAACAGCATCAGATTTATTTAGTCGTAAGGCTGGCGTCCGTAGTTCAGGTAGTAAGGTTGCCCCTAAGTATCGCAATCCCTCTAATGGCGATACTTGGACTGGCCGCGGCAAGGCGCCTAAATGGATTGAAGGCAGAGATCGTAGTAACTTCTTGATCTAAATTATTGATTTAAATAGATTTATTATTAAAAAAGCCGCTCATTGCAAGATTGAGCGGCTTTTGTGTTTTATGAAGTAAGGTCTTAGCTTAGGCGCACTTTCTATTGAGCGCCTGAATAAATATAGGCTCTAAGAGTTCATGGCGATTTTTATATCCCCATAGTATTTTCAAGCTCTGGGTTGGTAGCTGGATAGCCAATAATCAGTGGATTTTGATCAATTAGGCCATTTTCAAGCTCCTCCTGAAGAACTTCAGGGTAGCGCGACTTTACACCAACGGTATTTTCATCAGCTAGGCCTATAACCCCAGGATGAAGGCGAATAAATCCTTCATCTACCAAAATAGGAATACGCTGTGTGTCCTTGTTTTTGCTCAAATAATGGATGAGATGTACCTGCTCAACTGGTGGAATCAGGGCATCTAGAAATATGAGGTCGGGGGCGATTGAAACTGCCTTCATCAGACCCTCAAGGCTATCAACAGATACCTCCATATCTACCTTTAACTGCCAGCATTGAATAGATTCGATTAACTCGTGGCTATTTTCGACTCTTCTGAATATCCCCATGGCAATACAGTTTTGGGTAGTTTTCTGCCGCATCGCCCTTTTGCGACGCGCTAGCTGTTGGTCTAAGGAGCTTGCCAAGATACGCCTATGACCTCCACGCGTCTTCCAGGCGATTAATTCACCTAATTCAACCATTTTCTGGACGGTGCCAAGTGATACCTGCAGCACTTTTGCGCTTTGACGGGTGCTTAGATATTCCAATTCTGGGGTAATCGCTTTCATATTTCCCTAATCTCATTAATTTATTTGGAGATTTAGAGAATACGAATCAAGTCTGAGGGAATCTGTCGGGCATGGTTTAAATCAGAGTAGGAAAATTCTTATTCAAGTCCTAAAAGGGGGTAGCAGCTCTAAAAGTCCTCAAATCAGGGAAAGCCCTTTATGAATCAATGGGTAGTCGTGTTAAATTAGTATGGTTGTAAGAGTATTCGCACAGATCAGTTCGTAAAGCGGTTTAGCCGCAGAGCGAATGGTTTTAACCACAGTTTTTATTCGGGAAACCCGATGAAAGGTGAGCATCATGATGCAAGATCAAAGAGATAGCTCCTATCTCTTCGGTGGAAACGCCCCTTACGTAGAAGAACTCTACGAATCCTATTTGCATGATCCAGGCTCTGTAGCTGATCATTGGCGAGATTATTTTGATAATGTGAAGCAGGTCCCAGCGGTAGATGGTTCTTCCAGAACTGACGTGGCCCATGGACCTATTGTTGCTTCATTTGCTGAGCGGGCCAAGCAAGGTCCCATCAGAACAGTTTCTGATTCGGCTGACTCTGAGATGGGGCGCAAACGCGTTGCCGTCCAGCAGTTAATCGCCGCATATCGTAACGTAGGTAACCGCTGGGCCGATATCGATCCTTTGAAGCGAACTGAGCGCAAGGATATTCCGGAGTTAGATCCAGCTTTTTATGGCTTTACAGACGGCGATATGGATATCGTCTTCAATACTAGTAATACCTTCTTTGGTCGCAATGAAATGACCTTGCGTGATCTTTTGCAAGCATTGCGTCAAACTTACTGTGGCACCTTAGGTGCTGAGTACATGTTTATTGCTGACCAGACCATTAAAAAATGGTGGCAAGAAAAATTAGAGTCGATTCGCTCAACTCCGAGATTTAATATGGATGAGAAGCGCCATATTTTGGATCGCGTTACTTCAGCAGAAGGTTTGGAGCGCTATCTTCAAGCTAAGTATGTGGGTCAAAAGCGATTCTCTCTCGAAGGTGGTGAGAGTTTTATCGCTTGTATGGACGAGTTGATTCGTGAATCTGGCGCTAAGGGTGTCCAAGAGATTGTGATCGGTATGGCCCATCGCGGCCGACTGAACGTGCTGGTGAATGTTTTAGGAAAAATGCCTTCAGACCTTTTTGCTGAGTTTGAGCATAAGGGCCCAGAAACATTGCCTGCAGGTGACGTGAAGTACCACCAGGGATTCTCGAGCGATATTTCTACTCCGGCAGGACCTGTCCATTTATCGCTGGCATTTAATCCTTCCCATTTAGAGATCGTAAATCCGGTAGTAGAGGGTTCTGTACGTGCTCGTATGGAGCGTCGTGGAGATATGTTGGGTGAGCAAGTATTACCAGTATTAGTGCATGGAGATGCGGCTATTGCTGGTCAAGGCGTGATGCAAGAAACCTTAGCAATGGCTGAGGTGCGCGGCTACTACACTGGCGGCACGATTCACATCGTCATTAATAATCAGATTGGTTTCACAACCTCCGATCCTCGTGACCTGCGCTCAAGTTTGTATTGCACAGACATCATGAAGGTGATTGATGCACCTGTATTGCATGTGAACGGTGATGATCCTGAAGCGGTTGTTTTGGCTACCAAGCTGGCTGTTGAGTTCCGTACACAGTTCCACAAAGATGTTGCAATTGATATTGTTTGCTTCAGAAAGCTGGGTCATAACGAGCAAGACACTCCAGCAATGACGCAGCCATTGATGTACAAAATCATCGCGACTCATCCAGGTACACGCAAGTTATATGCGGATAAATTAGAGGCTCAAGGTGTTTTGCCTGCCGGCACCGGTGAATTGATGGTGAAAGAGTATCGTGCGGCCATGGATGCGGGTAAGCAGACTTCAGACCCTGTGCTCAGTAATTTCAAAGGTAAGTTTGCAGTTGATTGGTCTCCATTTCTCAATAAGCGTTGGACCGATGAGGCTGACACTGCGATCCCATTGACTGAGTGGAAACGGCTCGCAGAACGAGTCTCTACCGCTCGAGAAGGATTTAAGGTTCATCCTTTGGTCGAAAAGGTCTTAAAAGATCGTGCTGCTATGGGCCGCGGCGAAACTAATATTGACTGGGGTATGGGTGAGCATATGGCTTTCGCATCCCTAGTAGCTAGTGGCTATCCAGTTCGCTTATCCGGCGAGGACAGTGGTCGCGGCACCTTTACCCATCGCCATGCAGTTTTGCATAATCAAAACCGTGAAAAATGGGATACCGGAGTCTATATTCCCCTGCGTCATATTGCTAAAGATCAAGCTCCTTTTTTAGTAATTGATTCCATCCTCTCTGAAGAGGCGGTACTTGGTTTTGAGTATGGTTATGCTGCTGCAGAACCAAATACTCTGACTATTTGGGAGGCCCAGTTCGGCGACTTCGCGAACGGCGCTCAAGTAGTGATCGATCAATTTATTGCTTCGGGAGAAGTGAAGTGGGGTCGTGCTAACGGCTTGGTCATGATGTTGCCTCACGGCTATGAGGGTCAAGGGCCAGAACACTCATCTGCACGATTAGAGCGCTTTATGCAGTTATGCGCTGACACTAATATGCAAGTGATTCAGCCAACAACCGCATCGCAGATCTTCCATGTATTGCGTCGTCAAATGATTCGTCAGTTCCGCAAGCCGCTGATCTTGATGACACCAAAATCTTTACTGCGTAACAAAGAGGCTGCTTCGCCATTGACTGAGTTTACCAAGGGTGGGTTTCATACCATTCTTCCGGAGCGCGATGAGAGTATCGATGGCAAAAAGGTCACTCGATTAATTATGTGTTCCGGTAAGGTCTATTACGATTTGGCCAAAGCACGTACCGATAAAAAACTAGAGGATGTGGCAATTATTCGTTTGGAGCAACTCTATCCATTCCCTCATAAGGCATTGACTGCTGAGTTGAAGAAGTATCCAAATCTGGAGGAGGTAGTGTGGTGTCAAGATGAGCCACAAAACCAAGGCGCTTGGTTCTTTGTTCAGCACAATATTTTGGAGAATATGTCTGAAGGCATGAAATTAGCCTATGCAGGTCGTCCAGCTTCTGCTTCACCAGCTTGTGGCTACGCACATCTCCATCAAGAACAACAGAAGTCTCTTCTTACTGCAGCATTCGCAAAACTTAAGGGTTATGTCATTACGAAGTAATCGTAGACCTCACTCATATATAAATACTAAATAGGATTAATCATGGCTATTTTTGAAGTTAAAGTCCCCCAGCTCTCCGAGTCAGTAGCAGAAGCTACTTTGTTGCAATGGAAAAAGAAAGTCGGTGATGCCGTCGGTCAAGATGAGATCTTGATTGAAATTGAAACAGACAAAGTTGTATTAGAAGTTCCTTCACCATCTGCTGGTGTTATTACCGAGATCGTTATTGCTGATGGCGGCACTGTAGTTGCTGAGCAACTGATTGCGAAGATAGATAGCACAGCTGTCGCTGCCGCCGCTCCTGCCGCCGCTGCACGAGCACCTGCAGCTGCAGCTGCTCAAGCTGCCCCAGCTAAAGCTGCGCCTTCTGCAGCAAAGTCATCTGGTGCTGCTGCACCTTCTGCAGCAAAAATTTTGGCTGAAAACAATATGACGACTGGTCAAGTTGCAGGCTCTGGTCGTGATGGTCGTGTGACAAAGGGTGATGCACTCAATGCCGTTGCGGGAGGTTCATCTTCCGCTGCATTGCCAAGCGCACCAATCCCGCTAGGCAATCGCCCAGAAGAGCGTGTGCCGATGAGTCGCTTGCGCGCTCGTATTGCTGAGCGTTTGCTGGAGTCTCAAGCAAACAATGCCATTTTGACTACTTTTAATGAAGTCAATATGGCTCCAGTAATCGCTATGCGTAACAAGTACAAAGATCAGTTTGAAAAAGTGCATGGCGTGAAGTTGGGCTTCATGTCCTTCTTTGTTAAAGCTGCTACACATGCTTTAAAGAAATTCCCATTATTAAATGCATCTGTTGATGGCAATGACATCGTGTATCACGGTTACTTTGACATTGGTATTGCAGTGAGCTCACCACGCGGTTTGGTTGTTCCAATTTTGCGTGACGTGGATCAAATGAATTTGGCTGATATCGAGAAGAAGATTGCTGAGTTTGGCGTAAAAGCGCGCGAAGGTAAGTTGTCATTAGAAGATTTAACCGGCGGCACATTCTCCATCTCTAATGGTGGCGTATTTGGTTCGATGCTTTCTACTCCGATTATCAATCCTCCACAGTCTGCGATTTTAGGCATTCATGCAACTAAAGAGCGTGCAGTGGTTGAGAACGGTCAAATCGTGATTCGTCCGATTAACTACCTAGCTTTGTCATATGACCATCGCATTATTGACGGTCGTGAGGCAGTGCTTGGCTTAGTAGCCATGAAGGATGCACTGGAAGATCCTTCACGTCTTCTCCTGGATTTGTAAAAGGAAAGAACATGAGCCAATCATTTGACATAGTAGTAATCGGCGGCGGTCCTGGCGGTTATATCGCTGCGATTCGTGCGGCGCAACTTGGCTTTAAGGTTGCCTGCGCTGAATCCAATGCCTATGACGATCCAAAGGGTGAGATTCGTCTAGGTGGAACTTGCTTGAACGTTGGTTGCATTCCTTCCAAAGCTTTGCTTGCTTCGTCTGAGGAATTCGAGAAAATTAGTCATCACGTAGCTGATCACGGCATTACTGTTGGATCAGTCAAGTTAGACTCTGGCAAGATGATTGCTCGTAAAGATGGGATTGTGACCAAGATGACTGCTGGTATTCAGTTCTTGTTCCGCAAAAACAAAATTACCTTGTTAAAAGGTCACGCATCTTTTGAGGGTAAGAATGCTGACGGTTATCAAGTCAAAATCGACGGTAAAGATAAAGAAGTCGTTACCGCTAAAAATGTGATTATTGCTACCGGATCTAAAGCGCGTCATTTGCCAGGTATTCCGGTTGACAACGTGTTGATTAGCGATAACGAAGGTGGTCTCAAGTTCGATTCCATTCCGAAGAAACTTGGCGTCATCGGCGCTGGTGTCATCGGTCTGGAATTGGGTTCTGTATGGCGCCGTGTTGGTTCTGATGTCACTATTCTTGAGGCGCTCCCCACTTTCTTGGGTGCCTGCGATCAGGGGATTGCAAAAGAAGCTCACAAGATCTTTACCAAGCAAGGCCTCAAGATCAATATGGGCGTCAAGATTGGTGAAGTCAAAGCTGACAAAAAAGGTGTTGTAGTGAACTACACCGATAGTGAAGGCAAGGCTCAGAAATTAGAGTGTGATCGTTTAATCGTTTCTGTTGGCCGGATCCCAAATACCGACAAACTAGGTCTCGATAAGATTGGTCTGAAAGTGGATGAGCGTGGTTTCATTCCAATCGATGACCATACTTGCGCAACAGCAGCGCCCGGTGTTTACGCTGTGGGTGATGTAGTGCGTGGACCTATGCTGGCTCACAAGGCAGAAGACGAAGGTGTGCTCGTTGCTGAAACGATCGCCGGTCAAAAGCCGCATATTGATTACAACTGTATTCCTTGGGTGATCTACACCGATCCTGAAATTGCTTGGGTTGGTAGAACTGAAGAGCAGCTTAAACAGGCTGGTATTGCCTTCAAAGCAGGTCAGTTTCCATTTGCAGCCAATGGTCGTGCACTAGGTATGGATCGTGCTGATGGTTTCGTCAAAGTATTGGCTGATGAAAAAACAGATGAAATCTTAGGCGTCCATATCATTGGACCAAACGCATCTGACCTAATTGCAGAAGCAGCCGTAGCGATGGAATTTAAAGCAGCAGCGGAAGATATTGCTCGTATCTGTCATCCACATCCAAGTCTATCGGAAGTGGTTCGCGAGGCAGCATTAGCGACGGATAAACGTGCATTAAACATGTAATTGAAAGCATTAGAGTTTTACCATCAAGAGTTAAAGGCGCGCGGGTATCACAGTGATCCCGCGCAACTAGCTGCTATTGAGCGCTTGCAGCGCTGTGAAGATGAGTGGGTTGCTTATAAAGAAATCCGCAGCAACGGTTTAAAAAAGAAGCTCTTCAAACCAAAACTTCCTACTGGCGTTTATTTGTGGGGAGGAGTAGGTCGCGGCAAATCCTTTTTGATGGATGTTTTTTTTGCTGCATCTCCTCTAGAGAAAAAGATCCGAATTCATTTTCATGAATTCATGCGAGAAGTGCATCGTGAGCTTCATGAGCTTTCTGGTATGGCGGATCCACTAGATGAACTTGCCAAAAGAATTGCCAATAGGTATCGACTCATTTGTTTTGATGAGTTTCATATCAATGATATTGCCGATGCCATGATTTTGTATCGCTTGCTGAGCGCGCTCTTTGAAGATCGGGTCCAGTTTGTGATGACCTCAAACTATGAACCTAGCCAGCTCTATCCCAACGGCTTGCATCGGGATCGTTTGCTTCCAGCCATTAAGCTACTGGAAGAGCAACTCGATGTCATGAATGTCGATGCCGGTAATGACTATCGCCGCGTACAGATGGCTCAGGTTCAGGCCTACCTGACGCCAGTCAATGCCGCCACCCATGCGATCTTGATGCAGATGTTTCAAACCCTAATCGGTAATCAAAAAGAGACTGTTCGTCCGGTGTTACGCATTGAATCTCGGGAGTTAAGGCCTCTGCATATGGCCGAAGGGGTGGTTTGGTTCGATTTTCAAACTTTATGCTGCGGTCCTAGGTCGCAAAACGACTATTTGGAGATTGCTAAACAGTTTCATACGGTGATCCTGTCGGGGGTCCCTTACATGCCCCCTAGAATGACTAATGAAGCCCGCCGCTTTATTTGGCTTATTGACGTCCTTTATGACCATAAAATCAAATTAATCATCTCTGCAGAGGTTCCAGCGGTCGATTTATATACCGAGGGCCAGATCACCAGTGAGTTCTCCAGAACGGTTTCTCGTTTAATTGAGATGCAGTCTCGGGATTACTTAGATGCACCCCGCCGGGTAATTGATACCAGCTTGACCTAAAATAGGTTCATGACTAGCAATTCCAGCCTAAATGCAGATTTACACTGCCATTCCGTTGTGTCTGATGGAACGCTGACGCCTGAGGAGTTGGCGGAGCGTGCCTATGCGAACGGCGTGCGTTTATGGGCATTGACCGACCACGATGAGTTGGGTGGTCAAGAGAGGGCGCAACTTGCTGCAAGCACACTGGGTATGGATTATCTGCCTGGGGTTGAGATTTCGGTAACTTGGATGGGGCAAACTATCCACATCGTTGGCTTAGGAATTGACGCTGCCCATGCCGGAATTCTGGAGGGCTTACGCCGCACCCGTGAAGGTCGTGGTAATCGCGCTAAGCAGATGGCCGAACAATTATTGAAAGCTGGGATACCTGGCGCCTATGAAGGTGCATTGCATTTTGCGGGTAATCAAGAGCTCATTTCTCGTACACACTTTGCACGCTTTCTGGTGGAGCAGGGTATTTGCAAAGATACTGACCAGGTCTTTAAAAGATATCTAGTTGAAGACAAGCCAGGTTACGTGCCGCATCTCTGGGCAACGCTTGATGATGCGGTTGCTTGGATCAAAGAGGCGGGTGGAGCTGCTGTAATTGCACACCCCGGCCGTTACAAGTTGAGTGCCATGCAGATGGATGAACTCTACAAGCACTTTAAAGAAATCGGCGGCATGGCTATTGAGGTCATTACTGGCAGTCATAGCCCCAATCAATACCAAACCTATGGCAAGATTGCTCAGCACTATGGATTTTTAGCTTCTCGAGGATCAGATTTTCATGACCCAGAGGAAAGTTATATTGACCTTGGCACCTTGCCTCATTTGCCGGATCACCTTACTCCAGTGTGGTCGCTATTTCATTAAGCCATCCACACTAAACCTTTTCAACTACTCTTAAAGAATAAAGATCAAGATGTTTGCAGAACGCGTTCTCTCTGGCATGCGCCCAACTGGTAGCTTGCACCTTGGCCACTACCATGGTGTTTTAAAGAATTGGGTTCGCTTGCAATCTGAGTATCCCTGCTACTTTTTTGTCGCAGACTGGCACGCCTTAACAACTCACTATGAAACTCCAGATGTAATTGAGAAATCTGTCTGGGATATGGTGATTGATTGGTTAGCTTGTGGTGTAGATCCAAATCAAGCGACTTTATTTATTCAGAGCAAAGTGCCTGAGCATGCAGAGCTATTTTTATTGCTGGCGATGGGTACTCCTTTGGGTTGGTTGGAGCGCGTGCCAACATATAAAGATCAAATCGAAAAACTCAAAGAGAAAGATTTGCAGACCTATGGTTTCTTAGGCTATCCCTTGCTGCAAGCTGCTGACATTTTGATGTACCGCGCTCAATTTGTTCCGGTAGGTGAGGATCAAGTACCGCATGTGGAGATGACCCGTGAGGTAGCGCGTCGTTTTAATTATCTCTATGGTCGCGAGCCTGGCTTTGAAGAGAAGGCCTTAGAAGCGGTTAAAAAATTAGGAAGTAAACGCGCCAAAATGTATGCAGAATTGCGTGTCGCTTTTCAGGAGCGGGGCGATGAAGAGGCTCTAGAGCAAGCTCAAGCACTATTACAAGAAGCGCAAAGCCTGTCGATGGCTGATCGAGAGAGACTGTTTGGTTTCTTAGAGGGCGCACGCAAAATCATTCTGCCAGAGCCACAAGCTTTGTTAACCACCGCATCCCGCATGCCCGGTATTGATGGGCAGAAGATGTCCAAGTCTTACGGTAATACGATTAGCATTCGCGAAAAACCTGAAGAGGTAATTCGTTCAATCCGCACTATGCCAACAGATCCTGCTCGAGTACGCAGAACTGATCCAGGTGACCCCGCACGTTGCCCAGTGTGGCAACTCCATACGGTGTATTCAAATGAAGACACTAAAACCTGGGTTCAAAAAGAATGTCAGTCTGCAGGCATCGGCTGCTTAGAGTGCAAGCAACCCGTGATCGATGCCATTCTTGCTGAGCAGCAGCCCATGTTCGAGCGCGCCCAAAAATACTTGGATGATCCAAGCTTGTTGCGTTCCATCATTGCGGATGGATCCGATAAAGCGCGTAAAGTTGCTCAAGAAACCATGCGCGAGGTCCGAGAGTCTATGGGCTTGGCGTACGATTAAGGTCGCCACTTGACCGCAATGCATGATGCAATCGTAGGCGCCTCGCCTTGGGTAAGGCGTTTTGCTACTGCGATCCCAAAAGATGGGGTAGTTCTTGACTTAGCCTGCGGCTCCGGTCGGCATACCGCCTTACTAGATTCTCTAGGCCATCACATTCTGGCAGTTGACCAAGATATTTCCGCTATTGAGTTACTGCAAAGTAATGCCGTCAAAATCCAAAAACTCGATCTAGAGGGCTCGGATTGGCCCTTGCTAGGGCAGTATTTTTCAGGCATCGTGGTGACGAATTATCTCTATCGTCCATTTTTAGAGCAATTGCCCAAAATGCTGTCTGAGGGTGGAGTCCTCATCTACGAGACCTTCGCCGACGGAAATGCTGTATTCGGCAAACCTTCAAACCCAAACTTTTTGCTAAATCCAGGTGAATTGCTGGCTTTGGCGCAGCGTTCAGGCCTTAAAGTGATTGCCTACGAGGATATTTACCTCGATCAGCCTAAACCAGCTGTGGTTCAGAGGATTTGTGCCGTAAAAGGGCATTTAAAAGGGTGCATTCCGTTACAATTTGCAGGTTAACATTCAGAAAATTCAGACACATTCAGTGACTAATACAACACAATCCAAAGTGAGTAAAAAGCCTATTGCAGGCAGTATGCCTGCCATTGTGACGCCGATGTTCGAGGACGGAAGCTTGGACTTTCCGGCCTTACGTTCCTTGCTAGATTGGCATGTTGCCGAAGGTTCTGATGGCATTGTTATTGTTGGTACTAGTGGGGAGTCTCCCACGGTGTCTGTAGAAGAACATTGCGAGCTGATTAAAGTGACTGTAGATCATATTGCTGCGCGCATCCCGGTAATCGCTGGTACTGGCGGCAATTCCACAACCGAGGCAATTGAGTTAACTAATTTTGCGAAGTCGGTTGGTGCTGATGCCAGCCTCCAGGTTGTGCCTTACTACAACAAGCCAACCCAAGACGGCATGTATGCTCATTTCAAGAAAATTGCGGAGTCGGTTGATCTGCCTGTGATTCTGTATAACGTTCCCGGCAGAACAGTTGCTGATCTTGCTGGCGAGACAACTGTTCGCCTAGCAGGAGTTCCAGGAATTATTGGGATCAAAGATGCTACCGGAAGTATTGAGCGCGGCACTTTATTGCTTGCTGATCTAAAGCGTGCTGGACACCAAGAATTTTCTGTATTTTCTGGTGACGATCTTAGTGCGGCAATGCTGATGCTCATGGGTGGCAAAGGTAATATTTCTGTAACGGCTAATATTGCACCTCGCTTGATGCACGAGCTGTGTCAAGCAGCAATGTCTGATGATGTGCTTAAGACGCGCACGATTCAATATCAATTACTGGCTGTACATAAAGCCATGTTTACCGAGGCAAATCCGATTCCCGTGAAATGGGCCCTGCATGAGATGGGTAAAGTGACCTCAGGCATTCGATTACCTTTAACCCCTTTGAGTGTTGCCTTGCGCGAACCTTTGAAGGCTGCATTGAAACAGGCTGGCTTACTATGATGAATTTGATGCGACCTTTGCGCCAACACTGTGCAACCCTACTAACGCTCTCGTTGATAAGCGTTATTTTAATTGGCTGTAAATCTGTAACAACGAATGACACAGTCGACTACAAATCTGCTGGCGCCGTGCGTGGGCCTAACTTATCCTACCCCCCAGATCTGATTAC
Organism: Polynucleobacter duraquae; assembly: GCF_000973625.1. Classification (NCBI taxonomy): domain Bacteria; kingdom Pseudomonadati; phylum Pseudomonadota; class Betaproteobacteria; order Burkholderiales; family Burkholderiaceae; genus Polynucleobacter; species Polynucleobacter duraquae. The sequence goes on from NZ_CP007501.1 coordinate 933,212, forward strand.
TGCTCAAGCAGATCGTCGTTATATCGTTCAGGATGGTTCTGCCACCATGTCTGAGTACAACGCAGCAGTAAAAAAATCAGTACAGACTCGCAAGAACGTCATGACTGGTATTCCGGGCATGCGTATCGCGCGTGACGGTGAGCGCCGTTGGTTGGTTGTAGAAAAGCCAGCTCCAGAGCTCTATCCACAAATTAAAGATTTCTGGCAGGAGAATGGTTTTTTGCTGGTAATTGATTCACCCTCTACCGGCATCATGGAGACTGATTGGGCGGAGAACCGCGCTAAGATAGCGCAAGACTTTATTCGCTCTGCTATCGGTGGTGCACTAGATTCAATTTATGATACTGGTGAGCGAGATAAGTACAAGACCCGTCTTGAAGCCAGTAAACCTGGCGAGACAGAAATTTATATTACACAACGTGGTGCTATTGAAAAGTGCGTAACGGACAGTACAACTACTGCGTGTAATTCAACTGTATGGACAGGCCGTCCAAATGACCCCGAGCTCGAAGCAGTATTTTTGGCTCGCTTGATGGAGCGCTTGGGTATGACCCAAGAAATGGCGAAGGCTCAAGTTGCGGCGCCACTTGGCCCAAAGACGCCTAAGGCCAAGTTAGTTCAAGAGGGTGTGAATACTGCTTATATTCAAATGGCGTCTGGCTTCGACCGCGCATGGCGCGACACTGGACTTGCCTTAGATCGCTCCAACTTTACTGTTGAAGATCGTAATCGTACGAATGGTGTTTACTATGTACGTTACGTCAACCCTAAGGATTTGGGTGATACCAAAGGGTTTTTCACTAAGCTGTTCAGCAGTAAAGACGACTCAAGCTTGAAGGCTAAAAAGTACCTCGTCGTTGTTAAATCCACTGGAGATAGTTCTTCAAGTGTCTACGTTCAGAATGCAGATGGTAAGCCCGAAAATACTGCTGCTGGATTGCAACTCTTAACATTGCTGACGGAGCAAATGGCTCGATAGGTGTCAAAGTTGTGAGAAATTAGATAATAAAAAAGCCGCTTATCAGCGGCTTTTTTTCTTCAAAAAGAAGATTACTTCTTAGCGTCAGCAGCAGGTGCAGCTGGAGCAGCAGCTGGAGCAGCAGGTGCAGCAGGTGCAGCAGCAGGTGCGTCAGCTGGAGCAGCAGCAGGTGCAGCTGGAGCAGCTACAACAGGTTTTGCTTCTTCTTTTTTACCGCAAGCGGCCAAAACGATTGCCAACATTGCTACGAGTGCTAGTGACTTCTTCATTTGTAATATCCTCTTAAAAAATATCTTGAATAACCGGTTATGAATACTTGGTTAGTACAGGGTTAGACCCTAAGTGCTTTCCAGAATGCATTATAGCCATCTACTAATTGATCGTTAAAAAAGCAGCCATCCTGCCTCAAAAGCCCCAAAAAGACTGTTATTTAATCTAATTTTCCCTGTGGATCCTGTGAACTGTTTGCTACTTGCCAGTGAGCGCCAGGCAGCTTGAGTTGAGGCGTTTTGACCTTCGGTCATCTCTTCGCCGTTGCAGTAAATCCTTGGGCCCAGAGCAAGAAGCCTTGTATAGGGGTGTGCATGTAAAACTTGCTTACTAAGCTGACGTCTAAATTGTTCAGGCGAGAGATTATTGACTGCTCCATCAAAGTAGGCCTGAGGTTTTGGTTCGCTGAGATAGGCGGCTATGCCAGGAAGAAATGTTTCTACACGATCGAGTTTTAAGCCTTTTAACTTATGCCTTACTTGCGTAATGATTTCTGCTGGAAGTTGTTCTGCACAATGAGTTGCTGATTGCTTGGGATCTGCAAAGCGCCTATTTAACTCAGGAATATCTTCTAGTGACTCAGCTAAACGCCATAAGCCTTCTTGCAAGATTTCTTTATAGCTTTGTGATCTAAAGCCAACTGACCAAGTTTGGCAGCCTGCATCCAACGCAATGCCATCATGGGCAATATGTGGTGGTAGGTAAAGCATGTCGCCTGGCTCCAGATCCCACTCTCTCTCCACTCTAAAGTCTTGTAGGATTTTCAAAGGCAGATCTGGATTGAGGGATAAATCTTTTTGCTCAGAAATACGCCAACGTCTGCGTCCCGACATCTGAATTAAAAAGACATCATAAGAATCAAAGTGGGGGCCTACGCCGCCGCCAGGACCAGCAATGCTGATCATCAAATCATCTAAGCGCGCATCCGGAATGAAGCGAAACCAAGAAAGTACTTTTGCAGCTGCAGAATGTTTTGCCTCCATACCTTGAAGTAGTAGTGTCCAATTCGTTGTCTCAATGGAGGGGATAGATCTCTTCTTAAATGGACCGTTTGTAAAAGTCCAAGGCTTTGCCTTAATTAATCTGGATTCCATCGCATCATCACCCGCTATTTTGAATAACTCTTCAGGTGATATCGCGCTATCTAAGGGCTCACCCATTTGTTTGGCGAGCTCAAAGGAGGGGATGGCACCTCGGACTAATAGCGGCTTCTTATGCCAATAGGATTTCATGAACTGTTGAGGGCTATTGCCCCCTAGAAGAGCCCATGGGCGATCTAGCGGTAGGTTTTGGGGTGCCTGTGGCGGATCGTAAGGCTTGCTCAAGTAAAATGCTGTCATATCAGTAAGAAGCTGTTTAAAACACAATGTTGAATGAATTACGCATGAAGATCGAAAAAAATACCGTTGTATCCCTGCGCTACAAATTAACTGATGCGCAAAATAATATTATCGAGGAACCAGACTCCCCGATGGTATACCTGCATGGCGGATATGAGGGCACTTTTCCCAAAATTGAAAACTTATTAGATGGCCAGGATGTGGGCTATGAGGCCAGCATCCAGCTTGAGCCTAGCGAAGCCTTTGGAGAGTACGACCCAGAGTTACTCAAGATTGAGCCACGCGCACGCTTTCCTGAACCTTTGGAAGTCGGTATGCAGTTTGAGGGTGTTCCTGATGAGGAAGTGGAAGATTCTGGTGATGAAGATGAAGAGCCCTTGATCTATACCGTAACTGATGTGGCTGATAGCCAGGTTGTTTTAGATGGGAATCATCCACTTGCTGGTATGGCTTTGCGTTTCTGGGTTCAAGTGGAAGATATCCGAACTGCTACAGATGAAGAGATTGAAAATCGATATCCTGAGAGCGCAGAAGCGTTTGCATTTGGGATGCCTGATGATTTAGTCGATGGTGAGGATGACACTGCCGACACAATCTCTAACCCTGATAGCTCTCCTCCAACTCTGCATTAAAACTAAAAGACTACTCTTTAAGCCACTCTTTTAGGACTCCAAGATCACGCTTGGTGTCACTGGATTCCTCTGCATGTGATGGCGTATTGCTCAATTTCGCTAGCGCTTTCTCAAGTGCGGCGATCTTAGCCTCTTGTTCTAAAGTAGCATCAATTAAACCTTTTAATGCCATAGAAACTGGATCATCTACGTTGGGTGTGACGCCATAGGCTGAAAAGTATTCTTTAGCCTTGCTATCTGGTGAGCTGGCCTGAGGCAAATCAGGGTGCAAGATGCGCGCAGGAATTCCTACGGCAGTTGCTCCAGCTGGGATTTCCTTAAGTACTACAGCATTAGATCCAACACGGGCGCCATCTCCTACAGTGAATCCTCCAAGAACCTTTGCTCCCGCGCTAATGACTACGCCTTTACCTAAAGTGGGGTGACGTTTTACACCCTTATAGAGAGACGTCCCGCCTAAGGTAACACCTTGATAGATGGTGCAGTCATCGCCAATTTCAGTAGTCTCGCCAATCACAATACCTAGGCCGTGGTCCAGAAATACTCTGCGACCGATTTTTGCTCCAGGATGTATTTCAATGCCAGTAATGAAGCGAGCTAGCATCGATAGAAGGCGCGCGATCCACTTCAAGCCCAAGTTCCATAGACCATGTGATGCCCGATGTATCCAAACAGCATGTAGCCCTGGATAGCAGGTTATGACCTCTAAGCGATTCCTTGCGGCAGGGTCACGAACAATGATGGAGTCGACTTGGTCGAAGAGCGAATTAAGCATCAGTGGATTTTAACGGGTAAAGCCCAATCTATTTTTTCAAGAGCATCTGTTTGGCGATCCCACGGAGCAGGTCGATTTCTTCTTTGTGGAGGCGCGTTCTAGCAAATAGTGCTTGTAAGCGGGGCATGAGTTTTTTGGGGTTTGCGGGATCAAGGTAGCCAATTGCCTCCAGACCCTCGCGCCAGTGCTCCAGCATGGCAGCTACAGCTGCAGGATCAGCATAATCTACCATCTCGGTGTTATGGCCTAAGGCCCCCAGTCCCAAATCCTCCCCAAGGGATTCTCTGAGGGTGAAGGCGCAAACCATGATGGCTTGGGCAAGGTTCAGGGAAGGGTAGAGTGGGTTCGCATCAAGCCATACGCGATGGGTGCACAGTGAGAGGTGGTGATTATCTAGACCAGTACGTTCTGGCCCAAAGAGGAGTGCGACTTGCTGGTTGGCCGCAATAGCTGCCTGAACTAATGGGCGAGCAGCTTGCCAATTTAATGCTGGTGGCCCAAATTCACGATCACGACTGGTGAGGCCTAAAACGAGAGTGCAACCTTGAACAGCTGATTCCAAAGATGAAGTTTCTTGACTGGACTCTAGGATATCGACCGCACCACTGGCTAGAGCAATGGCCTCGGACGTCTGGGCAACCCCCGCAATCTTCGGTGAAATTAAGTGCAGGTCACTAAACCCCATAGTTTTTAGTGCGCGGGCTGCCGACCCCACATTTCCAGGGTGGCTGGTTTCAATTAAAACCCAGCGTAGTAACTGTGCTTGGGAGGCTTTCATATCAACAGGAATTCTCTAGTAGCTTGGGAGTTCAATATAGCAATCGTTTAGAATCAGGGTGTTAGCTCCTTATTGTCCCGCAGTTTGCAATCTGGTGAGCTCGTTCTTATTTAATTTGTCCATCAATACTATGCATCCCATGTTAAATGTGGCCGTGAAGGCTGCCCGTCGTGCAGGAACCGTGATTAATAGAGCTTCTCTGAATTTAGAGCGACTTCAGATTGACCGCAAACAACATAATGATTTCGTAACTGAGGTGGACAGACAGGCCGAAGCAGCCATTATCGAAACACTCAGCGAAGCCTATCCATCGCACGGATTCTTAGCAGAAGAAACTGGTGCCCAAAATACTGATGCTGAAAATGTTTGGATCATTGATCCGCTCGATGGCACAACCAACTTTATTCATGGTTTCCCGCAGTATGCAGTTTCCATTGCGCTGTCTGTCAACGGGGTAACCCAACAAGCAGTAGTTTACGATCCGACTCGTGATGAGCTGTTCACTGCCACACGCGGTGCAGGCGCATATTTGGATCGTCGGCGTTTGCGTGTTGCCACGCAAGATCGTTTAGCCAATTCATTGTTAGGCACAGGCTTTCCTTATCGCGATGACCAAGACTTAGAAAAGTATTTAAAAATCTTTGCAGATATGTCACGTCAATGTGCCGGTCTGCGTCGCCCTGGCGCTGCATCTCTTGACTTAGCCTATGTAGCTGCTGGTCGTTACGATGGATTTTTTGAGAGCGATCTCAAGCCATGGGATATGGCAGCAGGGGCTTTATTGATTGCTGAGTCTGGTGGACTGGTCGGCAACTACCGCGGCGAAGAAGGCTTCCTACAAAGTGGTGAAGTCATGTGCGCTAACCCTCGTATTTTTGCCCAGATGGTTCAGTGTTTATCTAAATATTCCATCTGTTAATACTGCGGCAGTATTAAGTTTTGATCAGGTCAGTGTGACGTACTCCGTCTTGATTAATGAGTAGGGCACTTGCGCGTGGCCGCCCACTTTCGGGATGATCTAAATCCCAATCCGATAAGACCCAGCGTTGCCATTCCTGATCTTGTAGATGCTCTTGATGATGTTTTGGTCGGTGGGTGTGACCATGTATTAATTGATTCCCAGCTTGATCTTTAAGCACTGCTGCGCAGGCACTCAAGGTGACATTCGTTTTAGCTTGTGCACCCTCAACTGAAAATTGCATTGACCGTTGATATTGCACGCTACTATTACTGCGCAGGTGATTAGCAATAGAGCGGCGCCAATTCAAAGGCATTCTCAAGAATAGTTTTTGAATCCAAGGTTTGCGGACCCAGCTACGAAAAACTTGATAGCTAATATCTGCCGTACAAAGTGAGTCGCCGTGACAGAGAACATATTCAGAGCCTGCAATATTAATCTTGCTAGGATCAGGTAAGAGAGTCATACCTGTTTTACTTAAAAAATGCTTGCCAACTAAAAAGTCCCGATTGCCGTGAAGGTAATAGGTTTTTACTTTAGTAGACAGGGTTGCAAGCGTATTTTTTACCTCTTGGTGAAAAGGTGAATGTAGAGCAGCATCATCCCCAACCCAATACTCAAATAGATCGCCTAAGATCAATACAGTTTCTACCTTAGGCGCATCTTTTTCGCAAAAATCAAAAAAGCGTTGCGCCGTCAAGGGCATTGACGGCGTGAGATGTAAATCAGAAATGAGCAGGGCGCTCGCGTGTTGTGGAATCATTCCTCGAGAACGCTTGCCTTTTCAATGAGGACATCTTCAGTAGGAACATCTTGATGAAAGCCGGAATTACTTGTTTTAACTTGTCGAATGACATCAACTACATCAAGACCATCAGTGACTTTGCCAAAAACAGCGTAACCCCAGCCTTGAGCATTAGGGGCGGTGTGGTTTAAGAAGTCATTGTCATTGACGTTAATAAAAAATTGCGCTGTCGCAGAGTGCGGATCGCTAGTACGAGCCATAGCTACTGTGCCACGTTCGTTCTTGAGGCCATTGTTTGCTTCATTTTCAATTTGAGCGCCAGATTTTTTTTCTTTTAGGCCAGCAGTCATGCCGCCACCTTGAACCATAAAGTTATCAATCACGCGATGGAAAATCGTGCCATCGTAGTGACCGCTTTTGACGTACTCTATAAAATTAGCAACAGTCTTTGGTGCTTTTGCAGCATCTAGAGTAAGGGTGATATCGCCCTTATTGGTTTTCAGTAGAACTTTAGACATGATGAATTTACTTTCTATGAGTTAATAGATAAAAAGGTATGAAAATTATTTTGAAGTAGGCGTTGCTGGGACTGCAGGTACCGCTGGCACAACTCCTTTTTTAGGCGGCTTCAGTATCTCCATCAGTGCTTTTGCACGATTGGTGTATTGACGCTGATTTAAGACTGCATCTTTTGCGGCATTGTCATATGCTTGAGCTGCTAGGCGAATATAGACCTCGCCTAAGTTAGCTGAGGCAACTGTATAGCTTGGGCGTAATTTCAAGGCGAGCTCTAAATAGTCTCTTGCCTCAATCCAATTGCCTTGATTTGCAGCTAGTGCAGCTAAGTTGTTGTAAGGCTCAGGTAGCTCCGGAAACTGTTGGGTAATCTCAACCAAGGTCTTTTTAGCCTCTACCCACTGGCGCATTTCAATCTGGATACGTGCTTTGACGTAACGTAACTGCACATTACCCGGTGTTTTCTTCAGTTGCTTATTGATACTGTCGATAGCTTCAGGATATTTTTTGGCTTTAACTAGCTTTTCAATATCGGACGGAACTCCATTTCTGGTTACTGGGTCTGGCTCAATAATCAAAAAGGATAAAAAAGGAACAGCGACAGAGTCTGATAACTCAGCATTAAATTGATCGTATCCAGCATCGTTTCCGGCTAGTCTCGGAGGGTCATTGGGGCCGTAAGATCCTAAATAGGGCGCTTGAGTACCTTGAGCACTAGCGGGGGCACTATTAAGAGCCTTAATTTCAGCCTCTGCTAACTGCTGCCCAGGAGTGCTACAGCCCGCAAGGAGTAAAACAGCAAACATGGCGCACAAGCCACAGAGCTGAGCTGGACGTAGTAAAAAATGGTTAGCTGACATAGGGTTTGGGATGAAAAACGGGCTCATTCGATATACTCAGCGCTCAGTCTAACAAATTGGCGCTACTTGCCCACCTTTATAGCCTCTATGCTGCAAATCTATAACACCCTCAGTCGTTCTAAACAGGTCTTTAAACCCATTGAGCCGGGCAAGGTAAAGATGTACGTCTGCGGAATGACGGTTTATGACTTTTGCCATATTGGCCATGCCCGGGTGATGATTGTCTTTGATATGGTGGTGCGCTGGTTGCGTGCCAGTGGTTATGAGGTTGTTTACGTCCGAAACATTACTGATATTGATGACAAGATCATCAATCGTGCGATTGAGAATGGCGAGCCTATTTCTGCATTAACGCAACGTTTTATTGATGCAATGCATGCCGACTCAAATGAATTGGGCTTGATGCACCCTGATCACGAGCCTCGTGCCACTGATTACATCGGGCAAATGCAGGGCATCATTGGCCGCTTGATTGAAAAAGAATTGGCCTATCAAGGCGAGGATGGCGATGTCAATTTCGCGGTTCGATTGTTTCCTGGGTATGGTCGCCTTTCCGGTAAATCTTTAGATGAATTAAATGCTGGTGAGCGTGTCGCGGTTGGTGGTGGCAAACGAGATCCATTGGACTTTGTTCTATGGAAGAGTGCCAAGCCAGAGGAGCCTGCGGATACCCGTTGGAAATCCCCCTGGGGTGAAGGTCGCCCTGGATGGCATATTGAATGTTCTGCCATGTCATGCGATTTGCTAGGTGAGCATTTTGATATTCATGGTGGCGGCGCAGATTTGCAGTTTCCCCATCATGAGAACGAGATTGCGCAGAGCGAGGGCGCTCTCTATGGCCAAGATCACCAGGCTAATGATGAGCCTTTTGTAAATTACTGGATGCATAACGGGCATATTCGGGTAAATGAAGAAAAGATGTCTAAGTCATTGGGTAATTTTTATCTTATTCGTGATGTCTTAAAGAGCTTTGACCCCGAGGTCTTGCGTTTCTTTATGCTGCGCGCTCACTACCGTAGCCCAATTAACTATAGTGATGCGCAGCTTGAAGAGGCTCGCGCGGGACTAGTTCGTCTTTATACGGCTCTAGCGCAAGTGAGCTCAAGCGATCATCCTGTAGACCCCCATTCGCCATGGTCTGAGCGCTTCACTAATGCGATGAACGATGACTTTAATACGCCCGAGGCGATAGCAGCCCTGTTTGACTTAGCTAGTGAAGTGAACCGTGCGCAGGGCGAAGAGAAGCTTCAGTTGGCTAGCGTTCTCAAAAGCTTGGCTGGAGATCTCAATTTCTTGCAACGTGACCCAATCGCATTCTTGCAAGAAGGATCCCGAGGTGGCGATGCTGGCTTATCTGCTGCTACTATTGAAGAGCAGATTGCGGCACGAGTCACTGCAAAACTCGCCAAAGATTTTGCGAAAGCGGATTTAATTCGCAAGACATTACTAGATCAGGGCGTAGTATTGGAAGATAAGCCCGGTGGCATTACCGAATGGCGCAAAAGTTAATTGAAGAATATTTATTTTGAGTAAAGTTGCACAGCAATTCATCATTGAAGAAGTTGCTCCTGATTATTGGGAGCAGGCTTGTGCTGAGTTGATGAAGCATGATCGTATTTTAAAAAAACTGATTCCAAAATACGGCTTAGGTTTTTTGCGAACGCGTGGAGATGCATTCACTACTTTGGCAAGGGCTATCGTTGGCCAGCAAATTTCGGTTGCTGCCGCTCAGTCTGTCTGGAGCAAGGTTTTATTGGCTTCCAAAAACAAGGTAAACCCTAAAAATATTCTTGCCTTAAGTGTTGAAGATTTGCGTGCAGCAGGATTATCGGGTCGCAAGGTGGAATACATCCGCGATTTGGCTGAACACTTTGATTCTGGTCGTTTACATGCCAATCAGTGGAAAGGCATGGAAGATGAGGTCATCATCAAAGAATTGTGTGGGATTCGGGGAATTGGTCGCTGGACAGCGGAAATGTTCCTGATTTTCAACATGATTAGGCCCAATATTCTCCCCTTAGACGACGCTGGTCTGATTAAGGCTATTTCCCTCAATTACTTCAGCGGAGAGCCTGTGAGCAGGCATGAAGCTCGTGAAGTAGCTGCAAATTGGGCCCCATGGCGCACGGTAGCGACTTGGTATATGTGGAGAAGTATCGACCCCAAGCCCGTTGAATATTAAAATCAAGCTATGAAAACGACTTTCCTGGATTTTGAGCAGTCAATCGCTGAATTAGAGTCAAAGATTGAAGAGCTGCAATTTGTGCAAGATGAATCATCAGTAGACATTTCTGATGAGATCAAAACCTTGACTGAAAAAAGTCAGCAACTCACTAAAGATGTCTATGCCAATTTAAGTCCGTGGCAAGTTTCTCAAGTGGCGCGCCATCCTCAGCGTCCTTATACATTAGATTATGTTGGAGCATTGTTCACCGATTTTCATGAGCTTCATGGCGATCGTAATTTTGCAGATGACCAATCCATCATTACTGGCCTAGCTCGTTTTCAGAATCAGCCTTGCATGGTCATTGGTCATCAAAAAGGCCGCGATACTAAAGAGCGTGCCTTAAGAAACTTTGGTATGAGTCGCCCTGAAGGTTACCGAAAAGCAAAGCGTGTCATGCGCTTGGCAGAAAAATTTAAATTACCGGTGTTTACGTTTGTGGATACACCGGGTGCATTTCCTGGAATTGATGCAGAAGAGCGCAACCAATCAGAGGCGATCGGTCATAACCTCTATGTTCAGGCGGAATTAGAAGTACCGATCATTGCCACCATTATTGGTGAGGGTGGTTCGGGTGGCGCACTTGCGATTGCAATGGGTGATGTGGTGTTGATGTTGCAAAACTCAACTTACTCGGTCATCTCACCAGAAGGCTGTGCATCCATTCTTTGGAAGACTGCAGATAAAGCGCCTGAAGCTGCTGAGCAATTGGGCTTGACTGCACAACGTTTAAAAGCCATTGGCTTGATCGATAAGATCGTCCCTGAGCCTACTGGTGGCGCACATCGTGATTACGACACCATGATGAACAATATGCGTAAAGCATTAGCTGAGTCACTAAAGACTTTCGATGGGATGAAAGTGGATGCGCTTTTAGAGCGTCGCCATGAGCGCTTGATGAGTTATGGCAAGTTCAAGGAAATCGAAGTCAAGTCTTAAGGCAGCTTTACCGGCAGCCAAACGGATTGGGCTTGCCTTAAGTGGTGGGCTGGATTCCGTTGTGTTGCTCGATACTGTTTGTAAAGCCCTCAAAGCAAATGCTAATGACCCAACTGAGCTTTGGGTATTTCATATCCATCACGGATTGCAAAAGCCCGCTGATCAATGGTTGGAGTTTTGTGAGCAACTGTCCAAAAAATATCAAGTACATTTTGATTTTCGTCTACTGCACTTTGCTGATCCATCTCAGGGCAATATTGAAGCGAGGGCGAGGGCAGAGCGTTACGATGCTTTGACTGATTTATGTATTGAGCATGGCATTGAAGATTTGCTGCTCGCACACCATCAAAACGACCAGGCTGAAACTGTGCTTTTACAGCTCCTACGCGGCTCTGGCGTAGCCGGCCTCTCTGGCATGCCTGCGCATCGTGCTAACGTCAACCAGGGCGACTCAATTACTCTCTGGCGCCCATTAATCAATCAAAGCAGGGAAGAGTTAGAGGCCTATGCCAAAGAATACAAACTCAAATGGGTAGAAGACCCTAGCAATCAAAATACACGCTATCGTCGCAATGCGATCCGTAAAGAAATCATTCCAAGGCTGGAGAAAATTCAGCCAGGTGCAATTGGCAATCTAGCTCGAAGCGCTACTTTATTGGCCCAATCTCAAGTGTTGCTCGATCGCCTAGCTAAGCTAGATGGGAAAGATCTTTTTCAGGGTAGTCAGTTAAAGCTAGCGCCTCTTTTGGTTCTAGCCAAAACAGATCAAGCTGCTGCGAATAATGTCATGCGTTATTGGTTGAAGTTTAATGATATGGCAATGCCATCCCAGGAACGTCTTGAGTCTTGGTGGAAAGACCTTAAGGCTGTAAAACCAGACTCCAACTTGGAGTGGCGGCATGATGAGGTGAGTATTTATTTGTGGCGCGGCGTCTTGCAGATAGGGCATTGTACGACGGGGCGGTGGGTGTTTCAAAATGTGCCCTTACGAAGTAAGTTACTTGGCTTGCCTGCTGATTGGGTAAATACTGCTCAAGAGCAGGGTCTCATTGAGGAAAGACTGCGCCAAGGAGCAGAAAAGATTCAAATCAAACCCAATACCCCACGCAAAACACTCAAGAATCTCTTTCAAGAATCGGATACACCGCCTTGGGAGAGACAGGCTCCGCTGCTTTATATCAAGGACCAGCTCGTAGCCGTTGCCGGGGTGGGGGTGAGCTACCCTCATCTAGTCTCCATTGGTAGGCGAGTGCTCCCTGTGTGGCTTGAGAAGCCATAGTAAAGCGTAAAACCCTGTAAAATAAGCCCTTTTTAGACCCTGGGGAATTACATTCCCTGTAAATAACAATACAACGGTTTTTATGGCTCTTATCGTTCATAAGTATGGTGGCACCTCAATGGGCTCGGTTGAGCGCATTCAGAATGTCGCTAAACGCGTTGCCAAGTGGATGCGTGCAGGTCACCAAGTGGTTGTAGTGCCATCAGCGATGTCCGGTGAAACTAATCGTTTGCTTGGCCTTGCAAAAGACATCAATCCAGATGCAAACCCACGCGAACTTGATCAAATTGCCTCCACAGGCGAGCAAGTCAGTTCGGGTTTATTGGCCTTGGCCTTGTTGCGTGAAGGTGTTGATGCAGTTAGCTATGCCGGTTGGCAAGTGACAGTTCATACGGACTCCTCATTTACTAAAGCGCGCATCAAGAGTATTGATGACGAAAAAATCCTTGCTGATCTCAATGCAGGACGTGCAGTAGTAGTAACAGGCTTTCAGGGTGTTGATCCAGATGGCAATATCACCACCTTAGGTCGCGGAGGTTCTGATACGTCAGCTGTTGCGATGGCTGCGGCCCTTAAAGCAGATGAGTGCTTGATCTACACCGATGTGGATGGTGTTTACACTACCGATCCCCGCGTTTGTGAAGATGCACGTCGTCTAGACAAGATTACTTTTGAAGAGATGCTAGAGATGGCAAGTCTAGGCTCGAAGGTATTGCAGATTCGTTCAGTTGAGTTTGCTGGTAAGTACAAAGTTAAAACCCGTGTTCTGTCATCACTGACAGATCCGTTGATGCCCTTAGACCAAGAGATGAAGTCGGGCACCTTGATTACATTTGAAGAGGACAGCACTATGGAAGCCGCAGTTATTTCCGGCATCGCCTTTGCGCGTGATGAAGCAAAAATTACCGTTCTGGGGGTTCCTGATCGCCCAGGTATCGCCTATCAAATCTTGGGTCCAATTGCCGATGCCAATATTGATGTTGATATGATTATTCAGAATCAATCATTTGAAGGCAAGACAGACTTTACTTTTACAGTTCCCCGCGCGGACTATCAAAAAGCATTGGACTTGCTCAAGAAGAATGTGCAAGCCCATATTGAAGCAAAAGAAATTAATGGCGATCCCAAAGTTTCTAAGGTGTCAGTGGTAGGTGTAGGCATGCGCTCCCATGTGGGTGTTGCTAGCAAAATGTTCCGCACACTATCGGAGGAGGGCATCAATATCCTGATGATCTCTACTAGCGAAATCAAGATTTCAGTGGTGATTGATGAAAAGTATATGGAGCTAGCTGTGCGTGCATTGCACAAGGTGTTTGAGCTGGATCAGAAGTAAGAATACGCAGGAATTACCTTAAAAACGCATTAAAAGCTTGCAGTCAAGCAAATCCGTTAAACTGTTAGTCGTTGTAGATGTAGTGGGTAGGGAGACGTGGCCGAGCTGGTCGAAGGCACTCCCCTGCTAAGGGAGCATCGGGGCTAAAACTCTGATCGGAGGTTCGAATCCTCTCGTCTCCGCCAAATCCTTGTGATTTAACCTGCTCATTACCGCTGCGACAAATAACTAAGCCCCTTCACTGGGGCTTTTTTATTTCTACCCTTCAACCTTGAAGCACATTTCAGCAAATTCAGCGATGTTGAGTAGTTTTTCATCTTCCCTGTAATTACCAACAAGCTGAATTCCTAGTGGTAATCCGTTGCTCGATTTACGCACTGGAAGTGCGACTGCTGGTGTGCCTATAAAGCTCCATAGGGAGCAAAAGATGGGATTTCCAGTAAAGCTCAGACCCTGAGGGGCTTCCCCCGTAGCTGGAGCTGCCAGTATTGCATCAAAGTTTTTAAAATCTTGTGAAATGGAGAGGCGTAAATTCGCTTGAAGATCTTTTGCCTGCAGGTAATCTACCATCGAATGAGATCTACCTTTTTCTATAAGCTCTTTGATATCAAATCCTAAAAGCTCTGGATACTGCTCTAAATGCTTTTCATGAACAAGCGCAGCTTCGCAAGCCATTAAGACAGCCAAGGCCTCGATACCATCCCAGTACATTTGGGGCAGCGTTATTTCCTCGATATGAGCACCCGATTGCTTGAGCAAAGTTGCAGCATGGTTCACAGTCTTTATCTGTTCTTGGCTCAATAATTCATCAAAGGGCGTTTTGAGATAAGCAATGCGAGGCTGTTGATTGCCTAGCTCTTCACTCAGGGGTTTAGAAAGGATCTCAGGAATAACAATGGCATCTTTCTCATTGATTTCGGTGTTGCGGAGTAAATTAAAGGCGTATCTCGCATCCGCAACCGATCTAGTAAAAAATCCAATATGGTCTAAGGAGTCGGAGACGGGATGTACGCCTTTTCTTGGGACGGCTCCAAAGCTGGCCTTATAGCCCACGACCCCACAATAAGATGCCGGTCTAATAATGGACCCTGCTGTTTGCGAGCCTAAGCTCAAGGGAACTATTCCACTGGCAACAGCTGCAGCTGAACCACTAGATGATCCGCCTGGTGTATGGGCACTATTCCATGGGTTAGTTGTAGCACCTGCGTGACGCCAGGCAAATTCAGTTGTGACTGTTTTACCAAAGATAACGCCACCTAAATTACGAATCTTCTTGATAATTTCAGCATCTTCACTAGGCACAAAGTCTTTGTAGATTGGTGAGCCATTCGTTGTTACAAAATCCTTTGTTGCAATGATGTCTTTTACGGCCACAGGTATCCCCATCAGTGGGCCTAGCCCTGACCGTTGGTAAAGCTCTTTTAAAGAGGCTCTGACTGTAAATGCCTTTAATTCTGGCTCAACTTGATCCGCGCGTTCTACGCATTCGGCTAGATAGTCATCGACCTTAAGCTGACCTTGTTGAATTTGCTCGCATGCTTGCAATAAGCCGATGGCTGGTTTCATTTTGCTCTTATCCGCCTCTAAGTGGGTTTACTTACTTTATCACTGACCATTATTTTAAGTTAATTTAAGCCCGAATAAATATTATTAATAAAGTTCACAACTTCACAACTTCTGTGGTATAGTATTTGCAAAGGAGGTGAAATGAGAAGAGCGATACCAAAAACACATCAAGCTTTAGATTGGATAGGGAAGGGAATGACCGCAGCTCAGGCCGCTAGGAAGATGGAAATTTCAGAATCTAGCGTCTATGCCGCCTTAAGAAAAACCAAAGCAAAAGATTTGGGTTGTTGTCCAACATGTGGTCACAAATTAAGGAAATAAGATGAAAAAGCCTCTACTAGCTGTTGTCTCAATCTCTGTAGCTGCATTTGCATATGCAAATACCTCATCGGATTCTTCTGAGTTGCTTAGCCAGCAATGCAAGATATCTGCTGAAGCAGTATCTACGTTAAAGGGCTTGCGCTACGGTAATGCCTCCATTCGAAAGGATGTAGCAGGCTTAATCAATTTAAATCTAAAAGTTCAAGAAAATAAAGATGCGGCGCAAATGACTCTAAACCGAATGGTGGATGATCAAATCAATTCAAGCTCTGCTTTAGAGGCGAAATATTGTTCTTAATGCTGTAATGAGTGGGTTATTGCTTAATGATTTATAAAGGCGTTTGATGACCCGTTCATTTGAGTGCCCGGAATGTGGCAATCCCCGAGGAATGCTTGGGGAATGTCATCAATGCGGAAGCGAGGAACTTCCTCTAACGCACAGTGACACGATGGTGTTGAATTTAAAGTTCGATAGTCCAAGTGCCGAGGAGGCTTTGGATAGATTAACTATTGGATTGCGTCGAGCATCTGAGGTCGGTATTAAGGCAATCATCCTGATACATGGCTATGGAGCTAGCGGTGAGGGTGGCAAGATCAAGTGGGCTGTTCATGACGCTCTAAATAACAACTATTTCTCAGATCGGGTCGATGAATATCACTTCGGCGAGCAAACCGCATTTGGTAGCGAGGCTTACCATGCACTTCTAAGAAGAAGACCCGGATTAAAGGCTTATCTAAAACACTTCAAGGAAGGTAATGCAGGTATGACGGTATTAATACTGTGATCTCTGTCGGAATTGCTTAGAATGGGCTTACCCCATTAAATTTGATGGCATCAGCAAGGAGTGGCAATGACTGCTAAAAAATCAACAACTGTGCATGAAGATACTCATATCAATTCTGAAAATTTAATTGGTGATTTTAAGGCGCTGATGGCAGATGCTGAGGAGCTCATTAAGGCAACGGCAAGTCATGATGATAGCCAGCTTGGCGCAATTCGTTCCAAGGCTTTGGGGACCCTCAATAGTGCAAAAGAAAGTCTTTCCTCTGTGGAGGGCACTGTGACAGAAAAGGCCAAAGTTGTTGCTGAGCGCACTGATGAGTTTGTCCATCGAAATCCCTGGGAGGCGGTAGGCGTCGCTGCCGGGATTGGTTTGTTGATTGGTCTATTTATTCGTCGTCGCTAGGTATTTATGTCACAAGAAAATCTTTTTTCCGCACTAAAGAATCTCGTCTCCACTGGGGCATCGATTGCTCAGACTCGTTTAGAGTTGATCTCGACTGATGTGCAGATTGCACGCACTCAGTTTCTAAATCTCTTAGTGATGGTGATCTGCGCATTATTTTTCTTGTTCTTTGGTTTGGTGATGCTCGCCTTACTCATTGTGATTTATAGCTGGGAGACTGATAGGGTCCTAGCGCTGAGTCTATTAACAAGTGGTTTCTTAGCGGCGGGCATCATTCTGGCGCTGGTAGTCTTGCGCTCAATTAAAGCGATGCCCAAATTATTCGAGGCAACCATTGCCGAGTTGGCTAAAGACCGCCAGGAGCTTTCTAAATGATGAGTCAAAGGCTAGCTGAGCTTCAGGCTAGACAAAGAGTGCTACAGGAGCGGGCAGCCCAAGAGCGTGCTGACTTCGCCTTGCATTTTGAGCCCATAGAAAAGCCCCTATCCTGGGCTGATAAGGGAATAGATGCGTTTAATTTCATGAAGAGCACCCCAATTTTGTGGACAAGCGCTTTCGCTGTACTAGCCCACTACAAACCCAAGCTTGCTGGTAAGGTGCTTACCGTAGGCTGGGGTACTGTCAAGCTTCTGAAAGGTGCTAAGAGTCTTCTGTAGCTAGAACTTAAGCAACTAAAACCGTCTTATTGGCAATTCCGGTTTGGCTCAAGATCTTGCTTCCATTTAAGCCATCGATTTCTAGCAAGGTCAAAGCGCCAGCAACATCAAAGCCAGCTTTTTTCAGTAGTTTGCTAGCCGCAATGATGGTGCCCCCAGTGGCCAGCACATCATCCACAATCAAAATACGCGCACCTGCTGGCAAAGTAGATTGTGCAATTTCCAGAGAATCTAAACCATATTCCAGCCCATAAGACTCTCGGTGGCTGGCCAAAGGCAGCTTATTGGGTTTTCGGGCTAAAGCGAGGCCCTTATGGGCCTGATAGGCGAGGGCAGTGCCAAAAATAAAACCTCGTGATTCAATACCTAAAATATGGCTGTAATCAAACTGCTGTGCAAGGGCCTCTAGCTGTAGCGTAGCCTCCTTAAATGCATTCGGGTTGGCTAATAAAGGGGAGATATCCCTAAAGAGGATCCCCGGCTTTGGAAAGTCCGGAACTCCGGGTAGATAATCTAATAAATTCATTATTGGCTGATATGAAAACACAATTGCTTATTATTACCGCATTAGAGTCCGAGCTGGATAAAAGCGCATTGCCCGCCGGTGTCGATATTGTGTATTCCGGGGTCGGAAAAATCAACGCAACGGCAGCAAGCTTGCAGGCTATCCATCAATATCAGCCTCAACGGATAGTGAACTTTGGGACCGTTGGAAAAATCAACTCTGCTCTAGAAGGTTTACTGGAAATCGGTAGGGTGATTCAGCGCGACATGATGACAGTACCTTTGGCTCCACGAGGGCAGACCCCGTTTTGCTCAAAACCGTCTCAATATTTATCACTTGGCGGTGAGCATACTTGCGGAACTGGTGATAGTTTTGTAACGGCTCATGATTCTTGGTTGATATCTCAGGGTATTGATGTGGTGGATATGGAGTTATTTGCTATCGCCAATATTGCTTATCAATTTAATATCCCATGGCAATCATTTAAATACGTGACCGATGATGCTAATGCAGACTCTGGAAACGAATGGACTCACCGCGTTAATCACGGTCAAGAACTCTATTTAGCCAAGCTTAAAGACTTGATGAGCGCTTAAAGCAGGCCCAACACAATTACCTATTTAACTGCGCAGATGAATACTCAAAAACCTTGGCTGAAAAACTATCTCGAGGGCGTTCCTCATGAGATTGATTTGGCAGGGTACACATCGATTGTTGGTTTCATAGAAGAATCTTTTGCTAAGTACCCAGATCGCATAGCAATAGAGTCGATGGGCCACAAAATCAGCTACCGTCAACTTGATATCCTGTCCAAGGACTTTGCTGCTTATTTGCAAACTTTAGGTTTGGAGGCGGGCTCGCGTATCGCCATCATGTTTCCAAATGTTCCACAGTACTTAATTGCAATGTTCGGTACGCTGCGCGCTGGCTATGTCGTTGTGAATATAAATCCGCTATACACCGCCAGAGAGCTCGAGCATCAATTACAAGATAGCAGTGCATCTATTTTGGTGATGCTAGAAAACTTTGCTCACGTGTATCAGGAGATTGCAGATCAGGCACTTGTCAAGAAGGTGATTGTGAGTAGCTTGGGTGAGAGCCTGGGCCCTAAAGGCGTTATCATCAATTTAGTCGCTCGCCATATTAAAAAGCTCATCCCACATTGGAATTTTCCTTGTGTCAAATTTAATCAGGCCCTGAAGATAGGCGCTGGCCATGGCTTTACTAGGCCCACTTTAGAGCAGGACGATATCGCGTTTTTGCAATACACGGGAGGCACTACGGGAGTCTCTAAGGGTGCAGTTTTATTGCATCGTAATATATTAGCCAACATCATTCAAATTGAATCTTGGCTTGAACCCGCATTGAAAAATCGGCAGCAGCAGTTAGTTTTTTGTGTGCCTTGCCCATGACTCACATCTTTGCTCTGACTGCCTGTGGTCTACTTGGAATACGTAAGGGCGCTCAATTATTATTAGTCGCCAATCCCCGTGATATCACTGGCTTTATCAAGTTCTTAATGAAGCACCCTGATATCAATATTTTCCCGGGTGTCAATACGCTATTTCATGCTTTGATACACCGTCCAGAATTTAAGCAGGTACGCCTACCTAATCTCTTGGTCACGATCGGCGGTGGCATGGCGGTTCAAAAGAAGACGGCTGAACTTTGGCAGCAAATGATGGGGGTACCGATTGCTCAGGGATACGGGCTATCGGAAACTTCACCAGTAGTGTGTGTCAATACTCCATTCGTAAAGGAATTTACTGGATCCATTGGTATGCCAGTGCCAAGTACGGATGTAGTGATAGTTGGTGATGATGGAATAGAGGTTCCATTTGGCACGCCCGGAGAAATTTGTATTCAGGGTCCGCAGGTGATGGCAGGTTACTGGAATAGGCCTGAAGAGACAGAGCATTCTATGACGCCAGAGGGATATTTTAAGTCTGGTGATATCGGCATCATGAGTTCTGATGGCTTTGTGCAGATTGTGGATCGCAAGAAAGACATGATTGTAGTTGCTGGTTATAAAGTATTCCCTAATGAAATCGAGGAAGTCATTTCTCAAATGCCTGGCGTAAGAGAGTGTGCCGTCATTGGATTGCCGCACCGCAAGCTGGGCGAGATCGTCAAGGCCTATATCATCAAAGACAAGTCTGAACTAACTGAGGCTCAAGTCATTCAGTATTGTAAAGAGCAAATGACCAGTTACAAGCGCCCCAGAAAGATTGCTTTTATCGATGAAATGCCCAAGTCGAATGTGGGCAAAATCTTGCGCCGTCATCTGCGCGACTTATAAAAATTACAGGCCACCACCAAAGCGGTATTGCCAAGAAATGCCATACAAGTCATAGCTATTATTGGTTCTTGAGTACGCCCCTGTACTAGCTGATAGACGAATCGAATTATGTTTATTGACAGGGTAGGACATCGTTGTACCAAAGCGCCAGTTCTCTTGACTGCCACTAATCGGGTTGCCATTTAGATAAGATTGCCCGCCAATAAAGTAAGTGGCATCTACTGAGATCCAGGCGGTATTCTGAAAGTAGTAGATTCCGTGTGTTTGTGTTGAATAAACCGGATTCTGAGATAGTGAGTTGCCACCCATATAGTCAGTATTGCTTGTGTAGAAAATACCAGCACCAGCAAGCTCAAATCTCCAAGGGCCAAGTGCCTTAGATACGCCAAGACCCGGCTGGATAAACCATCGATTGGCACCTACATTAATCAGTTGATTGTCATCGTATTTGCCCCAGGGGACGGAGGCTGCAAGACTCACGCCAGCAATGAGATCTTGCTGATAGTCCTGAAATTGATCCAGCGTTAATGCTGGAGCTCCGTAGAGATTAATCGCAGCCTTAATAAGTGGGTCAGATAAACCCTCAGTGCTCGCATTGACTGTGCGCCCGCCGATTATTTTTGAACCACTAAATTGAGCGTATGGAAGGACAAGTGTGAGCTTGCCTGACTGCCCGCCAGCATCAAATATATGAGTCAGACTCATTACTTCGCTAGTAAGGCTGTAGTTATTCGTTTTGGCCTGAACTACACCGGCACTCAGAAAATTAATTCCAATAGGAGTATTGGAGTAGGTGCGCGCCTCGATTTCTTGGGAATGAGATAGGGCTGGTACTAAAGTAAATGCAATGAAGAATAGGCAGGCACCTATTACAAAAGCCCGACTACGAGGAATGGAGGATAAATTAATCATCCGAGTTACATCACTCAAGCTTGATTAGTTAGACTTCGATTGGTCACCAAACAAAATCTTCAGGGTAGCGTTACTGCCAAGCATAATGGTCATCCCTGTTAAGAGTAAATAAGGCCACACAATTAACCAGTACACAATCGACATAGCCACTACGCGCAAAGGATTGGATTGCCCAAAATCAGTCATGGAGATCAAAAAAGGTTTGCCATGAATTAACCCATGTACTCCGGCCTCTAAATAATTTAACCCCAAAACAACCAGAAGATAAATCAAGGACTCTAGGAGTAGTGAGCTCACAATCCCATGTTGCTTATTAACTTTAATTGGGAATGCAGCCTGAGCTAGTAGCATAAACTTGGCGCAGACAGCCGCTTTGAATAAAGCAAAGCCAAAGATAGATAAAGGTATTGGCCTCTCATCTAATGAGGTTGCTGCTAAAAAGGCAAGAGCACAAAACCACGCTCCAAAGTAAATGGTTAACTGAAATGCTTTGACAAACTCCTCTTTAGCTTTTTCTTTAAAGCTATGTGTAGGAGCCAAATTAGGCGACGTCGTGCTCATAAAAACTTTCTGAAGTGTTTCATTAGCAGTTGCTGCAAGAGCTAGCTTCAACAGGCGCCGGTTCTTGGGTGTAGCGCGCAATAAATGCATGCTTACTCTTGAGTGGCAATTTAATCCACACGAAGTGACCCGAGCCAGGGGCAACATCAATGGGCTCATCTTTGAGATTCCACATGGCATCGAGCACCATATCTTGATTACCCTCGGGCTCAATGATTTCTAACTTATCACCAATCGAGAAACGATTTTTTACATCTACTTTGACGCGACCCGAGGCCTCATCAATCTCTAAAGTTTCGCCAACATATAGACTTCTACCAGAGAGGGAGTGACCACGCATATAGAGCTGATACTCTTTATCGTGGTGACGCTCATAAAAACCATCGGTATAGCCACGATTGGCAAGACCTTCAAGATTGCCAATCAGAGACATATTCATTGGACGGCCAGCTACTGCATCATCAATTGCAGTGCGGTAGGATTGGCAGGTGCGAGAAACGTAATAGGGCGACTTGGTGCGACCTTCAATCTTGAATGAGTCGACACCCATCTTTGTTAAGCGCTCAATATGCTCAATCGCACGCAAATCTTTGGAGTTCATGATGTAGGTGCCATGCTCATCTTCTTCCATGGGCATTAAATCATCTGGACGACGTGCTTCTTGCAGGAGAACCACATCTCCGCTGGTATTTTGTTGTCCCGGCTTTACTTTGTAATCCCAGCGACAGGCATTGGTGCAAGCACCTTGATTAGAGTCACGATGGGACATGTAACCAGATAGTAGGCAGCGACCAGAATAAGCAATACACAGGGCGCCATGCACAAATACCTCTAATTCCATTTCTGGGCAGTCTTGACGAACTTCCTCAATCTCATCGAAAGAAAGCTCACGTGACAATATCACCCGGCTAATACCAACAGAGCGCCAGAATTTTGCAGAGGCACCATTGACCGTATTGGCTTGAACGGATAAATGAATCGGCATATCTGGCCAAGCTTCTCTGGCCATCATGATGAGACCTGGATCAGACATGATCATCGCATCAGGTTTTAATGCAACTACAGGATCCATATCTTTAATGTAAGTTCGAGTCTTGCCGCCATGAGGGAGGAGATTGGATACCAGATAAAACTTTTTACCTAAAGCGTGTGCGGTATCAATACCTTCTTTGAGTGTTTCCATTTTTCCGAAGTCGTTATTACGTACTCGAAGAGAATAGCGCGGCTGTCCGGCATAAATGGCGTCGGCACCAAAGTCAAAGGCAGTACGCAGCATGGAGAGGCTGCCGGCGGGGGCGAGGAGTTCTGGGATCTTGGTCATGGACCTATTTTAGTGAATACAGACATTCTTGCTAAATTTATTAATCTTTAAGGCTCTGGAACCGAATAGATCTGGGTTTATCTGTGTATTTCAGCTAATCAGCTAGCTAATGAAGAGTATCCTACGAGGTCTGTGGCGCGCGTTTCCACTCGAATTTAGGGTGTCTACTAAAGAATGTATAAAAAACAATGACAAAACTCACATCCAAACTCATCCTAAAAAAAGCCAGCGGCATTTTGTCTCAAGAGTTTGCTATACCTAAAGACATCGCCTGGGCCTGGGTCACATTACTGCTTTCGCAAGAAGAGCAAAGGCGCGATAGCGAAGAAAAACGCTATGCCCGTATTGCAGAATTTGAAGCCTGGATTATGGAATTAAATCTCCCAGCTGATCTAAAAAATCCCGAGGGCGGCGCAGTAAGTCCAGAGTCAGTAAAAAATTCAGCCAGAAATGTATTTGAGTGGCCTCATGAATATATTTTTGATGAGCCCGCAGCGCCCAAACACCCAGACTCTAAAGTCACCTATGGCGATACGATTACCAAGCCAATCTTAGATGCTATTAAAGATGCCGGAGGATCCGATGATCGCCCAGCACTCATTGCTATTTTGGAAGGCTATGCAAAAGAGGGTAAAGAGCCTTTTGCCAATGTCACAGCAGAGGGTATTGAGTGGAAAGGCAGTAATTGGTCGGAAGGGGATAAGCTCAATCTACTTACCATCAAGACTTTAAATAACCGCCTTGCCAACCTAAAAAAGAAGGGGTTGATTTAGACTGAATTGGTTCACCGAGATCGCCAAAGAAAAAACCACCTCAAAAGGCGGTTTTCTTATATTTAACTCCTCAACTTAGGCTCAAACCGGGGGCTTACAGTTAATTGGTCAGCCCTATACTCTAAGTCACTTCAATACACTTAAATTTTTTAAGTTTGAACTTCTGGTTGCCAATCTCCAACATAATCTATCATTCAAATTATGAACCTAAAGTCATTATTTCTAGTGCTAATGCTTGGATTGGTAGGCTGCACTACTATTGTTAAACCCCAGCCAACAAAAGTCATCGAACCTTACCGGGATTTAAATACATATTTGCATGGCCATTGGATTATTTTGGCTGAATCTTTAAATATTGACTGGTTCTATGATCCTCAGTCTCTGATGATGGACGAGGACTATACGATTAGTTTTTGGTCATATTGGACCCCAAATCAGTTAAAACGTTCAATTGCCATCGAGTCTGCGAGGAAGGCTATTCCTGCAAAGGATTTGTCTGATTCAATCAATATTTCTATGGGTGATGAGGCTTTATTTGATAGGGAGGCAATTGGACCCTACCTACAAAAAATTAATTGCTTTACTAATACACAGCTATCGGAGAGTTTGATAAATCAAAGCTGTGATTTAGGTCCGAATCCATCCGCTGGAATGATTGCTCCTGGATCGAGTGAATGTTGGCATTTCATAAAGCCTCAAACTGCTATGGCCTATATTAAAACTAGGGTGTGCGGTAGAAAATTTGTGATGGATGCAAATACAAATTATTTTCTGTATCAGAATGGGCAATTGCCGTCGAAAATTATAAAAGATGCGAATCGAGTCGCCGATACTCCGGGCGGTCAACGAACTACAGCTAGATTGTTTGAAGTCATTAATAACGAATATATTGTGGTTGATATAAAAAATAATATACGTGAAATGAGAATAGCCTCATCCGTTTTAGACAAGCAGGGCGCCCATGATTCTGATTATGTTTACCGGGCTAATTGCAATGACGATACAGACTCGCTTACTCAGATTGGCCAGCCCAATGTTGGCATGAGAAAAATTGGCAATCCCTCGTCTTTGTCGGGTGTTGCCTTCAATAGAATCTGTGGTGACCATGGTGCCTATATGACGCAGGTTAAATCTTTTAAAAAATAAGCTTTTCTGCTACACCTCAGTATTTTGGGAGGCAAATTTTGAGGTTTTAGCACCAAGGGCAAAAGAAAAAGCCCCTGGATTTATCTAGGGGCTTTACTTATTTGGCTCCTCGACGTGGGATCGAACCACGGACCAACAGATTAACAGTCTGCTGCTCTACCGCTGAGCTATCGAGGAATAAGCCGATATTATAGCAAGATGAAATCATCTACTCCAAGTTCTGTGCAGATCCCTAAAGTATTGACCATCGCTGGCTCCGATAGCGGTGGTGGCGCGGGCATTCAGGCTGACCTTAAAGTCATTACAGCCCTGGGTGGATACGGAATGACTGTGATCACGGCGATTACTGCCCAGAACACTTTGGGTGTGACTCGTATTCAGGACATTGACCTTGATGTGGTTGAGGCTCAGATCGACGCAGTATTTCTGGATATTGGGGTGGACATCGTCAAGATCGGTATGTTGGCCAGTCCAGAGATCGTGCGCACTGTAGCATCTGCCCTAAAGCGCCATGGAGCTAAAACAATAGTCCTAGACCCTGTATTAAGAGCTACTTCAGGTGCCAGTCTTGGCGGGGACGATACCGCTCAAGCCATGATTAAAGACTTATTTCCGATGGCAAGCTTAATCACTCCTAATTTAGAAGAAGCGGGTTTGCTCTTAGGTCGTGAGATTGAGGGAGTGAAGGATTTCAAGATGGCGGCAGAGGAGTTGCTTGAGATGGGTCCTCAGGCAGTCTTGATCAAGGGCGGACATCTAGATGCGAGCCATACTCAGCTGACAGATTTTCTGATGTGGCGAACGATTGAGGATAGTCTGGAAGTCGTTCAATCAAAAGAATTCAAGCACTATCGTGTTAACACGCTCAATACCCATGGCACTGGCTGCTCACTCTCATCTGCGATTGCGACTTATTTAGCAGATGGTCATGATCTTGCTCATGCGGTTGCTAAGGCGATTTCTTATGTTGAGGCCGGGCTAGAGAAAGGGTGCTTCTTAAATATTGGTGAGGGTTCAGGCCCTTTATGGCACATGCATGATTTTTATCCAACTGCATTGCCAGAAGAAGAGGGTAAGTATTAAAGATTAAAAAACTAAAGACTAAAGATTCAGCATTAAGTTTTCATTAGCTCTTGGAGTCTCTTGACTGCCGCCTTGGGATCGCTAGATCCACTAATTGCTCTGACAACCGCAACTGAACCAACACCACTTTGCGCCACTGCATGAATACTATTTTCATCAATGCCGCCAATAGCCACTAAGGGATAGTGACTCATCAATTGAGCATATTTATATAAACGTCCCAAGCCTTGCGGAGCGGTAGCCATTTTTTTCAGATTGGTTGCAAAGACTGCACCCATCGCGATATAACTCGGGCAGAAGCGATCTGCATGAACCATCTCAGCATAGCCGTGGGTACTCAGGCCTAAGCGAAGGCCTGCAGTTCGAATCGCCTCTAAATCTGCCACTTCTAAATCTTCTTGACCTAGATGAACACCATAGGCATTAGCTTCAATCGCCTCTTGCCAGTAATCATTAATAAAGAGCAAAGTCTTGCTCCCTTTGACTGCTTCAACAGATTGTGCAATCTGCTTACGGATCAATCTGCGATCATCTGATTTAAGGCGCAGTTGCACCGTTGGTACTTCAGCCTCAATTGAGCGCTTTACCCAATCTGCATCTGGCATAACGGCATATAAACCCAAGCGCTGAGGGCACTCCGCAAAGGCGTTGGGATTCATATTACGTGTCCAGGGGAGCAAATCAAAATGCTCGGGCCTAGAGGGCCATTTAGATGGATTAAATCCACCATCTTGGTGAGCCATGCGTGACCAAGCTTTACCTAATACTTTGGCATCACATTCAATAAAGCCCATCTCAATCGATGCAAGTGCGCCTGCCAGCTCATAGTGATCTGCAGCGTGCTCATTATCAATTTTTGGTGGTGGCGATGACGCGCTATATGCTGGGATCGGTAAGCACACATCATCCTTTACATGAGCTGCAACAATTTGATCCGCAAGATCGCGTACTAAGCTCATCTCATTGACTCTTTAACTTTGATGCCAGAAAGGCGTGCCAACTAATGGTGTACTAGCTTGGGCGGATTGTTGGGCTTTCATAGCGCCAGAGAGATAGGCAGTGCGACCAGCATCGACTGACATGGCAAAAGCATTTGCCATCGCCACTGGATCATCGGCTAGTGCAACAGCCGTATTAAGTAGAACTCCATCAAAACCCCACTCCATTACGCTACATGCGTGCGAGGGAAGACCTAAACCAGCATCCACCAGAAGAGGAACTGTTAAGCGGTCACGTAAAAGTTTTAATGCATACGGATTTAAAGGACCTTGACCTGTGCCAATTGGAGCGGCCCACGGCATCACCGCCTGGCATCCTACATCGACTAAGCGTTGGCACAAGATCAAATCTTCAGTGCAATAAGGTAAAACCTTAAAACCATCTTTAATTAAGGTTTCGGCTGTAGATACTAATCGCAAAGTATCTGGTTGCAGCGTGTAGTCATCGCCGATCAGTTCTAACTTAATCCAGTTAGTTTCAAAAACCTCACGTGCCATTTGTGCAGTGGCAATCACTTCTTTTGGGCTATGACATCCTGCAGTATTCGGTAAGACCGGTACAGCCATCTTCTTTAAGAGATCCCAGAAGCCAGAATGCGCTTCTGTAGTAGAAGTGCCTTGCCGACGCAGGCTTACCGTAATCATTCCGGGATTGGATTGCTTCACGGCATTTTCTAAAACCTGTGGAGAAGGATAACGCGAGGTACCCAACAATAAGCGACTAGCAAAGGTCTCACCGTACAGCACCAGAGAATCGGCCGTCTTGAGAGAGTTTGGTAGAGGTGCTGTCATGTTAATCAATTAACCGCCAGTGACTGGTGCAATGACTTCCATCTCATCGCCCTCACGGAGCACTTCTTCTGCATGCCGAGTCTTTGGAACAAATTCATAATTGATGGCAACAGCAAAGGGTGGCTTGGCATCGATAAGTATCAATACATCATCAATGGTGCTCTGATCTGGAACCTCTTTGGCAACTTGATTCACCATTATGCGCATGTACTCAGCTCCTCATTCGAAGAGGCTGTCACCTGAAGACCTAAGTCAATCGCTGTGCTGCTGGCGCCAGCATCTAATATTTCTAACGCACAATCCAAAATCG
The DNA here is from genome assembly GCF_000973625.1 of Polynucleobacter duraquae. Taxonomy (NCBI): domain Bacteria; kingdom Pseudomonadati; phylum Pseudomonadota; class Betaproteobacteria; order Burkholderiales; family Burkholderiaceae; genus Polynucleobacter; species Polynucleobacter duraquae. The sequence continues at coordinate 961,270 of NZ_CP007501.1, forward strand.
CTGGTGAAATCATGAAGCCATGTCGATAAAGTCCATTGATCATCATCAAGCCAGCTTGATTTGGTTTTCGATCAACCGATATCTCCGGCAGATTATCTTTGAGCGTAGGGCGACATTGCGTTGCCATTTCCAAAATACGTGCTTCAGCAAAGCCGCTATGGACGGTATAAACCGCACTGAGTAATTCTAGGGCGGAGCGCACACTCATCGGAGAGAGATCTTCGGATTCAATTTCTGTTGCGCCAACAACGTAAACATCATCCTCTTTAGGTGCGATATAAATTGGATAGCGTGGATGGATTAGGCGAGTAGGGCGACGCAACTTCACTTCGGGGGCATAGAGGCGAATGACTTCACCACGCACTCCTCGTAAATCTTTATCAGAACTAGCATGCTCCCAAGAAGCTTTAGCACCCAGGCCACGACAATCAATGACCCAATCATAACCATTCTTTTGAGTACGCAGTTGTTCGGGATCGGCAGTTTGATTCCAATGACAAGGCACCTTCATTAAAGTCAGCTCAACTAACAAAGCCTCTAGTAATTGGCGGTTATCGAGCTGGCCTTCATTGGGAAGATAGAGGCCTTGAGTAAAGCGTTCAGCAACACTAGGCTCAATTTCTGCTAAAGACTGGCTATCTAAATGAATCGGTTTAGAAAGCGCTAGATTGTGATCGCAATTTCTTGCCAGATGAGAGGCAAAGCGCTCTGCATCACTAGTATCTTGACGATGCCACAAGATGAGCGTGCCATTTTGCTGAAAATATACTGGTTTTGCTAATTCATCAATAAGTTGCTTCCAGCGCGGCAAGCTATGAACACCCATACGTACAACGTTATCTTCGGTGATGGCTGATTCTGCCAGTGGAGCCAACATGGCAGCAGCAATCCGAGCTGCCGCTAAGTTAGCGTCTGAACCGCCTTTCTCAAACAGCTCTACCTGAGCGCCGCGCTTAGCAAGTGCGACCGCAAGCAGCCGACCCATAAGGCCGGCGCCAACGATGGCATATTTGCCGTTTGAGAATGCGTGACTCACTTACTGATAAATCTCGCTACCGCGTTTACGGAACTCAGCTGACATTTCTTCCATACCCTTTTGTGGATCGGTTGAGGCTTCTGCAGTAATCGGAATCACTTTTGACTTAGGATTGCCATCCGCATCTAATGTGGCAGCGTAGTCACGCACTTCTTGTGTGATTTTCATCGAGCAGAACTTCGGTCCACACATTGAGCAGAAGTGCGCGATCTTTGCGCCTTCTGCAGGCAGAGTAGCATCGTGGTACTCACGAGCACGCTCAGGATCTAAGCCAAGATTAAATTGATCTTCCCAGCGGAACTCAAAGCGGGCTTTGGATAAAGCGTTATCACGTACTTGAGCGCCTGGTAAACCTTTTGCCAAGTCTGCACCATGGGCTGCAATTTTATAAGTGATGATGCCGGTACGGACATCCTCTTTGTCCGGTAAACCTAAATGCTCTTTTGGAGTGACATAACATAGCATCGCTGTGCCGTACCAACCAATTTGCGCAGCACCAATACCACTAGTGATGTGATCGTAACCAGGAGCGATATCGGTAATCAATGGTCCGAGAGTATAGAAGGGTGCCTCTAAGCAGTGCTTCAACTCTTCAGTCATGTTTTCTTCAATGCGCTGCATTGGCACGTGACCAGGGCCTTCAATCATGACTTGCACATCATGCTTCCAGGCTTTGGCAGTGAGTTCACCAAGGGTGTGCAACTCGCCAAACTGCGCGGCATCATTGGAGTCAGCAATACAACCAGGACGCAAGCCATCACCCAAGCTAAATGACACGTCATACGCTTTCATGATTTCACAAATCTCATCAAACTTCGTGTAGAGGAAGTTTTCTTTATGGTGAGCCAAGCACCACTTCGCCATGATGGAGCCACCACGAGAGACGATGCCAGTAATACGGTCAGCCGTTAAAGGAACATAGCGTAACAACACGCCGGCATGAATAGTGAAATAGTCCACACCTTGCTCAGCTTGTTCTACTAGAGTATCGCGGAACATTTCCCAGGTGAGGTCTTCTGCAATACCACCGGTTTTATCAAGCGCTTGATAAATTGGAACTGTGCCAATCGGAACTGGTGAGTTGCGAATAATCCACTCACGGGTTTCATGAATATGCTTTCCTGTGGAAAGATCCATGATGGTGTCTGCGCCCCAACGAATTGACCACACCATTTTTTCAACTTCTTCATTAATGGAGGAAGTCACAGCAGAGTTACCCAGGTTGCCGTTAATCTTCACGCGGAAGTTGCGACCAATAATCATTGGCTCGAGTTCGGGGTGATTAATATTGGCTGGAATGATCGCGCGACCAGCAGCGATTTCAGAGCGCACGAACTCACCAGTAACGATGTCAGGCAGATTCGCGCCATAGCTCTTGCCTGGGTGCTGCTTGAGCAGTTGTTTGTATTCTGGATTCTTGCGTAATTGCTCAAGACCCATGGATTCACGCAGAGCAACGTATTCCATTTCAGGAGTCACGATGCCTTTACGGGCGTAATACATTTGGCTGACATTCTGACCCGCTTTAGCAACACGCGGCGGATTGATATGAGCGAAACGTAAATTCTGCGTTGCTGCATCTTGTGAGCGGGCAACGCCGTACTCAGAACTTGGTCCAGCTAATTGCACTGTGTCGCTGCGCTCTTCAATCCAGTTTTTACGTAATAAAGGCAAACCTTTTTCAAGATTAATTACGATCTCTGGATCGCTGTAAGGACCTGATGTGTCGTAAACCGGTACAGGAGGGTTGGGTACCATTTCTTCACCAACGCGGGTTGATAATTGCTCGATCATGCGAATAGGCGCTTTGATATCTGGACGCGAACCCTCTAGATAGGTTTTAGTAGAGGAGGGGTAGGCAAACTTTTGGCCAAAGTCACGCTCTAAGCTTTTTAAGCTAGGAATTTCTTGTTTTGATTTAATGTTGATATCGCTCATATCCATCTCCTGACTGTTTTTAGATGGACGAAACCGGGTGACGGTCTGATGGAAAACTCCCCACGCCAGCATTACCTGGATCGGGTTATAGGGTCTTTCTCAGCGCCTCGTAGCAAAAAACACTCAAGGGCACCCCTGTTTCATCCTTAGATCTTATTTAACCACGAAATGCCTATTTGGAGGGTGATCAAAATCAAGCGCCTAAACCTAATTTGGAGGGATCTAGTCCGCACTGGTATTGCGCAAAATGAAATCCGCAGTCACAAAGGCGGCGTCACTAGTGAATTCATCAGCCAAAATGCGGGCTGCAGCCTCTGAAAGCGAGATTTCAATAAAACCACTGACTTCTCCATCGTGATTCGTGGGTATAAAGTTATCCGCTAGTTCTAGGTCATAAATATAGAGTTGCTCATCATGAAATCCCCGTCCCTGTATGGGGCGACGCATATGTATGCGACCCACGGGCTCAATTTGATCGGAAATCTGGGCTGGCACACCTGCTTCTTCCCATAACTCCCTGCGGGCATTAATCCAGGGGGTTTCATCTGCCCCAATACCGCCTGCGGCTAGGTTATCTAGACGGCCAGGGTCTGTAGATTTAGTTTCACTGCGTCTCCCAAGCCAAAGATTGCCAGACTTGGTATAGCCATTGATATGGGTTGCCATGCTGCGAAAGCCAAAAGCTCGGAAGGCAGAGCGCTCTAAACGGAAGTATTCGTGACCGTTTTGGTCAATCCAAGCGAAATCCTCATTCCTCCAGCCTGGAATCAACCCACCTTGACGCATCCGATCGGCCATTTTTGAGAGACTCTCGGAGAGCGTTACAGGTCTTGTAGAGTGAATAGTCAGGCGATCGTAGCCTATTTCAATGTGGGGAATCGGGTTTTTCGCTAAAGAGTCTTGTAAATAGCCAGTGAAATCAGGGCACAGCTGCCCAATAATTTGTCCGGCTGTGGAACCGCCCAAGAAATGGATGGGCAAGTAATCTGGTGGAGCCGGTCTTGCCGTATTTTGGAGTAATTCCTCTAGTGCAGCGATGGTGCTGGGTGTGAGCTTTGTAGAGTACTTATTGTTGAGCTTTTGCATGCGCTAAGTGTAAGAGATATTAAAAATAACAAAAAATTGCGCTATAAATTTATAAATAAATTTAAATTGTCAACAACTGTTTAGGTATATTTTTCCTAGAGGTAGATGCTCATAAATTAAGCAAGCTAGGTCACTCTATACAAATCTGAGACTTACGAAAACTTTTGGGTATTTATCCACACAAGCTGTGGATAAGTTCTGATGAAGAAGTGGTCCCGCCGACAGGAATCGAACCTGTATCCCACGCTTAGGAGGCATGTGCACTATCCATTGTGCTACGGCAAGATTGAAAAAAAGTAAAACGTTTTATAAAAAAGATGTTAGAGCAAGTTTCATTATCCACTGATTACCAACCACACAGTGCCCACACTTGATTGGTGATTGCAATCGTTAACTCTGGTGCAAAGTATGCGGAGAAAATAATTCCTAGTAGCATCACTGATAGGACATACAAAACGAAGCGCGAAATAAAAAGAGTAGAAATATTCATTAAAAAATTATGTAACAGCAAGGCGCTCAATTGCTCGCTCTTTAACAGGTAAATTAATTAAGAATGCGAACACACCTAAAACAATCGCAATATTCCAAACGATGAGATAAGAGCCGGTGCGATCAAATAGATAGCCACCAAAATAAGCCCCGCAGAAGCTACCCAGTTGATGAGAAAAGAACACCAAACCAGAGAGCATGGAGAGGTACTTCACGCCAAAAATCTGCGCAACGATGGCATTAGTCAGTGGGATGGTAGACAGCCACAAGAAGCCCATGATGGCTGCAAAAATATAGGTAGTAGTTGGGCTCAAAGGCATATAAACAAAAGCGATGATCGCCAGAGACCTGCCGATATAGATGCTTGATAGGAGGTAGCGCTTTGGCAAGCGTTGCCCTAATATTCCGGCGGCATAGGTTCCGAAAATATTGAACAGGCCAATTAATGCTAGGGCGGTAGTGGCTACAAAAGGTGCGCCAACATCGGGATATATCTTGGATAAATCTTTTAGGTAGGGCGCTAAGTGAACTGCAATAAACACCACTTGAAAACCACAAACAAAATAACCTAAAGTGAGCAATCTAAAACTGGGGTTACCCATCGCCTCTCTTAAAGCTTCTTTAATAGTTTGATTGCTACCTTGCTGTAAATTCGCAGTATTGGGTTCGCGAAGCATAAACGCAATTGGAATCATCAGACTTGCCATGATCGCTAATATGAGTAGCGCATCATTAGCACCAAAATTGGATAACAAACCTTGTTCAACTGGAATCATTAAAAATTGTCCGAATGATCCAGCAGCTGCTGTGATGCCCATAGCCCACACTCTTTTTTCTGGAGCAACGTTACGACCTAAGATCCCATACACCACGCTGTAAGTAGTGGCAGTTTGTGCAAGACCGATTAGCAAACCACCTGCCAATGTAAAACTGAAAGCATCAGTGGAGATTGCCATACCGGCTAAACCCAATGCATAAAGTACACCTCCGGCAATCATTATTTTGAGTGCGCCGTAACGATCAGCCAATGCTCCTGTGATAGGTTGAACTGCACCCCAAATTAAATTTTGCAATGCGATAGTAAGAGCAAAAGTTTCTCGCCCCCAACCATTGGTAAAAGTAATGGGAAGGTTAAAGAGTCCAAATCCATGGCGTATACCCATCGAAAATGTCACCATCAAACCACCAAAAATCAATACTTGTCTGAGAGTTAATTTTTGACTTGAGGTGTTTGTGGACATAGCGCTTAGGTAATACCTTTTGTTTGCAGTTCGTTAATGGCTTGTGGGCTCAGGTTTAAGCGTTCACGGAGAATCTCCTCAGTATGCTGGCCTAAGGTGGGTGGCGCCATACGGACTTCCACAGGGGTCTCTGACAAACGCATTGGGCTGGCAACGAGCTTCATCACTCCCGCCGTGGGATGTGGAACCTCAATTTGTACGCCTCGAGCCTTTACTTGCTCATTATCAAAGACTTCCTCAAAGTTATTGATGGGTCCACAGGGGACGTTTGCCGCTTCTAAAAGGCTGATCCACTGCGCCTTGGTTTTCCGGCGTGTCATGATTTCTAGTAATGGAATTAATGACTTACGATTCTCAACGCGTAAAGGATTGTTTATATATAGGGGGTTTTCAGCCAAATGGGCCTCGCCACCAGCAGTAACGAAGTGCTTAAATTGGCCATCATTGCCAACTGCCACAATAATCCAACCGTCTGAGGTCGGGAAGGTTTGGTACGGAACAATAATGGGAGAGGCATTACCCCAACGACGAGGTACTTTATCTGAGCATAAGTAGGCACTTGAAACATTGGCCATTACAGCAATTTGGGTATCTAAGAGGGCCATATCGATATATTGACCTTGACCCGTCTTATCCCGATGCACCACAGCAGCCAAAATAGCTGTACTGGCATACATTCCAGTAAAGATATCGGCTATTGCAACCCCAGCCTTTTGAGGGCTAGCCCCTTCAAAATCGTCAGCTTCACCAGTAACACTCATGAAACCGCCCATTCCCTGGATGATGAAATCATAGCCAGGGCGATGCGCATAAGGTCCATTTTGGCCAAAACCAGTAATGGAGCAATAAATCAGGTCGGATTTGACCTTTTTTAGACTTTCATAATCTAGGCCGTACTTAGCAAGATCCCCAACTTTGTAGTTTTCAATGACAACATCAGACTCTTTGGCAAGCTCGCGAATGATTTCTTGACCCTCAGGCTTACTGATATCGACCGTAATTGACCGTTTATTGCGGTTAATACAGATAAAGTAGGCTGTTTCTGCTGTGTCATTCCCCTGTGAATCCTTCACAAATGGAGGGCCCCAGTGTCGGGTATCGTCCCCGGCGCCTGGGCGCTCCACTTTAATGACATCCGCACCCAGATCGGCGAGGTTTTGTGCGCACCAAGGGCCGGCAAGCACACGGCTAAGGTCTAAAACGCGAATATGACTTAAGGCTCCCATCCTGCAATTTTGGCATGAAAAAAAGGGTAATTCAGGAAAATTCAGGTTTTCGTTCAGACATGACTACAATTTGCGCGCATGGCTACCCGTAAAACATCTGAATACAGCGAATCATCGATTCAAGTCTTAAAAGGGCTCGAACCCGTCCGTCAGCGGCCGGGAATGTATACCCGCACTGATAACCCCTTGCACATTATTCAGGAGGTGCTAGATAACGCTTCTGACGAGGCATTAGGGGGATTTGGTAAGCAAATCATTGTGACTTTGCATACCGATAGCAGTGTGAGCGTTGAGGATGATGGTCGTGGCATTCCAGTGGGTATTCATCCGACTGAGAAGCTCCCAGTAGTCGAAATCGTCTTCACCCAGCTCCATGCTGGCGGTAAATTCGAAAAAGGCACCGGTGGTGCCTATGCCTTCTCTGGTGGTTTGCACGGTGTTGGTGTCTCTGTGACTAATGCCCTATCCAAAAGGCTAGAAGTCACCGTATGGCGTGAGGGCCAGGTCTCTACATTGACCTTTGCTGATGGCAAGGTCATTGAAAAGCTCAAAACCAGTGCCGCTGGCAAAGAGGATAAATCGCACGGTACACGTGTACGGGCATGGCCTGATGGCAAGTATTTTGATAGTGCAGCCATTCCCATGCCTGAACTGATTCGCTTGTTGCGCTCTAAGGCAGTCTTATTGCCAGGCGTAAAAGTGACCCTGATTCAAGAAAAGTCTGGCGAGAGCCAAACTTGGCAATATGCCCAAGGCTTGCGTGGCTACTTAAATGAAGCCATGGCGCAAGCAGGTCACGGGGCAGAAGTCATCCCTCCGTTTGAGGGTGAGCAATACGCTACTGGTAATGGAGATGATGACTCCTTTGCTGAAGGCGAGGGCGCAGCCTGGGTTGTGACCTGGACTGAAGATGGTGCACCTGTGCGTGAGAGTTATGTGAACTTGATTCCGACTCCTGCTGGTGGCACGCATGAAAGCGGCCTACGTGAAGGCCTCTTTAATGCGGTCAAAGGTTTTATTGAGATGCATGCTTTGCAACCTAAAGGCGTCAAGCTTATGCCTGAGGACGTCTTTGCGCGCGCCTCATTTATTTTGTCTGCCAAGGTATTGGATCCCCAATTTCAGGGGCAAATTAAAGAGCGCCTGAACTCTAGAGATGCAGTGCGTTTGGTTTCTGGTTATGCTAAATCTGCATTAGAGCTTTGGCTTAACGAACATGTGGATTACGGTCGTAAATTAGCGGACTTAGTGATTAAGCAAGCTCAAGCTAGAACCCGTGCGGGCCAAAAAGTTGAGAAGAAAAAATCTTCCGGTGTGGCAGTTCTCCCAGGAAAACTCACCGATTGCGAAAGCCAAGACATTAGCCTCAATGAAATCTTCCTGGTTGAGGGAGACTCAGCAGGCGGCTCAGCCAAGATGGGGCGTAATAAAGAGTACCAAGCGATTCTGCCTTTGCGCGGTAAGGTTCTCAATACTTGGGAAGCCGAGCGCGATCGCTTATTTGCGAATAATGAAGTGCATGATATTGCGGTTGCCATTGGCGTGGATCCGCATGGCGCTAACGACACCCCCGATCTATCGAATTTGCGTTATGGCAAGGTCTGCATATTGTCTGATGCGGACGTCGATGGTGCGCATATTCAGGTATTACTGCTCACCTTGTTTTACAAGCATTTCCCTAAGTTAATTGAACTAGGACATATTCATATTTCTCGGCCACCATTATTTAGAGTAGATGCGCCAGCGCGTGGTAAAAAACCAGCGCAAAAGATTTATGCACTGGATGCCAGCGAACTGCAAGCAATTGAAGATAAGTTACGTAAAGACGGCGTCAAAGAGTCAGCGTGGCAAATTTCTCGCTTTAAAGGTTTAGGTGAGATGAGTGCCGAACAACTGTGGGATACCACCCTCAATCCTGATACACGCCGCCTCTTACCAGTGACCTTGGGCGCATGGACAGAAGATGAAACAATTAAAACAATGGATATGTTGATGGGTAAATCCGAGTCCGGGGCGCGTCGTGATTGGTTAGAAGAGCGCGGCAACGAAGTAGAGGCGGATATCTAATGGCAATTAAAAAAACTCCACGTGGTAATAAACCAGTAGAGCAAGCAGACTTGTTCGCTGGTGAGTCAATTGAAATGAATATCGTAGAAATAGATAAGCCTATTTCAGCTCAGGCGGGCGGACCAAATGATCCGCATGATCCCAAAAAGATTGAACTCAATGAGGATGATAAAGACAGCCTCACACTAGCGGTCTATGCTGAACGCGCTTACTTAGATTACGCCATTAGCGTCGTCAAAGGCCGTGCACTGCCAGATGTTTCTGATGGTCAAAAGCCAGTACAACGCCGCATTCTGTTTTCGATGAGCGAGATGGGTTTGCGAGCTGATGCTAAGCCCGTAAAGAGTGCGCGTGTGGTTGGTGATGTGCTGGGTAAATTCCATCCACATGGTGATCAATCGGCTTATGACGCATTGGTACGTCTTGCGCAGAGTTTCTCATTGCGTTATCCATTGATTGATGGTCAGGGTAACTTTGGCTCACGTGATGGTGATGGCGCTGCAGCAATGCGTTATACCGAAGCACGTTTGACCAAGATTGCTGGTTTGTTGCTGAGCGAGATTGATGAAGGTACGGTAGATTTTGCGCCGAACTATGATGGATCCTTCCAAGAGCCGAAGTTATTACCGGCGCGCTTACCCTTCGTTTTATTGAATGGTGCATCAGGTATCGCGGTAGGTATGGCGACAGAGATTCCGTCACACAATCTACGTGAAGTGGCCAGCGCAGCGATTGCCTTGATGAAGTCTCCAAAAATGAGCACGTCAGAGTTGCTTGAAATTATTCCTGGTCCAGACTATCCCGGTGGCGGCCAAATTATTTCTTCTCCAGCGGAGATCACGCAGATTTATGAAGCAGGTCGTGGAAGTTTAAAAGTGCGTGCGCGCTGGTCTGTTGAGGAATTGGCTCGTGGCCAGTGGCAAATTGTGGTCAATGAACTGCCACCATCAACTTCATCGCAGCGCGTATTGCAAGAGATTGAAGAGATTACCAATCCTAAAGTGAAGGTTGGTAAGAAGACTTTAACTCCGGAGCAAAGTAATCTCAAATCCACCATCTTGAATGTTCTTGATGGCGTCCGTGACGAATCTAGCAAAGATGCAGCTGTGCGCTTGGTATTTGAGCCTAAGAGTAAAAATATTGATGTCAATGAGTTTGCCAACTTACTGCTAGCTCACACATCACTTGAATCTAATGCACCAATGAACTTGGTCATGATTGGTACCGATGGTCGTCCACGTCAAAAAGGCCTTAAAGAAATTATTTCTGAGTGGATTTCTTTCAGGGTCGGTACGGTTACACGGCGCACTCAACATCGTTTAGGCAAGGTAAATGATCGGATGCATATTTTGGAAGGGCGCTTAATCGTCCTCCTGAATATTGATAAGGTCATTAAGATCATTCGCAATAGCGATGAACCTAAAGCCGATCTCATAAAAGAGTTCAAGCTGAGTGATCGTCAAGCAGAAGATATCTTAGATATTCGCTTGCGTCAGTTAGCCCGCCTTGAGGGTATTAAGATTGAGCAAGAGTTAAAAGAGCTCAAGTCTGAGCGTGATGACCTTGAAGGTTTATTGCAGAGCGATACTGTTTTACGCAAACGCATCATCAAAGAAATCGAATCCGATATCAAGGATTTTGGTGATGATCGCCGAACACTCATTCAGGAAGATAAGCGCGCTGTAGCTGAGACCAAGGTATTGGACGAGCCTGTCACCGTGATTGTGTCGCAAAAAGGTTGGGTGCGAGTACGCCAAGGTCATGAGCATGATGCAACGCAGTTCGCCTTTAAAGCAGGTGATGCCTTATATGCTACTTTTGAGTGCCGCACAGTTGATGTAATGCAAGGCTTTGGTAGTGATGGTCGCGTCTATACCGTTCCAGTAAGTGAATTGCCTGGCGCACGTGGTGATGGCTCGCCTTTAACCAGTTTTGTGAACTTAGCTGCTGGATCACAAATGGTTGCCTACTATGCTGGTCAACCCGATGATCTTGTGCTGATTTCTACCAGATCAGGCAACGGCTTTTTGGCAAATGTAGCAGACATGTCTACCCGTAATAAGGCTGGTAAATCATTTGTTGGTATCGACAGTAAATTTCCAGGTGGTGATGCGCCTCTAGGAGCCGCTAAGGTCACGACAGGTATGAAGCATGTGGCTTGTTTGTCTGAAAGCTCTAAGTTATTAGTGTTCCCGCTCGATGAGCTCAAGCGCTTACCGACTGGTGGTAAAGGTGTCATTCTGATGGGCTTGGATGATAAAGAGAAGCTGGCTTCTGCAATTGCGGTTGGACCTGACGGCGCTACGTATTCCGGTGCGGGTCGCGCTGGTAAGCCAACGGAGTTGAGTCTCGATGCGAAAACCTTGAAGTCGTTTGCAGGTAATCGTGCTCGTAAAGGTCACTTCGTAGAGCCTAGACTCAAGGATGGAAAACTCAAAGCGAACTAAGAAGCTAAGCTAGTTTTGCTAAATTAAAAAACCCGGTCATGATTGATCGGGTTTTTTATTGGTGTTTAAACCTTCTGAGGTATTGGTACGCCGTACTTGACGGCAATCACTTCAGCCAAGATGGATACGGCGATCTCAGGCGGAGTCAAGGCGCCAATAAATAAACCAACGGGTCCGTGAAGACGTTCAACTTGTTCCTGCGTCACATCAAATTCTAGTAAGCGGGCTTTCCGTTTCTGAGTATTGATTCTGCTACCCAGTGCTCCCACATAAAAAGCGGGAGACTTCAATGCCTCCATCAATGCCATGTCATCTAGCTTGGGATCATGCGTTAAGGCAACAACCGCCGTATGGGAGTCAACCCCAATTTCTAGCAACACATCATCTGGCATACCCTTGATAAACTGAATCTGTTCACGATTGATGCCTTCTGCATACTCTTCGCGTGGGTCAATAACGATCACTTCAAAGTCCGATGCAAGAGCAAAGTCAGCGGTGTACAGCGATAGTTGTCCTGCGCCAATGATCACCATGCGCCAGCGAGGACCATAGGTGGTTTTCATGAAGTGCTCATCGCAAATAAATGCCTGATTACGATTACCAGCTTCGAGTGTCGATTTGCCAATCGAAAGATCAACTGTGCGCGAAGTGATTTGATGATTGCTGATGGACTCTAGAATGGCTTCCAAAATAGCCAGCTCTGGTTTTGGCTCGACGAGTAATCGTAGCGTGCCACCACATGGCAGGCCAAATCGCGCAGCCTCTTGTTGACTCACGCCATAGACCACCATTTCTGGTAAATCTCGAGTCAGGATTTCGGTCTGTACTCGGCGAATCAGGTCATCCTCGACACATCCACCGGAAACTGATCCAGTAACTTGTCCATCACCGCGAATGGCCAGCCAAGATCCAACAGGTCTTGGAGCGGAACCCCAAGTCTGGACAACTGTAGCTATGGCAACCGGATGGCCCGATTTGAGCCAATCCACCGCCGCTTTTAATACGCTTAAATCAGTGCTATTCATTTCCTGCCATTAATTTCTTACGTTTATTTATTTGTATTTATTATTTTTGCTAGCAATCTAATTATTATCACCCTAATGACAAGTTCTAGCCCATCTGCCCATGATTCGCAATTACGTATAGCTGTGCTTTTGTTGGCAGCGGGCGAGGGCAGTCGACTCGGTTCACATCCGAAGGCTTTACTTCACCGTGATGGGAAAACGCTTTTAGAGCTTTTTTCGAGTGCAATTCAAGGATTTAGTCCTGTCGAATGCATCGTGGTCACAGGCTTTCATGCACAGTTAATCGAGTCTGAGATTGCAAAAATGAATCCCTCTTTGACTCATCCGATGAAGATCATCAGAAATGGATCGCCAGAAGAGGGTCAGCCGTCATCTGTTCGCTTGGGTCTGGAATCACTACGAACTAACTTTGATGTCTTGCTTGTCGCACTATCGGATCAGCCTGAAGTTGGCGCAAAGGAAATACAAGAATTACTTGACGAATACGCTAAGCGAAAAGATGGCCAGGAAATCATTCTGCCAATGGTGGATGGAAGACGTGGCAACCCTGTTTTATTTTCTTACAAAGCAGTCTTAGATGTATTAGCCCAGCCAGGTATGGTTTGTCGAGACTACATGGATACCCATCCCGACAAGGTGAGGGCAATGCACACCAGTAATCAAGCATTTGTTATGGATGTCGACACAACGGAAGACATCCAAAGACATAAGTTAAAGCGATTTAGTTTTTAAATCTCTGCAATCAGTTCAATTTCAACGCAAGCACCCAGAGGGATTTGCGCTACTCCAAACGCGCTACGAGCATGTTTTCCTGCATCGCCAAAGACTTCAAACAGCAGTTCTGAACAACCATTCACTACTAAGTGTTGCTCAGTAAATTCAGACGTTGAGTTCACTAAACCCATCACTTTGACTATGCGCTTTACTTTATCTAGTGAGCCTAAGTGATTTTGTAGTGTGGCCATTAAATCAATTGCAATGGATTTCGCTGCAGCTTTACCGGTTTCAGTATCCATATCAAGACCCAGCTTACCAACCCAGGGCTTGCCATCTTTTTTGGCAATATGGCCAGAGAGAAAAACGGTATTGCCAGTTGTTGCAGCCATGACATAGGCAGCAGCAGGGGGCCCGGGCGGAGGTAATTCAATACCAAGAGTTTTCAGGCGATCGCTAATGTGATTTGTCATAGAGTTTTAGTAAAAAAATAAATAAAGAAAAAAGAGAGAATAAAGAGGGGCTGATGTAAATATTACTGGATTACTTTGAGAGTTGACGCATGGCACTCTCGAGACCATTTAAGGTCACAGGATACATCCGGTCTTTCATTAGACCTTTCATGACATCGATCGATTGACGATATTGCCAAACTGATTCTGGTTCTGGATTGAGCCAGGCAAAGTGAGGGAAGTGGTCAATAAGGCGATTAATCCACGCTGCACCAGTTTCTCGATTGTTGTACTCAACCGATCCATTCGGGCTCAGAATCTCATAAGGAGACATAGTGGCGTCACCAATGAAAATGAGTTTGTAGTCAGGACCATATTTATTAATGATGTCTTGGGTTGCAGTGACTTGATCGCGTCTGCGACGATTACTTTGCCAGAGATATTCATAAACACAGTTATGAAAGTAGTAATACTCCAAGTGCTTGAATTCTGTTTTGACGGCCGTAAATAATTCAGAGATGCGTGCAATGTGATCATCCATTGAGCCGCCCACATCCATCAGCAATAAGACTTTGACTTGATTGTGTCGTTCAGGACGCATTTGGATGTCGAGCATTCCTGCGTTTGCAGCGGTAGAGTGGATGGTCTTATCGAGATCTAGCTCCAGATTCGAGCCTTCTCTGGCGAAGCGACGTAAGCGCCGTAGGGCCATTTTGATATTGCGCGTCCCTAGACTAAGATCACTGTCATAGTCTTTAAACTCCCTGGCTTCCCAGACTTTAATAGCCGTTCGATTACCCGCATTCTCGCCACCAATACGAATGCCCTCAGGGTGGTAGCCGCTATGCCCAAAGGGTGATGAGCCTCCCGCGCCTATCCATTTATTGCCACCACCATGCCATTCTTTCTGCTCTTTCAAAAGCTCTTGAAGTCGCTTTTGTAATGCTTCTGGGCCACCTAGTTTTTGTAGTGCCGCTTTTTCTTCTTCGGTTAATACGCGTTGCAATTTTTTCTCAAGCCAGTCCAAGGGAATATCGGGAGCTAGCGCCATGATCTGCTCTACACCATTGAAGTAGGAGCCAAACACTTGATCGAATCGATCAAAGTGCTGCTCATCCTTGACTAAGGTCATCCGGGCCAGTTGATAAAACTCATCAATTGAGGGTTCAATGACACCTTCCTTTAGAGCCTCAAGCAGTGTTAAAAATTCTCGAACGGAAACAGGCACCTTAGCCTCTTTGAGATTGAGAAAGAATTGAATCAACATGATTCAGTTATGGAAAGAATTGGCTTGTTAGATCAGCGGTGATTGCGGTTCATCATTACTAAACGCTCAAAGAGGTGAATATCTTGCTCGTTTTTAAGAAGCGCACCATGCAATGGAGGGATCGTAATTTTGTCATCACCGCTATACAAGGCGTCAGCTGGAATATCTTCTGCAAGCAGCAGCTTTAACCAATCGATGAGTTCAGAAGTGGAGGGTTTCTTTTTTAAGCCTGGTAAAGAGCGGATTTGATAAAAAGATTGGAGTGCAGCTTCTAATAATTCTTGCTTGATATTGGGATGGTGGACATCAACAATGCTCTGCATCGTTCCGGCATCTGGAAAAGAGATGTAGTGGAAGAAGCAGCGGCGCAAAAATGCATCGGGCAATTCTTTTTCATTATTTGATGTGATGATGACCAGGGGGCGGTGCTTTGCTTTGATCAACTCACGCGTTTCGTATACGTAAAACTCCATACGGTCGATTTCTCGTAAGAGGTCGTTTGGAAATTCAATATCGGCTTTATCAATCTCATCAATCAGCAAAACTACGGGCTCATCTGCCTCAAATGCTTGCCAAAGGACGCCCTTAACAATGTAATTACGAATGTCGTTTACTTTTTCATCGCCAAGCTGGGAGTCTCTTAATCTGCTAACGGCATCGTATTCATAAAGGCCTTGTTGAGCCTTGGTGGTCGATTTAATATGCCATTGCATTAGAGGCATCTGCAAAGCTGCAGCCACTTCCTCGGCCAGCATGGTTTTACCTGTTCCCGGCTCTCCTTTAATTAACAGAGGGCGCTGAAGTTGTATCGTGGCGTTGACAGCCAATTTCAAGTCACTAGTGGCTACATAGCTTTTCGAGCCGTCGAAACGGGATTGAATCTTAGTCATGGTGAGGGCAATCAGTTTGTCTGTAAATAGCCATCAAGTATAGGTAAAAGGATTGTCATTTTCAGTGTTTTTACTCATTTCAAGGGGTGAAAACAGGGTATCTTGGCTCGTCTCCGCTATACTCTTCCAAATTGATTTGAATCAAACTCGTTAATAATGATTTCTATGAAAAAACACCTCATTCTTTCCCAATTGACTCTCTGCGCTGGTCTAGCTTTTGCCGGATTCTCAGTTCAAGCTCAAGACGTTAAAGGTTCTGCCCAAGCTGGACAGGGCAAGGTTTGGCTCTGTATTGGTTGCCACGCCATTCCCGATTACCGCGCTGACTATCCTTTGGTCTACAAAGTCCCCATGATTGGTGGTCAAAATGCCGCTTACATTGCTAGCTCCTTAGCTGCATACAAAAAAGGTGAAAGAAAGCATCCAACCATGCGTTCTATCGCGGGCAGCTTGTCTGATCAAGACATGGCTGATCTCGGCGAATACTATGCTGCGCAAACTGCCAGCTCACCAAATAATCCATTGAAGTGATATTTAGAGGCACGTTTATGAAATTCGCACTAATTACCGCCATTTTGTTGTCCAGCATTGGTGTAGCTCAAGCAGCTAACGCCGAAAAAGGCCAAGCACTGGTAGAAAAAGGCAACTGTGCCTCCTGTCACGGCGCCGGGCTGAATGCACCGATCTTGCCTGCTTACCCAAAGTTAGCTGGCCAACATGCTGATTACCTTTACTATTCTTTGCGTGCCTATCAAGTGGGCGGCTCTAATGCACAGTTTGGCCGTAACAATGCTGTAATGTCCTCTCAGGCTAAGCCCTACAGCGATGCCGATCTTCACGACATGGCAGCTTACATCGCTAAATTGCCCGGAAACTTTGTTATCAAGAAGTAAAGTACTTATTTAGATCCTAACTAAAAGGCTTAGGTTAATTACCTAAGCCTTTGTTCTTTATAGTATTTAAAGCGCACCTCTTATTTTGTGGCCTCAAGCCCTCTAGCGAGATGATTTCTCATCGCCAGCTCTGCCGCTATGGGATCTCTTTTGAGAATGGCCTGAAGAATTTCGCGATGCTCCAGCAATGAGCTTAAAAGGCGATCCCCTCTACTTAAAGAATCACGCCTTTGGAGTTTGAGCACCTTACGCAGGTCGTCAATAACCCCGTTCATCCACTTATTTCCTGCGATTTCTTGGATTAATTCATGAAATTTGACATTAAATTCAAAAAACTGCCCGATATCTCGATCTGCCGCCGCCTTTTCTAAGCGGTGGTGCAGATCATCTAATTGGGTTAGCTGTGCCTCTGTAGCCTTAATTGCAGTTTCTTTAGCCGCCTGACCCTCTAATAAGGAGAGAACAGTAAAGATTTGCTCTAAATCACCTCTATCAACCTCAGTGACATAAGAGCCTTTATTCATTTTGCTGGTTACTAGACCTTCGGTGGCTAGCACCTTGATGGCCTCACGCATGGGCGTTCGACTAATTCCAAAGGCAAGTGCCAGGCTTTGTTCATCCAGCCAGCTTCCGGGGGCTAATTCATGGGAGAAGATTTGCTCTCGTAACTTCTCAGCAACATCTTCATACAGAGGTCTGTTTATCAGTTTTGTATTCATAATTATGTATACAGTATCTAGACAAATCTAAAAAAGTCAAGCAAAATGGGTTTACAAAATTAGTGATGATGTAAAAAGCCAACCGGGAGTGCTTTGTGAGTACAAGTGAGAAAAAGTCTGTATTGAATTCATCCAACACTTGGCCCAATGTGCCTGACTGTGATTTGGATGCTTGGAAAAAATCAGCCCAAAAGTCAGCGCCCAATGGTGATGTTGATAAATTAGGCTGGCAAACGCCAGACGGAATTCATCTAAAGGCTTTATATACTGCCCAAGATACTGAAGGTCTTCAATACACCCATTCTTTACCAGGGTTTGAGCCATTTGTTCGCGGACCACAAGCAACGATGTATTCAGTGCGACCCTGGACCATTCGTCAGTACGCTGGCTTCTCCACTGCAGAAGAATCCAATGCGTTTTATCGCAAGGCGCTAGATGCGGGCGGTCAGGGTGTTTCTGTTGCTTTTGACTTGGCAACGCATCGTGGTTACGACTCCGATCATCCGCGCGTGACTGGTGATGTTGGCAAGGCGGGTGTTGCCATTGATTCAGTAGAAGACATGAAAATCCTGTTCGATGGAATTCCACTCGATAAGGTATCCGTTTCAATGACGATGAACGGAGCAGTATTGCCAGTATTGGCTGGTTATATCGTTGCTGGTGAAGAACAGGGCGTAAAACAAGAGTTGCTGTCGGGCACGATTCAGAATGACATTCTGAAAGAGTTTATGGTGCGGAATACTTACATTTATCCACCAGAGCCTTCAATCCGCATTATTGGCGACATCATTGAATACACCGCCAAACATATGCCCAAATTTAACTCGATCTCGATTTCGGGTTATCACATGCAAGAGGCAGGCGCAAACCAAGTACTCGAATTGGCATTCACATTGGCCGACGGTAAAGAGTACGTCAAAACAGCTTTGGCAAAAGGCTTAGACGTGGATGGCTTTGCTGGCCGGCTCTCTTTCTTCTTTGCTATTGGCATGAACTTTTACTTAGAGGTTGCCAAGTTACGTGCTGCACGTCTTTTATGGTGGCGCATCATGAAGTCCTTCGAGCCAAAGAATCCGAAGTCGTTGATGCTGCGCACACACTGCCAAACGTCTGGCTGGTCTTTAACTGAGCAGGATCCTTACAACAACGTTGTTCGCACCACAGTTGAAGCCATGGCCGCTGTATTTGGTGGCACACAATCATTGCATACCAATTCCTTTGATGAAGCGATTGCTTTACCGTCAGAGTTCTCTAGCCGTATAGCCCGAAATACGCAATTAATTCTGCAAGAAGAAACTCACATCACCAGCGTGATCGATCCATGGGCTGGTTCTTACATGATGGAAAATCTCACTCAAGAGATGGCTGATAAAGCTTGGGAGATTGTTCAAGAAGTTGATGCCATGGGCGGCATGACCAAAGCGGTAGAGAGTGGTTGGGCTAAGCTCAAGATTGAGGCTGCAGCCGCTGAGAAACAAGCGAAGATCGATTCGGGTTCTGATGTCATTGTCGGCGTCAATAAATACAAGCTTGGAAAAGAAGACTTGGTTGATGTTTTGATGATTGACAACGATAAGGTTCGAGAAAGCCAAGTTGCTCGCCTAAAAGAGATCAAGGCGAAGCGGGACTCTAAGAAAGTAGAAGCCGCATTAGAGGCATTAACTAAAGCCGC
This sequence comes from Polynucleobacter duraquae, assembly GCF_000973625.1. Taxonomy (NCBI): domain Bacteria; kingdom Pseudomonadati; phylum Pseudomonadota; class Betaproteobacteria; order Burkholderiales; family Burkholderiaceae; genus Polynucleobacter; species Polynucleobacter duraquae. The sequence goes on from NZ_CP007501.1 coordinate 980,432, forward strand.
AGAAGAAAACACTGGCAACTTATTAGAATTGGCCGTGCAGGCGATCCGTTTGCGCGCTACGGTTGGCGAAGTTTCTGATGCATTGGAAAAAGTTTACGGGCGCCATCGCGCCGATACTCAAAAGGTGACTGGTGTGTATGCAGCTGCTTATGACTCAGCTGAAGGCTGGGATAAATTGAAGGTCGAGATCGCCGATTTCGCAAAAGACTTTGGTCGTCGTCCGCGTGTGATGATTGCCAAGCTTGGTCAGGATGGCCATGATCGTGGCGCTAAGGTGGTAGCAACCGCCTTTGCTGATTTAGGTTTTGACGTAGATATTGGACCCTTGTTCCAAACTCCTGAAGAGTGCGCGCGTCAAGCCATTGAGAATGATGTCCATGCCTTAGGAGTTTCTACTTTGGCAGCGGGTCATAAGACTTTAGTTCCTGCCATCATTGCTGAATTGAAAAAGCAGGGTGCCGACGACATTATTGTCTTCGTGGGCGGAGTTATTCCAAGACAAGACTATGAGTTTTTATATGAGGCTGGAGTGAAGGGTATTTACGGCCCAGGAACTCCGATTCCAGCATCTGCAAAAGATGTACTTGAGCAGATTCGCAAATCGGTAAAGCCTGATTAATTCTAGATAAAAGAAATCAGTATGCTCAATGCAGTAGACCTAACCTTGGTGAATGATCTCACTGGTGCGCCCTCATCGGCGCAGCGCCGAGCATTGGCCAAGATCATTACTTTGCTTGAATCTACCCGCATGGATCATCGTCATCGTGCTGATGAGGTTCTCAATACCTTATTGCCAAAGACAGGTAAGTCATTTCGCTTAGGGATATCAGGCGTGCCCGGCGTTGGCAAATCTACTCTCATCGAAACGCTGGGTTTGGATTTAATTGCAAAAGGTCATCGCGTTGCGGTTCTGGCCATTGATCCATCCTCGAGCTTATCGGGTGGCTCTATTTTGGGTGATAAGACTCGTATGGAGAGATTATCCGTTCTGGATAACGCCTTTATTCGTCCGAGTCCTTCATCCTGCACATTGGGTGGCGTAGCTGAGAAAACTCGTGAGGCAATGTTGGTTGCTGAAGCTGCAGGATTTGACATTGTGATTGTTGAAACTGTAGGTGTAGGTCAAAGTGAAATTGCCGTTGCCGGTATGACGGATATGTTCCTCTTATTGCAACTACCTAATGCAGGCGACGATCTACAAGCAATTAAAAAAGGTGTGATGGAAATTGCCGATCTTATTGTGATCAATAAGATGGATATCGACCCCGATGCCGCCATGCGTGCACAATTATTTATTACCAGCTCTTTGCGACTACTAGGTTTTCAAGGCAACCCTGACCATGCCTCACATCATTTGGAGTATTGGCATCCAACGGTCATGACTTTGAGTGCCCTGGAGGGTAATGGTGTACCTGAGTTGTGGGAAAAAATTCTGCATTTTCAGAAACTACAAAATGCCAATGGTCAATTAGCATCTCGCCGTAAGCAACAAGCAGGGGCTTGGATGTGGGATCGAATCGATGCGGGCCTCAAGAATGCTTTTCAGAACCACCCAGCAGTACAAGCACTATTGCCCAGTTTGAGCGCCGAGGTAAATCAAGGAACGATGGCCGCCTCGGTTGCCGCAAGACGATTGCTTGAGGCAATGGGCCACGAATTTTTCTAAGGAGTAGTTATGAAGGAAATCATTCAACAGCTAGAAGCAAAGCGTGAGCTCGCCAGATTGGGTGGTGGGCAAAAGCGTATTGCTGCTCAACACTCCAAAGGTAAGTTAACTGCACGCGAACGTATTGAGCTCTTGCTTGATGCCGGCACCTTTGAAGAGTGGGATATGTTTGTTGAGCATCGTTGCCATGACTTTGGTATGGCTGATCAGACCGTTCCCGGTGATGGCGTCGTTACAGGCTATGGCATGATTAATGGCCGTTTGGTCTTTGTATTTTCACAGGACTTTACCGTTTTGGGGGGCTCGCTTTCTGAGGCTCATGCGGAGAAGATTTGTAAGATCATGGATCAGGCACTTAAAGTAGGTGCACCTGTAATTGGTTTAAATGATTCTGGTGGCGCACGCATTCAAGAGGGCGTTGCTTCCTTGGGTGGCTATGCTGAAATTTTCCAGCGTAATGTCACCGCATCGGGCGTAATTCCACAAATTTCCTTGATTATGGGTCCGTCTGCTGGCGGTGCTGTTTACTCGCCCGCACTTACAGACTTCATCTTTATGGTGAAAGACAGTTCCTATATGTTTGTGACGGGTCCAGAAGTCGTGAAGACAGTGACGCATGAGGATGTCACTGCTGAAGAGCTCGGTGGCGCAATAACTCACTCGACTATTTCAGGGGTTTGCGACCTCGCTTTTGATAATGATGTTGATGCCATCATGATGCTCCGTCGCTTCTTTAACTATCTCCCTTTATCTAATCGTGAAAAGCCGCCCATGATTAATGGGGCGCAGCGTACTGAAGAGCCCGATTACTCCCTCGATACATTAGTGCCAAGCAACCCTAATCAACCTTACGATATGAAAGAGTTGATTGGAAAAATTGTCGATGATGGTGAGTTCTTTGAACTCCAGCCAGATTACGCTAAAAATATCTTGATCGGTTTTGCGCGAATGGAAGGTCGCTCGATTGGCATCGTCGCTAACCAGCCCTTAGTTTTAGCTGGCTGCTTAGATATCAAAGCCTCTATCAAGGCCGCACGTTTTGTTCGCTTTTGCGATGCCTTCAATATTCCAGTGGTCACTTTAGTTGATGTTCCAGGATTTATGCCGGGTACATCTCAAGAATATGGCGGCATCATTAAGCATGGTGCCAAGTTACTCTACGCTTATGCGGATTGCACCGTGCCTAAGGTCACGCTCATCACTCGCAAGGCTTATGGTGGCGCCTATGATGTGATGGCTTCTAAGCACTTGCGTGGCGATGTGAACTTCGCCTGGCCGTCAGCTGAAATTGCAGTCATGGGCCCCAAAGGGGCTGTTGAAATTATCTTCCGCGAAGAAAAGTCTGATCCTGCAAAAATTACGGCTCGTGAAGCTGAGTACAAAGCCAAGTTTGCCAATCCATTTGTGGCTGGTCGTCGTGGCTATATAGATGATGTGATCTTGCCGCATGAGACGCGCAAGCGTATCTCACGTTCTTTGGCAATGCTCAAGGATAAAGTGCTCACCAATCCACCGCGCAAACACGGCAACATCCCCCTTTAAGGCGCCAGAAAAATCATGACTACAAAAATGTTTAAGAAAATTCTGATTGCTAACCGCGGCGAGATAGCTTGCCGTGTGATGAAAACCGCCAAAAAGATGGGCATCAAGACGGTTGCCGTCTACTCTGAAGCTGACAAGGAAGCGCGTCATGTTCAGATGGCTGATGAAGCAGTTTGTATCGGACCTGCACCATCGCGTGAATCCTATCTCGTGTTGGATCGTATTATTCAGGCGTGCAAGGATACCGGCGCCGAAGCGGTTCATCCTGGCTACGGCTTTTTATCCGAGAATGAGCAGTTCGCCCGTCGTTGTGAAGAAGAGGGGATTATTTTTATCGGCCCCAAGCATCAGTCTATCGCAGCGATGGGTGACAAGATTGCTTCCAAGAAGCTCGCATTAGAGGCTAAGGTCAATACGATTCCCGGATTTAATGAAGCAATTGAAAAAGCGGAAAATGCTGTCAGGATTGCTCAGGATATTGGATACCCCGTCATGATTAAGGCGTCTGCAGGCGGTGGTGGCAAAGGTTTACGTGTTGCCTTTAATGACAAAGAAGCTTTCGAGGGATTTACAGCTTGCCGTACTGAAGCCCTGAATAGCTTCGGCGATGATCGCGTCTTCATTGAAAAATTTGTTGAAGGCCCTCGTCATATTGAGATTCAGGTGCTGGGTGATGCACATGGCAATATCGTGTATCTCGGTGAGCGTGATTGCTCGATTCAGCGACGCCATCAAAAGGTGATTGAAGAGGCGCCGTCCCCATTTATTGATCCCGCAACCCGCAAGGCCATGGGTGAGCAAGCCGTTGCTTTAGCAAAAGCTGTTAACTATCAATCAGCCGGTACCGTAGAGTTCGTAGTGGGTAAAGATAAGTCCTTTTACTTCCTCGAGATGAATACCCGTTTGCAAGTGGAGCACCCAGTGACTGAAGGTATTACTGGTCTCGATTTGGTTGAGCAGATGATTCGTGTAGCTGCTGGTGAAAAGCTAGCATTCAAGCAGGAAGATATTCAGCTCGACGGTTGGTCGATGGAGTGCCGTATCAACGCAGATGATCCATTTCGTAACTTCTTACCTTCAACAGGCCGACTAGTGAAATACCGCCCGCCAGCAGAGTTAGATGGTGTGCGGGTAGATACAGGCGTTTATGAGGGCGGTGAAATCCCGATGTATTACGACTCCATGATTGCCAAATTGATTGTGCATGGCAAGGATCGTACTGAGGCCATTGAAAAAATGCGCACTGCGCTCAATGACTTTGTTATCCGCGGCATCCATTCAAACATTCCTTTCCAAGCGGCTTTATTGCAGCACCCACGCTTTGTATCTGGCGACTTTACTACCGGCTTTATTGCTGAAGAGTATCCAGATGGATTCAAAAAGGATTCGGTGCAACCGGCTGATCCTAAGCGTTTGGCAGCCCTAGCAGCATTTATGCGTTATCGCTACCTTGAACATATCAAAATGATTGATGGTCAGTTGGCAGGCCATGAGATGACCATTGCTAAGAAATTTGTAGTGGTGACGGGATCACGTGTTGGATCCAATGATGAAATGCAAGAAGTCCCTGTCCGTGTTGATTTAAAGGATGGCGTCTACTCGGTTTATGTTGAAGAAGAAAATGATGTCAGTCGTTACAACATCGTTAGCGATTGGCGCCCAGGACAAATTTGTTTGCGTGTAACCATCAATGGTACCCACAAAATCACCGCTCAGGTAGAGCGTAAGGATGTGAAATACACCCTTGTGTTGGACGGTGCGCATTACGAGTGCATGGTCTTAAGCCCATTGGGTGCTGAACTTCAGCGCCGCATGTTAAAGAAAGTTCCGCCAGATACTTCCAAATTAGTCATGTCACCAATGCCAGGTCTGTTGACTAATATTTCCGTGAAAGTTGGCGAAGCTGTTATAGCAGGGCAGAAATTAGCTGCAATTGAAGCAATGAAGATGGAGAACACACTGGTTGCCGCTCAGGATGGTGTGGTTGCTGAAATATGTGCCAATGTTGGTGAAAGCTTAGCTGTTGATCAGTTGATCATTCGCTTTGAATAAGGCCAGTCATGACTAAACCATTCAAGATATTAGGGATTCAGCAGATTGCTATTGGCGGCGAAGACAAGGATCGTCTGCGCAAGCTTTGGGTTGACTTATTGGGCTTTGAGTACAAGAGTACTTTTGTCTCTGAGCGTGAGAACGTAGATGAAGATATTTGCGCTATCGGTAAAGGGGCTCACGAGATTGAAGTGGATTTGATGCAACCATTTGATATTGAAAAGAAGCCAGCTGTTCATCAAACACCACTTAATCACATTGGTTTGTGGGTTGATGACCTTCCTAAGGCTGTCGAATGCTTATCTGCACAAGGTCTTCGTTTTGCTCCTGGCGGGATACGCAAGGGTGCAGCTGGCTATGACATTACTTTTGTTCATCCCAAGGGTAACGAAGAGTTTCCATTCTGCGGTGAGGGTGTGTTGATTGAGCTTGTTCAAGCGCCACCAGATATCATTGCAGGTCTGAGTTCTTAAGTATCTAGAGAGTCCCAATTGACCCATATATTGGCCATCGACACCTCATCAGCTTGGTGTTCGGTGGCTTTATCTTTAAACGAGGATGCGCCAATAGTTCGCCACCAAAAAGTGTCGGCTGGCGCCAGTCAACTTTTGCTACCTTGGGTGCAAGAGTTGTTATCTGAAGCCTCAATTGAACTTGCCGACCTCGATGCCATTGCAATCGGAATCGGGCCTGGAGCCTTTACAGGTGTCCGTCTTGGGGTTGCTGCCGTTCAGGGTTTGGCAACAGCAGCTTGCTTGCCGGTAATTCCTGTTGCCAGCCTAGATGCCATTGCCAGCCAACTAGTTCAAACTTCTGCATTTATTGCTTCTGGAGCTCATTCTTTTGTCATTGCTGTTGATGCTCGTATGCAAGAGGTTTACTGGGCCAGCTATCTAGTGGGATCAACTCCATCACCTCAGCGCGAGGGTGATATTCACCTAACTGCTCCGGAGGGAGTTGAGCTCTCTCAGATTGATTTTTTAGCGGGTAGTGCAATTATGGAGTTTGGTGATCGTCTCTTTACTAGTGCTCCCAGCCCATTTTCTAGCACTCATCTTGATTCAAGTATCGGGGTCAATGCCTCAGGTGTTTTAGCTTGCGCTAAAGATATGTGGAGTAAGGGTCTACAACAAGATGTTCACCTATTAGAGCCCTTATATATACGCAATAAGGTAGCGCTGACCTCTGCAGAGCGTAGTCAATAGCATGGTTGATAGTCTTCACTCCGGGCAATCAAATACTGAAGGTATTTCAGAGCTTTCTTTTCTGCCTATGACTACTGCAGATTTAGATTCCGTGATTGCTATTGAATCTGTTTCGCATATTCATCCATGGACTAAAGGTAATTTTTCAGACTCATTGGCTGCAGGTCATTGGGCTTATTGTGTGAGACCCCAATTAGCAGATACAGTAAAAGGTACTTATTTAGATCCAGATATTCTTTGGGCCTATTGCATCCTATTTCCCGCTGTGGATGAGTTACATCTTCTGAATATTACGGTTTCACCCAAATTACGTCGCTTGGGTATCGGCGTAAAAATGATGAATGCGATTGAGGGCGTAGCTGCCCAACAAAATATGCCCCGAATTATTTTAGAAGTTCGTCCCAGCAACGAAGCAGCCCTTGCACTCTATCAAAGTCTTGGGTATGGGCAGATTGGTTTGCGAAAAAATTATTACCCAGTTGATGCTGCCAATGGCTTACGTGAAGATGCGCTAGTTTTGGCTAAATCGATTAAGCTTGAGGCATGAATATGAGTATAAATTCAAGCTTTCTTAAAGAAATGGGTATCACCGAGTGGACATCGCGTGATGCCGCTCCTGAGCTTGCTCAAACGATTCTTGCTGCCGAGGTCAGTAATAATCAGCTTGGTGAGGCTAACTCTGAATTGCCTGCAGTTGCAGAGGTGCAAGAGCGTAGATCGTCTGGAATATGGTGGTTTTTTGGCAATAAACCTCAGGGCGATGCTGAAATTCTGTTTCAGAACACCATTCGGGTTCTCGGTTTAACGCCACAAGAGTGGTCTTGGAAAAATCCTGCGGACAAATTCAATCCTGAGCAATTGCCACAAGATGGAACGCCCATAGTTGCCCTAGCGTTTGGTGGTGCTGCGGCACAAAAATTATCGGGTGAACGTGATGGATTGCCGGAGCTTCGAGAGACTGTCTTAGCAATTAACGCTGACGGGGCAGAGGATCTGCCGCTGATAGCTACTTTTGAATTAAATCAATTGCTTTCAAGGCCAAAGGATAGGGCGCTATTCTGGCAAGATCTACTGCTTGCTAAATCAGTGTTACAAAATATCTAAGCCTTGGGCTTAGTGCTTGTGCTCACCAATTAAATGCATGGAGTCGTATTCAGCTTGGTTGGCAGCGTGACGTTTAATGACTAGCCACATGATCGCGCTCACTACTACGCCAAAACCAATAATGACCGCCTGAATTGGAACATCTAACCAAATCAATCCGGAGTAGATTAGCAACATCATCAAAACAGAAATATTTTCATTAAAGTTTTGAACTGCAATTGAGTGACCGGCAGACATCAACACATGCCCACGATGCTGAAGCAGCGCATTCATAGGCACTACAAAATAGCCCGCTAACCAACCCACTAAAATCAATAAGAAATATGCTGGTACTAATTTGAGCGAAAGCTCAAACTTGCCAACAGTTAAAACCGTAATATTAGGCAACATGTCTGAGTTATATACAGCCATGACACAAACGACTAAACCCATGGCAATGCCATAGGGTAGAACCTTGAGTGAACTTCTAAGAGGTATACGCCAAGCAGCATACACAGCCCCTCCGGCAACTCCAAATGCAGAAATTGCTTGGAGAATAGCGCCTTGGGATAGGTTCATATGAAGGGCTACCTGAGCCCACTTAATCACAATAAATTGCAAAGTGGCGCCAGCCCCCCAAAAGAGAGTAGTAACCGCCAATGAGATCTGGCCAAGACGATCAGCCCAAAGCGTCTTAAAGCAGATAGAAAAATCTTTTATTAACTCGATTGGATTGGTCTTTTGCGACTCGTAGCGAGCCCCAGTATCGGGGATGCGTAAATTAATGAGTGCTGCCAGTACATAAATCATCATGATGATCATGATGGCGGACTCCGCTGCGGTATCGATGCCAGTTTCTAGGACGGGCACGTCAAATCCGAGGAGACTTTCAGATACCGATTTGCTGATCAAGACTCCGCCAAGAACTGTACCCATAATGATGGAGCCTACCGTAAGGCCCTCGATCCAGCCATTGGCTGCCACTAACTTTTCAGGTGGCAGTAATTCAGTCAAGATGCCGTATTTGGCAGGAGAGTAGGCAGCCGCACCTAAACCCACAATCGCATAGGCTAACAAGGGGTGGCTTCCAAACAGCATGACTACACAACCAACAAATTTAATCGTATTGGTGATGAACATGACATTGCCCTTGGGGCGGGAGTCAGCAAAGGCCCCCACAAAGGCTGCCAGCAATACATAAGAGAGCACGAAGAATAATTTGAGTAAAGGCGTCATCCAGGCCGGAGCTTCAAGCTGGACCAATAGGGCGATTGCTGCGATCAGCAATGCGTTATCAGCAAGCGACGAAAAAAATTGCGCCGCCATAATGATGTAAAAACTACGGTTCATTCGTACAATCTAGTCATTAAAGTAATTAAAACATGAAAGGAGGGTGTAAATGAGTCTGTCTGCTAACCGTTTTATTAGTAGGCCTATTGTGGCAACTATACACACTGATGCCTTTCGACATAATTTAGGCCGTATTCGGGAACTTGCCCCGGAATCGAAGATCTGGTCTGTTGTGAAGGCAAAAGCGTATGGCCACAGCCTTGAAGCTGCATTTAAGGGCTTGGAATCTACCGATGGCTTTGCCTTGCTGGATCTTGCAGATGCACAGTGGTTAAGAGACCACGGTTGGGAGGGTCGCATCCTCCTTTTAGAAGGTCTTTTTAGTCAGCAGGAGCTCGAACGGGTAATTCGGCTGCGATGTGACCTGGTGGTTCATAGCGAGAAGCAGGTCGTATGGCTTGAGAGCCTTAAAAACTATTCAGGTCATCCAATCAATATCTTTCTGAAGCTCAATTCTGGAATGAACCGCCTTGGTTTCAGGCCAGCGGAATACCGAACTGCCTTTCATCGTTTGCATGCTGCCGGATACCATCTGCATCACATGACCCACTTTGCCAATGCAGACCAGGTAGAGCGCTCACCATCAGTCGGAGAGCAAATGGAGTGCTTCAATCAAACGACCGAAGGGCTCGAAGCGCCATCTTCTTTGGCGAATTCCGCTGCGATCCTTTGGCATCGCAATGCTTTGGGAGACTGGATCCGTCCAGGCATTCTGCTCTACGGTGTTTCACCAACTGGGGTGCATGCCGATATCGTTCGCTCTGAATTTCAAGCTGTGATGAGTTTGCGTAGTGAAATCATCGATATCCAAAACTTAAAGAAAGGCGACTATGTAGGTTACGGTGGTCGCTATGAAGCTCCAGAGGATATGCGCATTGGTGTGATCGCTGGTGGCTATGCTGACGGATATCCACGTCATGCGGAAGATGGAACACCTGTTTGGGTTGATGCCGCTGATACTCAGGGCGACGGTGTGATTTGCCCGATTGTTGGAAGGGTCTCCATGGACATGTTGACGATCGATTTGCGTGAAGCTCCTAATGCCAAAATAGGCAGTGTGGTGGAGCTTTGGGGTAACGAAGTTCCGGTGGATGATGTGGCTCAAATGAGCGGCACCATCGGTTATGAACTGATTTGCGCGTTGGCGCAAAGGGTGCCGGTGCTTACTGACTGAAGCCGCCGGCTTGATTGATTCTTACTTATTCCAGATCTGCCACCAGCGACGCTCTTTTTGAACGCGTTGACCGGTCACCATCATTTGGCTGTCGGGAAAATTCAGTTTAAAGACACGTGCTGCATCGTTGCTAAGATCAGTCATGCCTAGCTTCTCATAAGACTTCGTCAGCAAGTAGAGCGCTTCCTCAACGGCTGGTGCGCGATCATAATCTCGAATCACCAACTGAGCTCTATTGGCGGAAGCTAAGTAGGCGCCGCGTTGATAGTAGAAGCGAGCCACAATGACATCTGCCTCCGCTAAGGAGTTCACGATATAGCGCATCCGATCTAAAGAGTCGGGCGCATATTTACTATCAGGAAAACGTTCTACAACAACCTTGAAAGATTCAAAAGCTTCTTTGGCTGCCTTTGGATCGCGCTCACTCAAATCCTGCCCTGTAAATTTGCCGAGCCAACCTAAATCATCATTAAAGCTAATTAAGCCTTTGAGGTAGTAGCCGTAATCTAAGTTAGGACTGCCTTGATGCAGCTTGATAAATCGATCGATAGCAACTTGGGCTTGGGCTTGCTCTTGCGCTTTCCAGTAACAGAAAGCAGCATTAATTTGCGCTTGTTGAGAATAGGGTCCAAATGGAAAGCGACCTTCTAGTTTTTCAAAGTACTTGCCGCACTTTGCATAGTCCGCATCCTTCAGTTTCTCATTGGCTTCGGAATAGAGTTTTGTTTCTGACCAAATATCAGTGTCATCCTTTTGACCATCGCTGCCCGCGCATCCGCCGAGCACAAGACAAGCAGTGCTAGCGCTAACTAGTAAAGAAATAAAGGATTTTCTGGAAGATGACCCAAGGGTAGCAGCAAGCCTTAAACTGGCGTCTGTAATAACGTCCGACATAACTAAAAGGCTCTTTAAGCGTGGCATTGCCGCATACTCCCGATTCGAATCCCACTGATTATATCGATGATGAGGATTTCATAGCCCTAGAAGTTCCCCCTGAGGTCAGTGGCGAGCGTTTGGATAAGTTTCTTGGTGGCGCTTTACCGGATTATTCCCGTAATCGACTTAAATCCTGGGTTGAGGCTGGGGCGGTAACAGTAGATGGAAAAGTCACCAAAGTACGTCATTTACTGCGTGGGAGCGAGAGTATTAAGGTATTCCCACAAGAAATGCCTGAACAGTTCGCTTTTTCCCCTGAAAATATTGCGCTAGATGTTGTCTATGAAGATGACTCTATTATTGTGGTCAATAAACCTGCTGGACTCGTGGTGCATCCTGCTGCTGGTAATTGGACAGGAACCCTATTAAATGCCTTGCTTTATCGCTATCCCGAGCTCAAGCAACTCCCCAGAGCGGGAATTGTCCATCGCCTAGACAAAGATACCTCTGGATTAATGGTGGTTGCTAGAACAGATATAGCCCAAACCTCACTGGTAAGGCAGCTTCAAGAGCGAACGGTGGGAAGGCGTTATCTATCGTGGGTGTGGGGTGATGCCCCTTCTCAGGGCAAGGTGCTGGCGACCGTGGGTCGAGATCAACGCGATCGACTCAAAATGGCTGCTGGTTCTGCTCAAGGCAAGCCTGCTGCCACCTTATTTCGGCGCTTGGCTAAAGGGAGCTTTACAGAAAGTTCAGTTGCTTTGCTGGAGTGCCGCTTAGAGACTGGTCGCACCCATCAAATTCGGGTTCATCTAGAGTCTTTGGGTTTCCCTCTTTTAGGCGATCCGGTTTACCGCAAGAGGACCCCCGGAGTAGCTAAATCACTGCCTTTTAACCGCCAGGCTTTACATGCTTATGCCTTAAGTCTGCAGCATCCGGCAACCCAGGAAATCATGACCTGGTTTAGATTGCCCCCCCAAGATTTGATTGATTTGCTGCCCTTGGTGGGAATGAGTGAAGCCGACTTACCAAGAGAAGAGGCTCTAATGGCCTCCATTAAAAATGATCAGCGCGCTCAATAAGATTGAGCCAAGCTGGACTGTGTCGCAGCTAATTCAGGCTTTTTGCACTACCCGACAAGGTGGCCTAAGTCAGTCACCATTTAATAGTCTGAACCTTGGACTGAATGCGGGTGACGATTCAGTAGATGTTCTTCAAAACCGCAGCATCCTGAGGTCTGAGCTTCCTGCTGAACCACTTTGGCTCAAACAAACTCATGGCATCACAGTGAGCACCCCGATCTCGAGGAGCACTCTAACTATTGGAGCATTTGAGGCAGACGCTTCTGTCACCAATATTCCAAATGAGGTGCTAGCCATTCTGACTGCGGATTGCATGCCCGTCTTGTTGGCTAGCAGGAGTGGTGATGTGATTGGGGCGGCTCATGCCGGTTGGCGTGGCTTGAGCGGCGGTATCCTTGAAAACACCATCAAAGAAATGCTGGCACTATCTCCAGGCCTCGCGATAAGCGATATCCGTGCATGGATGGGTCCAGCAATTGGGCCTAGCGCATTTGAAGTGGGTCAGGATGTGTTGCAAGCCTTTGCTCTTCAGGGTCAAGACGTACTCTCCAAGGCCTTTATTCCTATTCCCGGGACTTCCGGCAAGTACTTGGCCGACCTCTATTTATTAGCAAGAGATCGTTTACATACACTAGGTCTAAAGCAAATCGATGGCGGTGAGTTTTGTACCGTGAATGATCCAGAGCGCTTCTTTTCATACCGTCGGGATAAAGTCACGGGACGCTTTGCCTCGCTCATCTGGATTTCAGATAAGCATTAAGTTGGGGTTATTACTAGCTTAGCTCTAGGGCTAGGGTTAGTGCGTATAACCCTAGTAGCCCGTTAGATGGAGAATGGTCTCAACAACTTTACGAGATCATTATGTTTGCAGGCATGAATACCGGTGTAGCGCCATCATTGGCCCCACACCATATGGCGTTAATTCCTCCAGAACGCTTGGCGGAAATTCAAAAAGAATACTTCGCTGAGTTCTCCCATCTTGCAACCAATCCTGAGGCCGTCGAAGTAAAAGATCGTCGCTTCTCCGGCAAGGCATGGCATTCCTCATGGAGCAAAATGATTGCGGCAACCTATTTGCTCAACTCAAAACATTTGCTTGCGCTTGCTAAAGCGGTTGATGCAGATGAAAAAACCAAAACTAAGATTTTGTTCACTACAGAGCAAATGATTGATGCTCTATCACCATCAAACTTTATTGCAACCAATCCTGAAGTGCTTGAAAACATCATTAGCTCACAAGGCCAGTCCATTCAAAATGGAATTGTGAATTTGCTTGGCGACCTAAAAAAGGGGAAAGTTTCTCAGACGGATGAAAGTGCTTTTGAAGTCGGCAAGAATATTGCAACGACTTCAGGTCAAGTAGTATTTCGTAATGATCTCTTTGAATTAATTCAGTACACGCCGCTAACTGAAACAGTTTATGAGCGCCCATACTTAATGGTGCCACCTTGCATCAATAAGTACTACATTTTGGATTTGCAACCAGATAACTCGGTCGTACGTTACATGGTTGAACAAGGTCACACCGTTTTCTTGGTCTCCTGGAAAAATCCAGATGCTTCAATGTCTAAAGTGACCTGGGATGACTACGTAGGTGATGGCGTCATTAAGGCAATAGAGGTTGTCAAGGATATTGGTGGCACAGATCAAATTAACGTACTCGGTTTTTGTGTCGGCGGCACTTTAACTTCTACTGCTTTGGCAGTGTTGGCAGCGCGAAAAAAGAATTACGTCGCCAGCTTAACTTTGCTCACGACCTTATTGGATTTTAGTGATAGTGGCATCCTAGATGTGTTCATCGATGAAGGTATGGTGAAGTTACGTGAGGGTACTATTGGCGGTGAAGGCGGTCAATTCGGCATGATGTCAGGCTTAGATTTAGGCAACACCTTTTCTTTCTTGCGCCCAAATGACCTAGTCTGGAACTATGTTGTGGAGAATTACTTAAAAGGTAATTCACCGCCGCCATTTGATTTGCTGTATTGGAATGGTGACTCCACTAATCTGCCAGGTCCAATGTACTGTTGGTATTTGCGGCATACCTATTTGCAAAATGAATTAATCAAACCCGGCAAGCTCACAGTTTGCGGAGAAAAAGTTGATCTAGGCAAAATCACTGTGCCAGCCTACATTTATGCATCACATGATGATCACATCGTCCCCTGGAAATCTGCTTATGAATCTACCCACGTATTAAAAGGTAAAAATCGATTTGTTTTAGGCGCTTCTGGACACATTGCTGGCGTGATCAATCCACCGGCAAAGAATAAGCGTCATTATTTTGAAAATAATAAATTAGCCAAGACTGCGGATGAATGGTTGGCCGCAGCAAAAGATATTAAGGGTAGTTGGTGGCCTAACTACGCAACATGGTTAGAAGAGTTTGGTGGCAAGAAAGTAAAAGCTAGCAAGACGTTTGGTAATGCACGCTACAAAAAACTAGAAGCAGCGCCTGGTAAGTACGTGAAAGAAAAAATATCCACAGCTGCTCAATAATATTTTCATAAGGGGAAATACATGTCTCAAAAGATTGCATACGTAACGGGTGGTATGGGCGGTATTGGCACGGCTATATGTCAGCGTCTTGCCAAGGATGGCTTTAAGGTTATCGCTGGTTGTGGCCCGAATTCCCCACGCAAAGATCGCTGGATTGGCGAACAAAAAGCTTTGGGTTATGACTTCATTGCTTCTGAAGGTAATGTTTCCGACTGGGACAGTACGGTTGCCGCATTCGATAAAGTCAAGGCTGAAGTAGGGCGTGTCGATGTTTTAGTGAATAACGCTGGAATTACTAAAGACAGCGTTTTCCGTAAAATGACCCCGGATCAGTGGAAGGCGGTAATCGATACCAATCTCAATTCCTTATTCAACGTCACCAAACAAGTGGTCGATGGCATGGCTGATAACGGCTGGGGTCGCATTATTAATATCTCTTCTGTTAATGGTCAAAAAGGTCAGTTTGGCCAATCTAACTATTCGACAGCAAAAGCGGGTTTACATGGTTTCACGATGGCTTTGTCACAAGAGTTGGCCTCTAAAGGCGTCACAGTGAATACGGTTTCCCCAGGCTATATTGGCACCGATATGGTCAAGGCTATTCGTGAAGATGTGCTTGAAAAGATTGTTGCCGGTGTTCCAGTGAAGCGCTTAGGCACTCCCGAGGAGATTGCTTCGATCTGCTGTTGGATTGCCTCTACTGACGGCGGCTACGCTACTGGCGCTGATTTCTCCTTAAATGGCGGTCTGCATACGGGCTAAATCTCATTAAAATTGCGTTTTAGTGGTTTCTCCATCGGCATATTTCTCTTTAGCTCAAACTAGAGATAAACTATGCCGATGTTGCATTGCAGTACCAAGAGTTAGGAAAACTACATGGCCACACGTTCTAAAAAAGCTGGCGATAGCCGCTTAATTAAGAAGTATCCCAATCGTCGTTTGTATGACACCCAAACCAGTGCTTATGTCACGCTGGCTGATATTAAAAATTTAGTGATGGCCGGCGATGCTTTTAGTGTTGTGGATGCAAAAACTGAAGATGATTTAACTCGCAATATCTTGCTACAAATTATTCTGGAAGAAGAGGCTGGTGGAACTCCAGTTTTTTCATCCCAAATGCTTTCTCAAATCATTCGCTTTTATGGAAACTCCATGCAAGGTTTGATGGGTAGCTATCTTGAAAAGACCATGCAATCTTTTGTGGATATTCACAATAAATTGGGCGATCAAACTGAGGGTTTAGGTGCTGGTAGTACACCTGAGGCTTGGGCCAAAATGATGAATCTTCAAAACCCAATGATGCAAGGTCTCATGGGGAACTATCTGGAGCAAAGCAAAGATCTTTTTGTGAAGATGCAAGAGCAAATGCAAAATACTCCGAATCTGTTTAGTAGCTTTCCGTTTCCTGGACAACCTAATAAGACAGAAAAAGAATAGTCGTGGCAGGTAAAGTTGGTTTTGTTTCCTTAGGCTGCCCTAAGGCGCTAGTTGATTCTGAACTCATCCTCACGCAACTGAGCGCTGAAGGATATGAGACTGCTAAAGATTATTCTGGTGCCGATCTGGTGGTTGTCAACACCTGTGGCTTTATTGATTCTGCTGTAGAAGAAAGTCTAGCGGCGATTGGTGAGGCCTTAGCTGAAAATGGCAAGGTGATTGTGACGGGTTGTTTAGGCGCCCGCAAGAATGCAGACGGTAGCGATCTCATTCAGAGCATTCACCCCAAAGTCCTTGCTGTGACTGGGCCACATGCCACCCAAGAGGTGATGCAAGCCATTCATTTACATCTCCCAAAGCCGCATGATCCTTTTACGGATTTGCTCCCACCGATTGGCGTCAAGCTCACACCAAAACATTATGCGTACTTAAAGATATCTGAGGGTTGTAATCATCGCTGCACTTTCTGCATTATCCCAAGCATGCGTGGCGATCTAGTTTCACGTCCGATTGGTGAAGTCTTGCTTGAGGCAAAAAAACTATTTGAGTCAGGTGTAAAAGAGTTGCTAGTTGTCTCACAAGATACAAGCGCCTATGGCGTTGATATTCAATATCGCACTGGCTTTTGGGATGGCAAACCGGTTAAGACGCGAATGTTTGATTTGGTAAATGCTTTGAACCAAATTGCAAGAGAACATCAAGCCTGGGTGCGACTGCATTATGTCTATCCATACCCACATGTCGATGATGTACTGACTTTAATGGCTGAGTTTGCTGATCACGGTTTTGGTGTACTTCCTTATTTAGATATTCCGTTGCAACACTCTCATCCAGATGTTCTGAAGAGGATGAAACGTCCAGCTTGTGGTGAAAAGAATTTAGAGCGCATTCAAGCATGGCGAGCTACTTGCCCTGACTTGGTTATTCGCAGTACTTTTATTGCGGGCTTCCCTGGTGAAACTGAGGAAGAGTTCTTGCACCTATTAAATTTCCTCGATGAAGCTCAGATTGATCGCGCCGGTTGTTTTGCCTATTCACCGGTGGATGGTGCGACTGCCAATACTTTGGATAATCCAGTTCCGGATGCATTGCGAGAAGAACGTCGTGCTCGGTTTATGGCTAAAGCTGAGGAAATCTCTATCAAGCGACTTGCTAAAAAAGTAGGCAAGCGTATTCAAGTTATTATTGATCGGGTAGATGAATCTGGTGGAGTGGGCCGAACCATTGGTGATGCCCCGGAAATCGATGGCTTGGTGAGGGTTTTGTCTCCAAGTAAGCCATCCAAGCGCTACCGCGCTGGTGAAATCATCAAAGTAACGGTGATTAACTCCCAAGGGCATGACCTAATAGCCGAAACTTGACTATTAGAATAAAACTAGTGTTTTGGCCTCGCGTTGGGGTCGCTTTTTTGCCTAATTAGGCACTGTAAAGGGGATTGTTATGAGTCGTGATGTCGTCGTTTTAAGTGCTGTGCGTTCTGCAATTGGCGCCTTCAATGGTTCGCTTAGCAGCCTAGAGCCAAGTGAGCTCGGCGGCATTGTGATGAAAGAGGCTGTTGCACGCTCTGGAGTAGATCCAGCATTAATTAATTACATCACTGTAGGCAATACGATTCCGACTGATAACCGTTATGCCTATGTTGCTCGCGTAGCTTCTATTCAGGCTGGTCTGCCAATGGAATCTGTAGCGATGGCTTTGAATCGTTTATGTAGCTCTGGCTTACAAGCGATTGTGACCACAGCCCAAGCCATTATGTTAGGCGACTGCGATTACGGCGTCGGTGGTGGTGTCGAAGTGATGTCACGTGGTATGTATGGTTCACCCGCAATGCGAAGTGGTGCCCGTATGGGTGACACCAAAATGATCGACTTGATGGTGTCTGTTTTGACTGATCCATTTGGTGTTGGTCACATGGGCGTAACGGCTGAGAATTTGGTTGAAAAGTGGAAACTCACCCGTGAAGAGCAAGACGCCCTTGCAGTAGAGTCCCATCGCCGTGCAGCACACGCTATTAAAGAAGGTCGCTTTAAATCTCAAATTGTTCCAATCACCATCAAGACTCGTAAGGGTGATGTGGTGTTTGATACGGACGAGCATTGCAAGCCTGACACCACGATGGAAACTTTAGGGAAGATGAAGGCGGTCTTCAAAAAAGAGGGTGGCAGTGTTACTGCAGGTAATGCATCCGGTATTAATGATGGCGCAGCATTCTTTGTGCTTGCTGAAGCGGAAGCGGCGAAGAAGGCTGGTCATAAGCCAATCGCTCGTTTAGTCTCTTATGCGATTGCTGGCGTTCCTAACCACATTATGGGTGAAGGTCCAATCCCTGCAACCAAGATTGCTCTTGAGCGCGCAGGCCTGAAATTAGATCAAATCGATGTGATTGAATCTAATGAAGCGTTTGCTGCGCAGGCATTGGCGGTTACCAAAGGTTTGGGCTTAGATCCAGCTAAGACCAACGTCAATGGTGGAGCGATTGCATTGGGCCACCCAATTGGGTGCTCTGGTGCTGCGATTGCCACTAAAGCCATCCATGAATTACATCGGGTTCAAGGTAAATATGCTTTGGTCACCATGTGTATTGGTGGCGGACAAGGTATTGCAACTATTTTTGAGCGCCTCTAAGCAATTAGCAGTAAGGCAGCATCCAAGCCGACTCGGTCGAAAGCCGCGTCGGCTTTTTCTTTAACAATCGGTTTTGCTCTATAGGCAATACTGATACCAGAGCCATGCATCATTGGTAAATCGTTGGATCCGTCACCCATAGTGATGGAATTCCCTTTACGGCAATTCATTAGAGTGCAGGCTTGTTCTAGATAGGCATTTTTAGCAGCACCATCAACGATATCGCCAATGACCTTGCCTGTTAGTTTGCGATCTATGATTTCCAAGGTATTGGCTTGGGTTTGCTTAAAGCCTAACTCTTGTTGAAGCTTTTGAGTAAAGAAGGTAAAGCCACCAGAAACTAGCAGCGTATAGAGTCCTTGAGCATTAGCTCCAGACAGTAATTGAGCAGCGCCAGGGTTGGGAAGCAAACGTTCTTTGTAGACTGAATCGAGCACATCAGCAGATACGCCAGCTAAAAGAGCTACGCGCCTGCGCAAGCTTTCTTTAAAGTCTTTAATTTCACCGCGCATGGTGGCCTCAGTGATTTCTGAAACAGCAGCCTTCTTACCAGTAAAGTCGGCAATCTCATCAATGCACTCGATGTTAATGAGAGTGGAGTCCATATCCATGGCCAGTACTTTCACTTCGCTCGGCTTGAATCCAGACGAAAGAAAAGCTAAATCAGCGTCGTGTGCCGCAGCTATATCGCGCATAGCAACCCTTGCTTCAGGCATTAAGGTTTGTGGGCAAGTCCAGCGGGCAGTGAAGTATTTGGAGTTTGTATGTTCTACGCTTTCCTTTGCTATTGCAATGCCTAAGATTTTTGCATGCTCGATCAATGCCATGTTTAATTCTGCAGGGATCGCAGTGTTAGCAAGGGCGACAAGCGTGAGGTGATTAGACATTGGTTGTAAGCAATCAATAATTAATTGGCTTGAGCAGTATTGAGCATGGCAGATGCATTTAAGCTTCTCAGAATTTTACGAATTTGTTCAAGACGTTGCTCTAGTTTCTCAAAATCCTGCTCTTTTTGGGGGAGAATTTTTAATTTATCTTGGCCATTGAGTTGTATATATTTTGATGATTGAATCAGTTGAATAATTTTCATCGGGTCAATGGGTGGATTAGGGATGAACTGAATCTGAATGGACAATGGGCTGGCGTCAATCTTTTTGATACCAAAGCCGGTCATCTCCAGACGTAAGCGATGGGTTTCATAAAGAGATTTGGCCTGATCAGGTAAGTCACCATAGCGATCTACTAGTTCCTCGCGCAATCCCATTAATTCAGAGAAGTCATTTGTGCCGGCAAAACGCTTGTACATCGATAGTCGCTCGTGGACATCTGGGCAATAGTCATTTGGAAAGAGGGCTGGTACACCTAAATTGACATCGGTTGTTGCTTGGAGTGGTGTCAAGAGATCTGGCTCTTTACCACTGCGCAGAGATTTCACTGCACGATTGAGCATCTCGGTATAAAGCTGAAATCCAATTTCATGTATCTCACCAGACTGCTTATCTCCCAGGACTTCACCAGCACCCCGAATTTCTAAATCGTGCATCGCTAAATAAAAACCAGAACCGAGTTCTTCCATCGCTTGAATGGCATTTAAACGTAATTGCGCCTGCTTACTAAGTGCCTCAGGATCTGGTACCAGTAAATAAGCGTAGGCCTGATGATGTGATCGTCCAACACGTCCACGTAATTGATGTAGCTGCGCCAAACCAAACTTATCAGCACGATGCATGATGATCGTATTGGCGGTAGGCACATCAATACCAGTTTCAATGATGGTGGTGCATAACAAGATATTGGTACGCTGGGTCACAAAATCACGCATCACTGACTCCAACTCACGTTCATGCATTTGACCGTGCGCTACGCTAATGCGCGCTTCTGGAATCAGTTCTTGTAAGGCATGCTTACGATTTTGAATGGTGTCGACTTCGTTATGCAGGAAGTAGACTTGTCCACCACGCTTAATTTCTCGCAGGACCGCTTCACGAATAACGCCATCACCTTCTCGTCGCACAAAGGTTTTAATGGCTAAGCGCTTCTGGGGTGCAGTAGCAATAACAGAGAACTCTCGTAAACCTTCCATCGCCATACCAAGTGTTCGTGGAATGGGGGTGGCAGTTAAGGTCAGAATATCTACTTCAGCACGTAATGCTTTCAGTGCATCCTTTTGACGAACACCAAAACGATGTTCCTCATCCACAATCACTAAGCCTAAATTAGCAAACTGAGTTTCTTTAGATAGCAGCTTATGTGTGCCGATAATAATGTCGGCTTCACCTTTGGCAATCGCCGCTAGTGCAGCATTAATCTCTTTAGTAGTCTTGAAGCGGGAGAGCTCAACGATGCGCACAGGCCAATCGGCAAAGCGATCTTTCCAGGTCGCAACATGTTGTTCAGCAAGTAGGGTAGTTGGCGCTAGGATGGCTACTTGCTTACCACCCATGACCGCAACAAAACTAGCGCGTAGTGCAACCTCTGTTTTACCAAAGCCTACATCACCGCATACCAGTCGATCCATCGGTGTACCACTAGTCATATCCCCAATCACTGCTGCAATGGCGTTTGCCTGATCAGGAGTTTCTTCAAAACCAAAGCTTTCTGCAAATGCGGCGTAATCATGGGCTGAGAATTCAAAAGCGTGCCCTTTACGAATCGCTCTAGCAGCGTAGAGATTTAAAAGTTCAGCTGCGGTATCGCGTATTTGCTGGGCAGCCTTACGTCTTGCCTTATCCCACTGACCCGAGCCCAGCTGATGCAATGGTGCTGAATCAGGATCAGAGCCTGCATAACGGGTCACCATTTGCAGTTGTTGTACTGGTACGTATAGAGTGGCGTCTTTGGCGTATACCAAGTGCAAGAACTCTTCAAAGATAGGCTCTTCTTTGGGCGGCGCTAAATTCAGAAGTACTAAACCTTGATAACGACCAATCCCATGATCAGAGTGCACAACCGGATCACCGATTTTAAGCTCAGATAAATCTTTAAAGAGCATATCTGGATCAGCGCTCTCACTCTCCTTACCCTTGCGCCTTTGACGAGCAGTGGCTGTGAACAGCTCTGCCTCCGTGACGATGATTAAGTTTTCAGCAGGCCAGGTGAAGCCATTAAACAGTTGCGCTGTTACCAGACCAAATAGAGCATTGCCTTTAATAAAATCGGAGACGCCTTCAAAACCTTCTGGCTTCAGTGGATAGAGTGGTTTTCCATGTTGACCGGCTACAGAATTACTCTCTTCAAAGAGTTGGCGAATGGATTCTTTTCGACCATTGCTATCAGTGCAAATGAGTACGCGTACTTTTTCTTGGGAAACCAGAGTGCGCAGCCGATTGATGGGGTCGGTATCTCGCCGATGAATAGATAGGTCGGGAACGGCTAAAAATTGCGGAGACTCTTGGGTTTCTTTATCTGTATCTTTATTTAATGCCAAACGTGCATATGGTTTAGCTGCTGTAAAGAATTGATCTACATCCAAAAATAATTCAGCTGGTGGAAGAATAGGGCGATCAAGATCATGTTTTAAGAATTCGTATCTGGAAACGGTATCTTTCCAAAAGCCCTTGATGGATTCTTCAACATCGCCGATGCTCACAGCCCAAACGGGATCGCCTGAGCGGGGAAAGTAATCAAAGACTGTCGATGACTCTTCAAAAAAGAGCGGTAGATAAGATTCTATACCTGCACTAGGAATTCCGAGGTTGGCATCTTTATAAATTGAGCACCGCGTTGGATCACCTTCAAATACTTCGCGCCAGCGCCCACGAAATGCCGTACGGGAAGCATCATCAAATGGGAATTCGTGACCTGGTAATAGGCGAACTTCTTTTACTGGATAGAGGCTACGCTGAGTATCGGGATCAAAAGCTCTAATTTGCTCAATCTCATCACCAAAAAGATCAAGGCGATAAGGCAGACTGGAGCCCATTGGAAATAAATCAATCAAGCCACCCCGGATGCTGTATTCACCAGGGCGCATCACCGAGCTGACGGGATCGTAACCGGCCTGTTGTAGCTGCAATTTCAGTGCAACTTCATTGAGCTTGTCACCCTGTCTGAAAAAGAAGGTGTGACCAGATAAAAAGTTTGGCGGACCCAGTCTTTGCAGTGCTGTAGTAATGGGAACCAGAACAATGTCGCAGCTGCCGTTGAGCAATTCATACAAAGTCGCTAGGCGCTCTGAAACCAAATCCTGGTGTGGCGAGAAATGGTCGTACGGTAGGATTTCCCAGTCAGGTAGTAGGCGTGTCTTGAGTTGCGGGGCAAAAGCGGGAATTTCTTCCAAAAGGCGCTGAGCCTCCTGTGCCTGGGCACAGAAAATGACCATGACTGAGAACTCTGAGCGATATCGAATGGCAGATTGGGCGATGAGCGCTGCATCTGACGAGCCAACCAGGCCTGAAAAGGTAAAGCGCTGCCCAGCCCTGGGTGCGGGTATGGGGGGTACTAGTTTTAATGCATCAGACATCTAGGCTCATTATAGAATCAGGTATGTTCGCTGGAAATCAATCTTCACCGTCTTTAGCTCAATGTCATGCCCTGTTGCCTACGGCAGGTACCGGATCTCGGCTTGGTGGAGCTTTGCCAAAGCAGTTTCAGGAGCTGGCAGGAAAGCCAATGCTAGCTTATGCCCTAGATGCTTTTATTCAGACTCCCGAGATTGCCTCTATATGGGTGGGCGTAAGCCCTGGTTTTATCGATAACCCCATCCTAGGCACGCTTACCAGTAAAGCTCCAGCGATCCGGTTCACTCCAAGCGGTGGACCCACCCGCCAAGAAACCGTCCTCAATACTTTGGCAGAGATGCTCAAAGCAGGTATTCCTGAGAGCGATTGGGTTCTGGTGCACGACGCCGCTAGACCAGGAATCACACCTCAACTCATTCAAAAACTCATTCTTGCTGTAAATCAAACGGGCGAGGGTGGCTTATTGGCAATGCCACTAGCTGACACCCTCAAAATGGCTGATGCTAACTCCGCAATTGCTGGTAATCCCAGCCGGTCTGTGAAGACAATATCCCGAGATCATCTATGGCAAGCCCAAACACCTCAGATGTTTGGTTTAAAGCAATTACACGATGCCATTGAAGAGGGCATTCGCTTGGAGGCGGATATTACGGATGAAGCCAGTGCTATGGAGCTGATTGGCAAAAACCCCCTATTAATTGAAGGTGCGACTCGTAATTTCAAAGTAACCCATCCGGCAGATTGGGATTTGATGCAAACCCTCTTGCGAACCCCTATAAACTTATAGTCAAGAGAACACTTACAAGCCCATGACATCCAGCACGCCTCATATTCCTCAATTTCGCATCGGCCAGGGCTACGACGTTCATGCCTTGGTCGAGGGTCGCAAGCTTATTCTCGGTGGGGTGCATGTCCCTAATGAAAAGGGCCTGTTGGGACATTCTGATGCGGATGCCTTGTTGCATGCTTTGACGGATGCTTTACTGGGCGCCGCAGGCTTAAATGATATTGGGCAGTTATTTCCAGATACAGATCCACAGTTTAAGGATATGGATAGCCGAATTTTGCTCAGAGCTGCTCTGCAAAAGATCCAAGCAGCTGGATTTCATGTGGGCAATGTGGACGCAACGATTATTTGCCAAAAACCTAAATTAGCCACTTTCTTACCGGAAATGGTTCGCAATATTGCAGCAGATTTGCTGGTGACGCCCAGCCATGTCAACCTCAAGGCTAAAACCAATGAATCTCTTGGGCACCTTGGCAGAGGTGAGGGCATAGCAGTTCATGCCGTGGCTTTGCTCTACAAGGCCTAAATATCCTTCAAAACCGCTAAGCATTGTAGAATTGTGGTCTTTAGAGTGAAGCTTCAGCTCGGTAGTGTTTGCGGAATTCGCGCGAGGATGGCGAAATTGGTAGACGCACCAGGTTTAGGTCCTGACGCCAGCAATGGTGTGGGGGTTCGAGTCCCCCTCCTCGCACCACAAGATAGCTACTTGGCTTGGGCTTCACATAATCCGATTTTCAATTAAGAGACGAGAATGGCTGCGCAGATAGAAAATTTAGGTCAGTTAGACCGCAAAGTGACCTTAGAGTTCGCTCGTGCCGATTTGGCTAAGGCGAGAGAAGACCGTTTAGCTAAATTGGGTAAAACCATGAAAGCCCCAGGCTTCCGTCCAGGCAAAGTGCCTAAGACCATGGTTGAAAAGCAATATGGCATGCAAGTCGATTTCGAACTTCAGTTCGACAAAGCTCAAGAACTCTTTTATGACTTAGCCCAAAAAGAAAAAATTCAATTAGCAGGTGAGCCACGCCTCGATCCTAAATCAGAATTAGATGCAGACAAAATTGTTTTCGATGCCTACTTTGAAGTTTTGCCAGAAGTAAAGATTGGCGATATCACTAAAGCAGAAGTAACTAAGTACACAACGGATATCTCGGATGCAGAGATTGATCGTGCACTCGATGTATTGCGCAAGCAGCAAGTACATTACCATCCACGTGGCGATGCCGGTGACCATGGTGATGGCGGCGCAAATACCGCTGCGCAAGCTGGCGACCAAGTGGTTATTGACTTCGTTGGTAAGATCGATGGCGTCGAATTTGCAGGCGGGAAAGCGGAAAACTTTGAATACGTGCTCGGTGAAGGTCGCATGTTGCCAGAATTTGAAGCTGCTACTTTAGGTCTCAAGGCAGGTGATAGCAAGACTTTCCCATTAAGCTTCCCAGCCGATTACCACGGTAAAGATGTTGCCGGTAAAACTGCTGATTTCACGATCACTGTGAAGTCAGTCAATTGGGCACACTTGCCAGTAGTTGATGATGCGTTCGCATTGTCTTTAGGTGTTACCGAGGGTGGCGTTGCGAAGATGCGCGCAGAGGTCAAAGAAAATTTGGATCGCGAAACTAAGCGTCGCATTACTTCCCTATTAAAAGGCGAAGTCATGGAGAAGCTCAACAGCATTTGCGAATTTGATGTGCCTAAGTCTTTGGTTGCTCAAGAGCAAGAGCGCTTAGCTGAGTCTGCACGTCAAGACTTAATACAGCGCGGCATTCCAAATGCAAAAGATGCGCCAATTCCAGCAGAGATGTTTGCTGAGCAAGCCGTGAAGCGTGTCCGCCTCGGTTTGATTCTGAGTGACTTGGTTAAGCAGCAGAATTTATCTGCTACTGCAGATCAAATTAAAGCTGAGATTGATGAGCAGGCTGCTACTTACGAAGATCCAAAAGAAGTAGTGCGTTGGTTCTATAGCAATCCTAACCGCCTCAAAGATGTTGAGAACTTGGTGCTTGAAGATAATGTGATGAAGTATTTCACTTCTCAGGCTAAAGTAATTGACAAAGCAGTTACTTTCGAAGAACTCAGCAAACTTAACTAAGTCATTAATTAATAAAGGTCTGACCACATGAACCAGAATCATTTCCAGTCTGAGAATTTAGAGCCAAAAAGTTTGGGTTTAGTTCCAATGGTGATTGAAACCTCTGGTCGAGGTGAGAGGGCTTATGACATTTACTCTCGCTTACTCAGAGAACGCGTAGTTTTCTTAGTTGGCGAAGTAAATGATCAAACTGCCAACTTAGTGATTGCACAGTTGCTATTCCTCGAGAGCGAAAACCCAGATAAAGAAATCTCTTTGTACATCAACTCTCCAGGCGGCTCCGTTTCAGCTGGTCTCGCAATTTATGACACGATGCAATTTATCAAACCGCACGTGAGCACATTGTGTATGGGTATGGCTGCAAGTATGGGTGCATTCTTATTGTGCGCTGGTGAGAAGGGTAAGCGCTATGCTTTGCCAAATTCACGCGTAATGATTCATCAACCATTAGGCGGTGCACGCGGTCAAGCTTCAGACATTGAGATCCAAGCTCGTGAAATCTTGTATCTGCGTGAGCGCTTGAATCAGATTTTGTCTGATCGCACAGGTCAAACAATTGAAACAATTGCTAAAGATACTGATCGCGACAACTTTATGTCTGCAGACCAAGCTCAAGAGTATGGCTTGATCGATAAAGTTATCGATAAGCGCCCTTAATACGAATTTTCTTTTAGATAGCTACTTTGAGCGATATCAACACTACCAACAGCACAGACAAAGTTCTGTATTGCTCTTTTTGCGGCAAGAGTCAGCACGAAGTAAAAAAGCTGATTGCCGGCCCATCGGTATTTATTTGCGATGAGTGTATTGACCTTTGTACGGACATCATTCAAGAGGAATTATCAAAGCTCCCTAAGCTCGAGGGCGATGATTCTTTGCCAACACCCCATCAGATTCGTGAGAATCTAGATCAGTATGTGATTGGCCAAGATCATGCCAAGAAGACTTTGGCAGTAGCGGTCTATAACCACTACAAACGCCTGCAGTATTTGCCAAAGCCAAAAAAAGAGAAGTTGGATAAAGATGGCAAGCCTGTAGAGACTTCAGATAAAAAAGAATCTAAGCTTCCTGCTAAAGCTATGGTTGATGGTGTTGAATTAGCCAAAAGTAATATTTTGCTGATTGGCCCAACTGGATCTGGCAAAACATTATTAGCTCAGACCCTAGCGCGTATGTTGGATGTGCCGTTTGTGATGGCTGATGCAACTACCTTGACCGAAGCGGGTTATGTTGGTGAAGACGTTGAGAATATTATTCAAAAGTTGTTACAGGCTTGCGACTACAACGTAGAAAAAGCGCAGCGTGGGATTGTGTATATCGATGAGATTGATAAGATCTCTCGTAAATCGGATAATCCATCCATCACTCGTGATGTATCGGGTGAGGGCGTTCAGCAGGCGCTTTTAAAGCTGGTTGAAGGCACTATGGCTTCTGTGCCACCTCAAGGTGGTCGCAAGCACCCCAATCAAGATTTCTTACAAGTTGACACCACTAATATCTTGTTCATTTGTGGCGGTGCATTTGACGGCCTTGAGAAGGTCATTCAGCAGCGTACTGCGAAGACCGGCATTGGATTTAATGCCACGGTTCCAGGTAAAGACGATCGCGGTATCAGCGACCTCTTGATCGAAGTAGAGCCCGAGGATCTCATTAAGTTCGGCCTTATTCCTGAATTGATTGGTCGATTGCCCGTTGTTGCCACTTTGGCGCAATTGGATGAAGTAGCATTGATCCAGATTTTGACTGAGCCTAAAAATGCCTTAGTGAAGCAATACCAAGCTTTGTTGACGATGGAAGGCTCTGAGCTGGAGGTTCGCCCAACAGCTTTGTCAGCAATTGCTAAAAAAGCTATTGCCCGTAAGACTGGTGCTCGTGGCCTACGTTCCATTCTTGAGGGATCCCTCATGGATGTGATGTATGACCTGCCATCTTTGAAGAATGTTCAAAAGGTGGTCATTGATGAAAGCTCCATTGCTGAGGGCGGTAAGCCCATTTTGGTCTACAAGCAAGGTGAAGAATCTTCAGAATTGAGTAAAAAAGCCTAATTTTTGCTATTTTTTTGCTGTTACTAGTAGATTTTGCTCACTTTTTGTCTATTTCCCCCTTGTTTTTCACTTGGCGGCACCCACATAGGTAGTATCCTATTCTCCAATAATGCCTGTATCTAGTGGTGCGGCATTTTTAGAGATATTTACGGAATGACTATTTTGGAGGAATTGCCCCATGCCTGGCCACTTATTACTACCCTCTGAACCTATTCAACTGCCATTGCTCCCATTAAGGGATGTGGTGGTATTTCCTCACATGGTGATTCCATTGTTTGTGGGACGTCCAAAATCCATCAAAGCACTAGAAGCCGCCATGGAAACTGGCAAGAATGTACTTCTAGTAGCGCAAAAGACTGCTGCGAAAGATGAGCCTAGCGTAGAGGACCTCTACGATGTTGGTTGTATTGCCAATATTCTGCAGATGCTGAAGTTACCCGACGGTACCGTCAAGGTATTAGTCGAAGGCGTTCAACGCGCTGAAGTCAGCCAAGTGGAGGATAGTCAAGGCTACTTCTCATGCGAAGCGACTCCAACGGCAATGTCCTCATTAGATGCTCACGAAACTGAAGCATTGCGCCGCGCCATCATGGCTCAGTTTGATCAGTACGTGAAGCTCAATAAAAAAGTACCCCAAGAAATTCTCTCCTCATTAGGTGGCATCGATGATCCAAGTCGTTTGGCCGATACCATTTGCGCACATCTGCCAGTTAAGCTTGAGCAAAAGCAACGCTTGCTGGAGATGTCGGACGTAGTGCAGCGATTGGAAAGTCTTCTGGCCGATCTTGAGAGTGAGATCGACATCTTGCAAGTTGAGAAGCGTATTCGTGGACGTGTAAAGCGTCAGATGGAAAAGAGCCAGCGCGAGTACTACTTGAACGAACAAGTTAAAGCGATTCAAAAAGAATTGGGTGAGGGTGAGGAGGGTGCTGATCTCGAGGAACTCGAGAAACGCATTAAAGCTGCTCGCATGCCTAAGGAAGCCTTGAAGAAGGCTGAGTCTGAACTGAAGAAGTTAAAGCTGATGTCACCAATGTCTGCTGAAGCAACGGTGATTCGCAACTTCATTGATACTTTGGTGACGCTCCCTTGGAAAAAGAAAACCAAGATCAATAACGATTTAACCAACGCGGAAAAAGTATTGGATGAAGACCACTACGGTCTTGATAAAGTTAAAGAGCGTATTTTGGAGTATCTCGCGGTTCAACAACGGGTTGATCGTGTTAAAGCTCCAATTCTCTGCTTAGTTGGGCCTCCAGGCGTTGGCAAAACCTCTCTAGGTCAATCGATAGCCCGCGCAACAAACCGCAAGTTTGTGCGTATGGCTTTGGGTGGCGTACGTGATGAATCTGAAATTCGGGGGCATCGTCGTACCTATATTGGCTCTATGCCAGGCAAGATTCTGTCTAGCTTGACTAAAGTCGGTGTACGCAACCCTTTATTCCTCTTGGACGAAGTGGACAAGATGGGTATGGATTTTCGTGGAGATCCCGCAAGTGCCTTGCTAGAGGTCTTAGATCCCGAACAGAATCACACATTCCAAGATCACTATGTTGAAGTCGATTTTGATCTTTCAGATGTGATGTTTGTTGCTACATCGAACTCCTTGAATATTCCCGGTCCATTGTTAGATCGCTTGGAAATTATTCGCCTTGCTGGTTATACGGAAGATGAGAAGACTAGCATTGCCATCAATTACTTGATTCCAAAGCAGATTAAAAATAATGGTCTGAAGAAGGATGAACTGAAGATCGAGGAATCTGCTGTCCGCAGCATGATTCGTTATTACACTCGTGAGGCGGGTGTTCGTTCCTTAGAGCGAGAGATCAGTAAGATTTGCCGTAAGGTGGTTAAGCTACTGCTCCTGAAAAAAGAAGCCGCTCCAGTCACTGTAAATACCGACAACTTAGAGAAGTTCTTGTCCGTGAAGATGTATGACTTTGGTCTTGCGGCAAAAGAGAATCAAGTTGGCCAGGTAACTGGTCTGGCTTGGACTGAAGTTGGTGGCGATCTGCTCACCATCGAAGCAGCGGTAATGCCTGGTAAAGGTGTTATTACTCGTACAGGCTCTATTGGCGACGTGATGAAGGAGTCAGTAGAAGCAGCCAAAACTGTGGTGCGCTCACGAGCAAGAGCTCTTGGCATTACTGACGAAGCATTTGAGAAGAAGGATATTCACATTCACTTCCCTGATGGTGCGACCCCGAAAGATGGTCCGTCAGCTGGTATCGCTATCACAACTGCCTTGGTATCTGTATTTACAGGAATTCCAATTCGTTCAGATGTGGCAATGACAGGTGAGATCACCTTGCGTGGTGAGGTACTTCCGATTGGTGGCTTAAAAGAGAAGCTATTGGCAGCGCATCGTGGCGGCATCAAGTTGGCATTAATTCCAGAGGAAAACATCAAAGACTTAATTGATATCCCAGATAACGTCAAGAATGCAATTGAAATCGTGCCGGTACGATGGATTGACAAAGTTTTGGAGTTGGCTTTAGAGCGAAAACCAGTTGCTTTGTCTGACCCAACGCCAGAAGAGCTTGCTAAAAAGGCCGCTGAGGCCAGCAAAGTTAATGAAAAGATTTCTTCTGGAGAGGTCCTGAAGCATTAATGTAACTAGATGTTTGAGGGATTTTGAGTCAGATTGAGCTGTCTATTACAGCCCACTTTGTTGAAGAATCCCTCTTTTATTCCCGCACTAGGTTACAATCTCGTCTGTATTAATTTGGGGCGCTTAGCTCAGATGGTAGAGCGTCTGCCTTACACGCAGAATGTCGGCGGTTCGATCCCGTCAGCGCCCACCAGTTTCCCCCATTTGCATTTGTTTTTCCTCAAATAGGCTTTCTAGCTCCTTCTAGACCTTCCGCCTAGTACACTCGTGTTATTAATTTTTTTTCGAGCGATTAATTCATGTTTGATTCAGTACGTAAACACCAAAGAGTTCTGCAGTTTGTTTTGATGTTGTTCATCGTCCCTTCTTTTGCTTTATTCGGTATATCAAGCTATTCCGAATTTATGGATAAAGAAACTGACATTGTGAAAGTCAATGGCAAGCCTATTACTGCGCAAGAAGTTGATACTGCTGCAAAACGTCAAGCTGAGCGTGTCGGTGGAAATGCCCAGATTGCTCAAAGTCTACCTTTTCGTCAGGCGATCCTGAACGAGTTATTGCAACAACGCATTCTTGGTTTTGCGATTAGCGACCTCCGTCTGCAAGTAGGCAAGCAAGAGCTAGTTAATAGCCTGCAAAAGATTCCACAGATTCGCGCTTTATATCGACAAGATGGTACATTTGATGATTTACGCTTCAAACAGTTGCTAGCTAGCAATGGCATGAATGAAGAACAGTTTTATGCTGGTCAAAGTTTTGATTTAAAAATTCAGCAGTTAATCAATTCAGTTGCTCGGACAGAGTTGGCTAGCCCAAAATTATCTGAGATTGTTTTATCTTTATATGACACTGAAAGACAGGTTCAGACTTTGCAGTTCAACGCTAAAGATTATTTAGCTAAAGTGAATCCAAGCGCCGATGAACTGCAGGCTTTTTATGAGGCCAATGCCAAGTTGTTTGAACGTCCTGAATATATTGATGTTGAGTACATCGTGCTAAGGGCTGATCCGAAAGAGGACTCTAAGGTTTTTAATGACAAAGCAGATCAGTTTGCCAATATTACTTATGACCAGGCCGATAGCTTGAAGCCTGCCGCAGACAAGTTGAAGCTCAGCATTCAAACTCAGAAGGGTGTCACTCGTGCTGGCGCAGCTGGCGTGTCTAGAGATCATCCTTTAGCCAATGCCAAAGTAGTTCAGTCACTTTATGGTGATGAGGCCCTGAAAAATAAGCGTAATACCGAGGCTGTGCAAATAGCACCCGGTGTGTTTGTATCTGCTCGAGTAGTGACCTTATACCCAGCCCAAGTTCTGCCTTATCAAGATGTTGCGGCAGAAGTGAAGCGTCAGGTAAGTCAACGTGCTGCGGAGAAGCTAGCTATTACAGCTGCTAGCGAAAAATTAGCCGCCCTTGAAAAGGATCCCAAGAACGTCGCTGGTTTCAGCACTGCGACCTGGATTTCACGCAACAAGCCAGGCAGTCTGGTGGGTCCATCGATGGATGAGGTCATGTCCGTGAATGCAAGTGCATTACCAGCTCTTGTTTCAGTTGCTAATCCAGGCGTTGGTACTACCATTTATCGCATTGATCAGGTACGTCAACCGACAGCGGTAGATGCTAAGGTTCAAAAAGCACAAGCACAACAGATTCAAGCGCTGGCTGCACAGTCAGAGTTTGCAGGCTTTATGGCTTACTGGCGCAATAGCGCTGGCGTTAAAGTGATTAACCCACTGAAGCAGGCAAGCGCTGGAAGCGCGGGAAGTTAAGCTAGGGTATTTTTTTCAGCAAGTTACTGTATGGGGCCATTGAGCCCCATACGTTTTTAAAGATAATGCTTTGCGCATCTACATTGGGATGTAGTCGATCTGCTTGAAATAATTCTGCTTTAGTAGCAACGCCCTCTAAGAAGAATGGTAGTAGCTCAACTTGTTCTTGATTCGCGATTTGAGGATAGATTTGTTTAAATTGCTTGGTATAAGTTTGGCCATAGTTTGAGGGAATCTGGATGCCACAGAGTAAAACCTTGGCACCTGCTTTTTTACTCATCTGAACCATCTGCCGTAGATTGGCCTCAGTTTGATTAACAGGTAAGCCTCGTAAAGCATCGTTAGCGCCCAACTCGATCAGGACAATTC